>NZ_JALQCX010000031.1:0-104151 GCF_023241665.1 Pseudomonas morbosilactucae | reverse complement strand
ATCGCCTGTTTCCCGTAGGAGCCGGCTTGCCGGCGATGGGGCCCTTGGGGTTTGTGCATGCTTTGAGATCGCCATCGCTGGCAAGCCAGCGCCTACAACGCTAAGGGCCGCTGTGTACTAACCTTGGGCGGCCATCGATTGTTTCGACTTCTGCATAAGGCCATGGAACATGAGTTCACCCCTCTTAAGGCCACAGTTTGCCAGCCACGTGCTGGGCACCCGCGCGCGATTGTTTCCGGCATTACTGTTGTTCGTTTCCGGCACCGCGGCGCTGATTTACCAGGTGCTGTGGATCAAGCAACTGTCGCTGGTGGTCGGGGTCGAGGTGTATGCCATCACCCTCGGCATCAGCGCGTTCTTTGCCGGGCTGGCATTGGGCGGTTGGTGGCTGGGCCGGGTTGCCGACCGGGTGGCCAATCCGCTGCGCCTGTACGCCGGGCTGGAATTGCTGGTGGCCCTGTTCGGGGTCGGCGCGACCCTGGGCCTGGGTCAGGCCGCCGAGCTGTTCGCCACCTTGCAGCAACAGGTCGGCCTGCTGGCCTGGGCCCTGCCCCTGGTGCTGGTGGGCCTGCCGGCAACCTTGATGGGCGGCACCCTGCCGGTGCTGGTCCGCGCTCTGGCGGCCGACCCCGGGCAACTGGGCCAGGCCGGTGGCCGCCTGTATGCGGCCAACACCGCCGGCGCGATTGTCGGCACCCTGCTCAGTGCCTTTGTCCTGATCGCCACCCTGGGGGTGCGCGGCAGTGCACTGTTTGCCGCCCTGCTCAACCTGCTGGCGGCCCTCGGCGCCCTCGGTTGTCAACCGCTACTGGCGCCGCCGCCCACGGCCAAGCCTCGGGGCGACGCCGCGCCCGCGCGCCTGGCGCTGATGCTCTACGCCGTTGCCGGCGGCGTGGCCCTGGGCTACGAGGTGGTCTGGAGCCAATCCATCGTGCAGTTCATGAGCACCCGCACCTACGCCTTTGCGGTGGTGCTGGCCACTTACCTGGCCGGGCTGTTTATCGGCAGCGGCCTGATGGCCCGCCGCGCCGACCGGGTGCGTGATCCCTGGGGCCTGTTCGGCCTGTTGATCGCCGGCGCGGGTTTGCTCGCCTTGCTCGAAGTGGCCTTGCTGGGGCGCTGGCTGATCCTCGCCCAGACCCAGGCCGAAGCCGCGCTGCTGGCCCTGGGTGGCAGCCCGTTGCTGGGCATGAGCGCACGCTTTGCCGTGGCGGCCCTGTGTATGGTGTTTGTGCCAACCCTGCTGCTGGGCGCCGCCTTCCCCCTGGCCTTGCGCCTGTGCGTAGGCCCGCAGCGGGTCGGCCAGGATGTGGGCGCGGTGGTGGCGGTGAACACCCTGGGGGGCATCCTCGGCGTGGCCCTGTGCGGCTTCCTGCTGATACCCCTGCTGGGGCTGGTGCGCACCCTCGGCCTCCTGGCCCTGGTGGCGGCCGGGGTCGGTTACCTGGCCGTGCGCCATGGCCAGGGCGTGACGCGCGGGCGGCGCCAGGGTTTGGTTGCCGTGGCCCTGCTGTCCCTGGCCGTGGCCTGGCTGACCCCTGTGGAGCGCCTGGCGCAGTTGCTGCCCGGGGCGCGCAATGCGCCGTTGGCGTTCTACGAAGAAGGCCGTGGCGGCACCGTCGCCGTGGTCACCCAAGGCCAAGGCAGCCGAGCGTTCCAGCGTCTGTACATCCAGGGGGTGTCGAACACCGGCGACGCCATGCCATCCCTGCGCTACATGCGCATCCAGGCCCTGCTGCCGCTGCTGATCCACAACGGCCAGCCGCGCTCGGCCCTGGTCATCGGCTTTGGCACCGGGATCACCGCCGGCGCCCTGCTGCGCTACCCCGAACTGGAACAGCGGGTGGTGGCAGAGTTGCTACCGTCGGTGATCAAGGCGGCGCCGCTGTTCAAGGGCAACTACCAGGCGGCAGCCGACCCGCGCCTGGACCTGCGCCTGCGGGACGGTCGCCAGGAACTGCTGCGCAGCCCGCAACGCTATGACCTGATCACCCTGGAACCGCCTCCGCCTTCTGCGGCCGGGGTGGTCAACCTGTATTCCACGGACTTCTACCAACTGGCCGCACGCCGCCTGGAGCACCAGGGCCTGGTGGCCCAATGGCTGCCCCTGCCGACCCAGAACATCGACGACTCGCGCGCCCTGGTGCAGAGCTTTCTTGAGGTGTTCCCCTACGCCAGCCTGTGGACCAGCGAGTTTCACGAGATGCTTCTGGTGGGCTCCCTGGCGCCCATCGAACTGGACGCCACGCGCATCGAACAGCGCTTCCGCCAGGACAGCGTGCGCACGGCCCTGCAAGACGTCGGGGTCAGTTCGGCGGCCGCCCTGCTGGCCACCTGGGTCACCGACCGCCAGGGGCTGCAACGCTTTGCCGGGGATGCACCTGCGGTGACCGACGACCGGCCGCGCATCGAGTACGCGCCGTGGGTCCGCTCCCGGGAAATCAGCCGCGTGCTGCCGGCCCTGCTGGACCTGCGCCAGCCAGCACCGCTGCTCAATGCCAGCGCCGACTTCACCCAGCGCATGAACACCCATGGCCAGCGCCTGATGCAGTTCTACCGCGCCAGCCTGCACGCCTACGACGGCGACCGCGAAGCCTGGGCCCGGGATATTCGCGAGGTGTTGCAAGGCGATGGGGCCAACCCCTACTACCGCTGGTTTGTCGGCCAATGACCAGGGCAGCGATGTAGCCGCTGCCCTGGAAGATCTCGCCCGGAACCGGGCCGAGCTTAGTTGCCCTTGAGCTTGAGGTAGGACTGGTGCAAGTCCGAGGCCCAGGCATCGATCACGCCTTTCACGTCATCGGCCTTGAGCACCTGGGTGTCGTTCTCCAGGGGTTTGCCGGTGCCTTTGCGCACCACTTGGGCCACCACGGCGTTACTGCCGCCATTGAGAAACACCGCTTCGGTGGCCAGGGTGGTTTCCTGGTCGCGAATGCCGCTGGCGGTGCTCACTGCCGCGGCCACCAGGGCGATGGGAATCACTTCATAGGGCTTGAGGCCTTCAGTCTTGCTGCTGACCGCCGTGATCGCCGCCCGCACCACAATCACGCCCGGCCCGGGGCCCGTGGCCAGCGGCAAGGATTTGCTCAGCTCGCGTTGCAGCGCCTGGTCGTAGTAACGGGTGATGTTGGACAAGGTGGTTTGAGGGATCTTGGCGGTGGGCTGGGGTTGCGGATAGAACTGGGTGGGCTCGATGTACACGCTGGTGAACTGCTTGACGTTGAGCTTGGGGTCGACCCAACGCATCACTTCCACCCCGGAAGGCGACTTGGCCTCCTTGAGCCGGCTGTAGTCCTTTAGAAAACCGGAATACTCGTCTGGTTGAGTCACGTTGCTGGAGCACCCGGCGACCCCGAGGGTGGCGAGGCACAGCGCGCTTAACGTCAATGCAAGCTTCATAGGTAACTCCTGTCGGTGACGCCGCCAAAGACTGGCTAATGGGAGTTACAGGTATAGCCAAAGCTCGACGGTTTGCCGCCCTCGCCGGCAATCTTTGTCGCGCTTCGGGAAGCCACTCACACTCGGTGATTTGACAGACCCGCAGACCACGTCAAAGCTGCACCCAGCCGGATGGCGTAGTTGGCAGCCTGCTGCCCTTGGATACGGATGCCTTAATGCGCAGAAAGAACAGCCCAACCATCCCCCCGACACCTGATGCCGTTCCTGGATTTTTCACCCGTTTTGCCTTTCCCTTGAGCGCCGCGATGCTGGTGCTGGCCCTTGCCGCACTGGGCTGGTTCCTCACCCGCAGCGCACCGTTGCCGAGCACCCTGCCGCCCCCGGCGCCGGTGCAGGCCAGCCTGCCGGCCAAACCCAGCCCGCCCCTCGCACCAGCCTTGCCAGCGGCGCAGATGGTCGATGAACAACAATGCCAGGGCTGTCACAGCCAGCCGGTGAAGGATTGGCAAGGCTCGCACCACCAACTGGCGATGCAACAAGCCAGCCCCCAGAGCGTGCTGGCGAACTTCAACGACCAGACCTTCAAGGCTGAAGGCGAGACCACGCGCTTCCTGCGCCGGGGCGATGAGTTCTGGGTCAACACCCCGGGCAAAGATGGCCGCAACGCCGACTTCAAAGTGGCCTACGCCTTTGGCATCGCGCCGTTGCAGCAGTACCTGATCGACGTCGGCGACGGCCGTTTGCAGGCCCTCGGCATCGCCTGGGATACCGAGAAAAACCGCTGGTTCCACCTCTACCCGGGCCAGGGCGTGAACTTCAAGGACCCGCTGCACTGGAGCCAGCCGAACCAGAACGCCAACTTCATGTGCGTGGAATGTCACACCACCGGCTACCAGCGCCATTTCGACGCCACCACCAACCGCTTCGATAGCCAGTGGAACAGCCTCGGGGTCGGCTGCCAGGCCTGCCACGGGCCGGCCTCCAATCACCTGGCCTGGAGCGCGGCAAAAAAACCGCTGCCCCACGCCGGTTTCGCCGTGGACCTCAAGGACCGCAACGCCACCACCGAGATCGAAACCTGCGCTCGCTGCCACGCCCGGCGCGCGCCCCTGGGGGACGGCTTCACGGTCGGCAAGCGCCTGATGGACGACTACCTGCCCAGCCCCCTGACCCGGGAACTCTATGCCCTGGACGGCAAGATCCAGGAAGAGGTGTTCGAGCACGGCTCCTTTCTGCAAAGCAAAATGTTCGACAAGGGCGTGCGTTGCAGCAACTGCCACAACCCCCACAGCACCCAGCTCAAGGCTCCTGGCAACGGCGTTTGCCTGCAATGCCACAACAGCGCCGGCAAAAGCACTGTGGACGGCATCGACGGCAAGGGCCTGCAAGCCAAGAACTATGACGCCCCCGAGCACCATCGCCACGTCCAGGGCCAACCGGGTTCGCAGTGCGTGGATTGCCACATGCCCGGCAAGGTCTACATGGGCAACGACTATCGCCACGACCACAGCTTCAGCTTGCCCAACCCGCTGCGGGCGAAAAAGCTCGGCACTTCGGACGCCTGCCTGAGCTGCCACCAGGGCCGCGAGGGCGACAAGATCAGCGAGCCATTCAAGCACTGGAGCCAGCACGACACGCCCCAGGCCCCGCGCTACGACGAAAGCCTGTGGCTGATCCGCGGCGGTCGCCCGGGCGCGGCCCAGGCCCTGTATGAACAGCTGCAACGCAGTAACCTGCCAGCCATTCAGCGCGCCACCCTGCTCGGCGAACTGCCGGGTTACCCCAGTGCCCAAGCCCTGAGCCTGGCCCGCAAGGACCTGGGCCATGGTGAACCGCAAGTGCGGGAAAGCGCCGTGCGCGCCATCAGTGCACTGCTGCCGCCAGCGGAGCGCACCGCCCTGCTCACCCCGTTGCTGGACGACCCGGTCAAGGCGGTGCGCATCGCCGCCGCTCGGGATTTGCTCGGCGCCGCACGCAACGGCCTGGGCCCGGCCCAGGAGCCCTGGAAGCGAGCGATTGGCGAATACGAGACCGTGCAATCCAGCCTGCTGGAACGGGCCGAGGCCAACCTCAACCTGGCCATGCTGTACCAAGCCAACGGGCGCAGCGCCGACGTCGAACCGCTGCTACGGGCGGCGCTGCTGCGCGACCCGAACTTCTTCCCGGCCCTGGTGACCCTGGGGCAATGGCTGGAGGGCCAGGGCCGCCAGGGCGAGGCGCAGCAACTGCTGGCCGAAGCGCTCAAGGCCCACGGTGATTCCGCCCTGCTGCAACACACCCAGGGGCTGGCCCTGGTGCGCGCCGGCCACACCGCCCAGGCCATGACCGCCCTGACCCGGGCCGTGGAGCTGGAACCGCAGAACCCGCAATACGCCTACGTGCTGGCCGTGGCCCTGCACGGCAATGGCCAGGTGGACGCCGCCTGCCGCCAACTGGAACAGCTGCTGCAACAACACCCGGCCCAACGCGACGCGCGCTTGACCCTGATCCAGTACTACCTGGAGAGCGGCCAGGAACCCAAGGCCCAGGTGCTGCTGCAAGGCTGGAAGCAGCTCAATCCGGGGGACCCGGCATTGCAGTAAAGCGCCCGGCTCCAACGCGGCGACCCACTCACCACGTCGACCCCGTTCGTGCCGCCCGATCACGCAGGGTGCTGATGCGCATGGCCTTGAGCAGGGAGACGGTGCCCACCAGGATTAGCACCGCGCCAAACGCGAAGTCGATGCCATACAGCTGGAAGTCGTTCAGCGGCCCCACCAGGAACACGCGGATCGCCGCTACGCCGAGCAGGGTCGCGAGGAAGTCGATGGCCGGCTCGTCGCGATAGCAGGCATGCAACAGCGGCAGGCAAATCACCAGCAGCAACAAGAACACCATCCACTTGATCGAGCTTTTACGCTCGATGGTCAGGGCGCATTCCTGGTTGCTGTAGGGCGGATAGTCGCTTTCGGCCAGGCCGCTGTGGCTGCCGTTGAAATAGGCCAGCGGCGAGTGCTTCTGGGTAGCGGTGAAGCTATTGGACAGGTCCGTGGTGGTGGTCACGTGGCGGAACTTCAGGTCGATCTGCTCGTTGCCCTTGAGGATGTACAGCACCGGGCGGTAGCCGTATTGATAGGTGTCGAAGGGAAAGGCCGTGGCCTGGCCGGCCAAGCGGATCGCCCGCGGCTCCAGTTCGCTGCTGGCGTTGCGGTTGGGGCCGGCGAAGTTGCGGATCAGCGGCTTGAGCCTGACCTCTTCCGGGATCAGCAGCACGTCGGACGCTGAGGTTTGCAGGCGCTCGAGCCGCAGGCGCAATTCATATTTGCCCAGCTCGTAGCGGTTGAAGGTGCGTTCGGAGACATTGACCACGCCCGACAGCGAGAAGGTGCCTTGGGCGGTGTTGCTCAGGAACAATGCCAGGTGGTCCTTCTTGAAAAACTGCTGGTCACTGGGCAACGGGTGACCGCAGGACGCGCCACTGTCAAAAAAGCTCCCCAGGCGACCGTCTTCGACTTCGCTGTAGAGGTAGAAGTAGCCGCCCCACAGCGCCAGCAGCACCGAGAGCGATAGCAAGCAGAGTATTTTTTTACCGAACGTCACAGCCATCCCTCATTTCCCTATGTGTCTTGCACGCGGCCGTCCTTCGGCCGGGCGCCAATATAGCAAAATGACATCATTGCGGGGTATGGGCTGTGACGCGGGCTCAACGCCGGCGGAACAACGGCCTGGGTTCGATCACCGAACGGCCGTAAAGCACGCTCATGCCGGCCAGGCCCTTGAGGGCGTCGTCGGCGCACTTGTCGGCGCGCACCGCAAAACTGTCGAAACCGCATTGGCGCATATGGCTGAGTTGGTCCCGCAGCACATCACCAATGGCCCGCAGCTCGCCGCTCCAGCCCAGGCGCGTACGCAGCAGATAGGCCTGGCTGTAGGCGCGGCCGTCGCGAAAGCTGGGGAAGTCCAGGGCGATCAGCGCCGCCTGCTCGAACCAGGGCGTGAGGCGTTCCACCTCATCGTCGGGCCCCAGCCACACACCGTCCCGTGCCGGATGCTGCTCGATGCGGCGCTGCAGCCACAGGGCCAGGGGCAGGATCAGCGGGCCCCCGGGCAGTTCACCCGGCAGCTCGCTCTGCTCATCGTTTGGCCGCTCGCGAACCAGGGTCCAGGGGTCATCCTCGACCCGCGTGGCGGCGCCGTCCTGTATGCGCAACAGGTTGTTCATGCCGAAGCCTCCAGCGCCTTGGGGTAGACCCGCTCCTTGAACGGCTCCAGGCCGATGCGCTGCAGGGTGTCGATAAATAGCTCGTCGCTTTCCCGGTAGCGGACAAAGGTGCCGATGATGCGCTCGATCACCTGGGGGATTTGCGCCGCGCTGAAAGACGGCCCCATCACTTTGCCCAGGCTGCTGGCCTTGCCCTGGGCGCCGCCGAGGGTGACCTGGTACCACTCGCTGCCGTTTTTATCGACGCCGAGGATACCGATATTGCCGATGTGATGATGGCCGCAGGCGTTGATGCAGCCGGAGATGTTCAGGCTGATGTCCCCCAGGTCGTGGAGGTAATCCAGGTTGTCAAAGCGCTGCTGGATGGCCTGGGCGATGGGGATCGACTTGGCGTTGGCCAGGGCGCAGAAGTCGCCGCCGGGGCAAGCGATGATGTCGGTCAGCAAGCCGACGTTGGCGCTGCCCAGGCCCTGTTCGCAGGCCCGCTGCCACAAGGCGAACAGCATTGACTTGGGCACATCGGGCAAGACGATGTTCTGCTCATGGGCGATACGGATTTCGCCAAAACCGAACTGCTCGGACCAGTCGGCCACCGCGTCCATCTGCTCGGCGCTGACGTCCCCCGGTGGCGCGCTGATGCCGGGCTTGGTGGACACCACCACGCTGACGTAGCCCGGCACCTTGTGCGATTGCACGTTGCGCGCCACCCAGCGGGCAAAGTCCGGGTGCTCAGCCAAGCGACTGCCGTACTCCAGGTCGGTGTCGGACAGGCGTTGGTAGACCGGCATCACAAAGGCATCGGCCACGCGCCGGTACTCGTCGTCGGTGAGCTGGGCCGGGCCGTCCTTGAGGTGCTGCCACTCCTCCTCCACTTCCGCGGCAAAGGCCTCGATGCCCAGGGCCTTGACCAGGATCTTGATCCGCGCCTTGTACTTGTTGTCGCGTCGGCCGTGGCGGTTGTAGACCCGCAACACCGCCTCGACGTAGGACAGCAAGTGCTGCCAGGGCAAGCCTTCACGGATCTGCAAACCGAGGATCGGCGTGCGCCCCAGGCCGCCGCCGACCATCATCCGCAGCAGCATCTGGCCCTCGGCGTCGCGGTAAAGATAGAGGCCAATGTCGTGCATCATGATCGCCGCCCGGTCCTGCTCGGCGGAGCAGATAGCGATCTTGAATTTGCGTGGCAGGAAGAGAAATTCCGGGTTGATGGTCGACCACTGGCGCAGGATCTCGGCCAGGGGGCGCGGGTCCAGCAACTCATCGGCGGCGACCCCGGCGAAGGCTTCAGTGGTGATGTTGCGCACGCAGTTGCCGGAGGTCTGGATGGCGTGCATCTGCACCTGGGCCAGGCGCTCGAGGATGTCCGGCACCTGGTCCAGTTCGATCCAGTTGAACTGCAGGTTCTGGCGGGTGGTGAAGTGCCCGTAACCTCGGTCGTAATCCCGGGCGATGCCGGCCAGGGTGCGCATCTGCGTGGCGCTCAGGGTGCCGTAGGGGATCGCCACCCGCAGCATGTAGGCATGCTTTTGCATGTACAGGCCGTTCTGCAGGCGCAGCGGCAAGAACTCTTCCTCACTCAGTTGCCCCGCCTGGAAGCGTTCGACCTGATCGCGAAACTGCGCCACCCGTTCAAAGACCAGGGCGCGGTCATAGTCGTCGTATTGATACATGGGCCTACCTCATCAGTGCTGATCGTGCTCTGCGGCGCGTTGTACGAGGGGGCGACTATGCACCTGCGGCTCAGGTGGTTACAGATTCAGGTAAAGACGAAAAAACCATATCAGACGCTGCCCCATAGCTGTGGACAGGCCACGGATCTGATCCGCATTAATGCCGTTTTTCTGAGCCTGTTTTGTTTTTGCCCGGCTTTCTACAGTGCGCCTCGTGCCAGACCGGGTGGCCTGGCAAGACTTCGCAACCGTGGAAGCATTGACCATGAACACAGCAACAATCGGACAGGCCTACAACTACAAGGTGGTGCGCCAATTCGTCGTGGCCACCGTGGTCTGGGGCGTGATCGGCATGGCCATGGGCGTATGGATCGCCTCGCAACTGGTGTGGCCCGAGATGAACCTGGACCTGCCCTGGACCACCTTCGGCCGCTTGCGCCCGCTGCACACCAGCCTGGTGATTTTCGGCTTTGCCGGCAGCGCCCAGTTCGCCGCCAGCTACTACGCGGTGCAGCGCACCTGCCAGGTTCGGCTGTACAGCGACACCCTGGCGGCCTTCACCTTCTGGGGCTGGCAGTCGGTGATCGTGATCATGCTGGTCAGCCTGCCCCTGGGCTACACCACCACCAAGGAGTACGCCGAGATCGAATTCACCGGCGCGGTGTGGATGGCCGTGGTCTGGGTGGCCTACGCCGTGGTGTTCTTCACCACCGTGGTGCAGCGCAAGACCAAGCACATCTACGTCGGCAACTGGTTCTTCGGCGCCTTTATCCTGGTGATCGCCATGCTGCACGTGGTCAATCACCTGTCGATCCCGGTGGACTGGTTCAAGTCCTACCCGGTGTATTCCGGGGCCACCGACGCCATGGTGCAGTGGTGGTACGGGCACAACGCGGTGGGCTTTTTTCTCACCACCGGCTTCCTCGGCATGATGTATTACTTCGTGCCCAAGCAGGTCGGGCGCCCGGTGTATTCCTATCGGCTGTCGATCGTGCACTTCTGGGCGCTGATTACGCTGTACATCTGGGCCGGCCCGCACCATTTGCACTACACCGCGCTGCCGGACTGGGCCCAGTCCCTGGGCATGGCCATGTCACTGATCCTGCTGGCGCCGAGTTGGGGCGGGATGATCAACGGCATGATGACCCTCTCCGGCGCGTGGCATAAATTGCGCACCGACCCGATCCTGCGCTTCCTGGTGCTGTCCCTGGCCTTCTATGGCATGTCGACCTTCGAAGGGCCGATGATGGCGATCAAGACGGTCAACGCCCTGTCCCACTACACCGACTGGACCATCGGCCACGTGCACGCGGGCGCCCTGGGCTGGGTGGCGATGATCACCTTTGGCGCCACCTACCACATGATTCCCAAAGTCTTCGGCCGCGCGCAGATGCACAGCACCGCGCTGATCAACCTGCACTTCTGGCTGGCAACCATCGGCACCGTGCTCTACATCGCCTCGATGTGGGTCAACGGCATCACCCAGGGCCTGATGTGGCGCGCGATCAACGAGGACGGCACCCTCACCTACTCCTTTGTCGAAGCCTTGCAGGCCAGCCACCCGGGATTTGTGGTGCGCTTTACCGGCGGCGTGTTCTTCCTCGGCGGCATGCTGCTGATGGCCTACAACACCTGGCGCACCGTACGCGTGGCCGACCCACGGCTGGCCGCCAGCGAAGCGCAGATCGCCTGAACCGACCCTGGAGGAACGAAGCACATGGACGCGTTACTCAACCTGCTGGGGGTGGCCAGCCTGTACCTGATCGTCGAGTACTGCCTGGCCCGGCACAGCCCGCAACACCTGGAAGAGGCCAGCCTGCTGCCCTTTGCCGACGACCCGGACGTGGCGCGCCGGGTCGAGCTGGCCACCGGGCGCAAGGTCCAGGCCGTGGCACCGCCCGCGCCCCGTCCGGGCTGGGGTGAGATCGAGGCCTGAGGCACAAGCGGGAACGCTGGGTGGCGCGGCAACCCTGGTCAGCCCGAGGCCCGTGCTTTAGCATGCCGCGCCCACCCCTGCTGAGTTCTGTGCCATGCGTACCTTGCTGACGGCGCTTGCCATCACCGGCCTGGCCCTGAGCCTCAATGGCTGTGCGTTGGCCTTTCTGCCCGGCTGCTACCTGCGCAGCAGCCCGACACTCGAACCCGCGCAACTGCCCCCGGTGCTCCAGGGGCAAGCGCTGGCCATTCGCTTGACGCTAACGGGGGGGCGGCCGACCGGCCTCTACGTCGACCCGAAGACGCCCTTGCCCCCTGGCCTGACGCTGACCTATCGGCCCGACGAAGGGGATGCCGAGCTCAGCGGCCGCCCGACCACAGCCGGCGACTATGCCTTTACGGTGTATGGCATGACGGCCGGCACCCAATGCACCGGGCAGGTTGCCGAGCGCCACTACCCACTGCGTGTGTTGGCGCCCGACTGAGAACGCCAGCCCGGGCTAGCTGCGTTCGCGGGGGATCAGGCTTTGCAGTTGCGAGGCCAGGAAATTGGCATCAAAGACAAAGGTGTCCGGCGGCTGCAGGCCGTTGGTCTTGCGCCATTGCCAGATGCCGGTGGCGTCGAACACCAGGGACACGCTGCCATAACGGGCGGCGGTCAGGCCCATCACCGCCAGTGCGATCTGGCCGTTGGTGCCCATCACTTCCGGGACGATTTCCACGGTTTTGCCGGCAATCTGGATGGTCAGCTTCTCGGTCTTGAAGATCGAGGCCTCCGGCGCCGAACCGACACTGCACGCCACATAAGGGTCGCGGCTGAACTCCAGCAGGCCGGGCATGCGCACCGGTGCCAGCCATTGTTCGATCAGCCCGAACAGCTCGCCGATGCGGGTGCCCCAGGCCTGGAACTGGGTATCGAATACTTGCTTCTTGTGGGCTTCGCTTTGCGCGTAGTGCCTGAGCATTTCGCCCAGTTGCTGTACATCGTCCATTGCGCGATTCCTCAACCTCGACCTTCAGATACTGCCGGTCGCAGGGGCCGATCATGGCAGATGCGCCCGCCCGGCGTTGGCTTAATACCGCGAACGGTACGGGCCCGGGGTCAGGGCGAGGACCTGGCGCACGGTCTGCACCCAAATTTCGACCATCCAAGCGCGGGCGTGATGCCGATGACGCGGCGAAAATCCCGCAGCAAGCGCACTCACAACTTGTATCGCGCCGCCATCTCTGAAATCGTCTGTCCCCTTGACCACAACGCCCAGCCCCATGAACCCGCACCTCGCCCAGCTTATTTCCGACTACCAAGCCGGCCTCCGCACGGCTGTCGAATGGATGCCGCCACCCGGAAGCCCATCATGAAGTTCACCTCAGCCGGTCACGTCATCGACCCACGAACCGTCAGCTATCGCAGCCTGGGCTTCGGCGAGGCACCGACAACCCCGGCAACGCCCTATGAGCTGTGCATCAACCACAGCGATCTGCCGCACAGCTTTCTGGAATGCGCCGACACCTTTACTGCCGAATGCAAAACCGACGATCAGGCCCAAGGCTTTATCGACATCCCGGAGCTTGCAGCGCTGAACTACCCAAGCTTCAGGGAACTCCTGAAACGCCACCCCGACCTGGCCGCACGCCTGGTCCAGGACTACCTGTATTTCGAGTTGTTCTTTTCCCTGTTCCCGAACGCCAGCGACCTTAAAGTGGTGATAAACAGCATCACCCACGTCGACTCCAAAGAAGGCGTCATCAGGCTGACAGGCGAGACATACGCGGCCAGAAAACCATGAAAACGCCCTGGTTTCAGGGCCACGGGACACGCCTGGATGAACCGCCTTCGGCCCCACCACAAACAGTCAACGACAGGAGCCACACCCCATGCGCACTATTGGCCTGATTGGCGGCATGAGCTGGGAATCCAGCGCCGAATACTATCGATTGATCAACCAGCAGGTGCGCGACCGCCTGGGACCGCTGCGTTCGGCGCAGTTGCTGATGTACAGCGTCGACTTTGGGCCGGTCGAACAGGCCCAGCACGCTGGGCGCTGGGACGACGCGGCGCAGATCCTGGTGGACGCCGCGCAGCGCCTCCAGGCCGGGGGCGCCGAGTGCATCGTGCTCTGCACCAACACCATGCACCGCGTGGCTGAGCACATACAGGCGGTCGTCAGCCTGCCCTTCCTGCACATCGCCGACCCGGCCGGCCAGGCCGCACTGGACCTGCAACTGACCACCGTCGGCCTGCTGGGCACCGCCTTCACCATGGAGCAGGACTTCCTCAAACAACGCCTGGCCGCCCAAGGCCTCAAGGTTCTGGTGCCCGAGCCGGAGGAGCGCCAAGCCGTGCACCGGATCATCTACGACGAACTGTGCGTGGGCGTCATCAACCCCGACTCACGCCAGCGCTACCAAGCGGTGATCGCCGCCCTGCAAGCCCGCGGCGCCCAGGCCGTGATACTCGGCTGCACCGAAATCAGCCTGCTGGTCAAACCCGAACACAGCCCCCTGCCCCTGCTCGACACCACCGAATTGCACGCCCGCGCGGCGGTGGCGTTTGCCTTGGGGGAGTAAGCGGTTGCGGGGTGACGGGGGCGGAACGCGGAACGCCCCCGGCGGCATTCCCACGGGGAACCTAGCCACCAAAAACGTCGTTGCAGCCTCGCGCGCAAAACGGCGTGCGTGTTCACAGTTCAAACGAATAATCCAGATACCTGGGATCGCGCTTGGCGATACCTGATAACGCAGGAAGCGATTGGCGCACGCTGGCCCGGCGTCGCTAAGGTTGACCCCGCGTTGCGCTGAAGCGCCAACGACGGACATAACAACAAAAAAGGTACCAACAGATGAGTGCATCCAACCTCGGCACCCCCATCAGCCTGGGCACAAAGGGCAAACGCGTGGCCGTTATCGGCGCCGGCCCCGGCGGCCTCGCGGCGGGCGTGGCCCTGCATAAAGCCGGCTTTGACGTGAAGGTATTCGAACGCCACCCCGAACTGCGCCCATTGGGCGGCGCCATCATCCTCAACGCCACGGGCATCGTCATCCTGCGCAACCTGGGCGTGCAGGTGGACGACATCTTCGCCGCCGGCCTGCCCGAGTTTCGGCGTTATGACGGCCGGGTTCGCGTCAACTTCGACATCGATATGGAGCTGATGCAACAGGCCGGCGTCAGCGGCTGGCAGTCGGGCATGATGCGCTCGGAACTCTATGAACGCCTGCTGGCGGCGGCGCCGGCCGACATGGTGGTGGCCAACCACGAGTTCAGCCATTACAGCGAACATGAGGCCGGCGTCAGGCTGCACTTCACCCAGGGCCAGAGCTACGAAGCAGACCTGGTGATTGGCGCCGACGGCCTGCAGTCAAAGGTCCGCGAACAACTGTGGGGCCCCTCGGCACTTAAACACCTGGGCATCGCCGTGTGGCTGGGCTGGTGCGAACTGCAAGGGCCCGAACGCAAGAAAATCGTCATCCAGCACAACCACGCCTACCAAATGGGCTACGCCCCCCTTCGCTACAAAGGCAAAGACTGCTTTGAATGGTGGTTCGTCGAAAAATGCACCGAACACCAAGCCGAACCCGCCGACCCGGCCCGCTACGTGCGCGAACGCATCAGCGACTTCGCCTACCCCGTGCCACAGATCCTGGAAGCCACCGACACCTCCCACAACCTGTTCCGCTGGGTGGTGAAATACCGCAAACCGCTCAAACAATGGTCCAAAGGCCGCGTCAGCATCCTGGGCGACGCCGCCCACCCCACCTCGCCCTACGCCGCCTACGGCGCCGGCATGGCCATTGAAGACGCGCACTTCCTGGCCAGCTACCTCAAAGGCCGCGACCTCAGCGACCTCAACGCGCTGCAGGCCGGGCTGCAACGCTACGACGACCAACGAGTCGACTACACCAACCAGACCACCGCCTTCGCCCGCTTCCTCGGCCGCCTGTACCACGGCGTCCCCGCCCCCTTTAACCACCTGCGCGACCTGTTTCTCGACCACTCAGGCCTGCCGGCAAAGATGATCAGCAAAGGCGTGACCCGCGAAGCGCAGGCGTTGTTAAGGGCGGTGCTGAGTTCGGGGGATTGAGTAATGACGCGAGGAAAACGGAGAGAACGTCCATAACGGACGTTGGCTGACATTTAATCCAGGGCGAGGCTTATGCCCGCCCTCGATTAGACACAGTGAAGGGCTGCGAGCCTTACTGAACGTTGTTGAATCGCACCGGCTCTGGCCCAGTGTTTACCTTTTTGATAACCACTGTCCCTGCAAGCTTGTCATGCCAGCCTTGCTTGCGCTTATCAAAAGCCACCCAGAACAGCCCCAGAAACAGGGGAACGATAGAGACAAAGTACGCGAAGTAACGGCCTACCAATTGCGCAGTACTGGCGGGCTCCCCGGTTGTGGCATCGACTATTTTTGCCGAGATTGCCATCTTCCCTGGCGTAGCTTGTTTAAAAATCCAGAAAAGTATCACTGCAATAGCGGGTAAAACCCACGAGATCAAGAAGTCACCCGGACCTGCGACGATACCCAGGTCTTCCGAGGTGAAGTAAGACCAACCGTATATCGATACAAGAAGAGGCGTTGTTATCAGCATCATTAGGATCGTATCGATAATTGAAGCGCCCGTTCTTGCCCAAAAGCCCGCGTATTCCAGTCCTTGATTTTGCATTTTTAGTGCTTCCTTGTTGGTGATGATGCTTGACGATTAAGCCAAGGGACCACGCCCATGGCCTCTCCTTTAGCGCCCTGTACGGCCGCAGTGTGTGAGAGAGGTTTATGGTGTGGAAAAACCCGAACCCTGCTGGCCGCGCCCCTGAAACTAACCATCAGTTTTTTTGTTGGCCGACCCTGTATCGGCCGCTCCAATCAACTCCTTACACGCTTGCGCCATTGAGGCAAGAATGCGGGCCGCCAAGATACGCTGAGTGAGCCGCAGTCTGTAGCCCTGAATGGCAGGTTTTTGCCTCTCGCCCCACACGTTTAGGCCGAACACGGCGCAGTAGCGCTGGCCCGTTCTCAGGCCTCCAGACCTCATAAAACAATCCTACAAAACTTACAGATTCGTCCGGCTATCCGCCCAAAACCTCAACCGCTAAGGTCTCCACTCGGCCACCCGGCGATCAGGTTTGGCGACCTGAAATTAACCAACAACCCGTCACGCGCTCATCGTCCAGCCCCTGCTAACGACAGCCTTAACAACGTGACGACCCAGGACGACCGCCAAGGTCAGCCTGCCTAATAGTGGTTAATACGGAGCCTCACCATGACCCAGCGATACATCCCCCTCACCAGCATCGACTGTCTGATCCCCTGCCTATTTATCGACCAGACCGCACCACTGGACGTCCTTCACGCCAACGGAACAGCCCGCCTACAGGCCGTCACCCAACTGCTGGAAACCTTGTCCCGCGGCGAACTGAAAAACGCCGACGATACGGACCTTCGACATATCGCCAACGTCACCTCGATCCTCCTGCGGGATAGTTGCGACCTGTTGGATTTGATGAGTTGGCGGTTGCAGGCTTGAGTGTTGCGCTCCGCGCCAGGGATGGCGCGGAGTTTTTGAGTGTGTTCTTGATAACTCAACGTCAGCCATTTATGAGCGAAGAAAGAGGCTTGCAAATGACTGCATTCGGTCAAAAGCAGACGGTCAACCCAGGTGACCGCCCTAACAGATGGACCTATGATCTACCCACCAAATGATCGCCACTTCAGGCCTATGATTCTTAAATCATCACCTGTTTGAACTGAGCACGACATGATGATAAATGATTCAGATTTGGCCGAACTGATTCCTTCCGCGCTAACAGGTGTAACGGTTGGGATCGGCTCGCAGACCCTGCTTTTTGGTGATACGGCTAGCGTGTTGATTCAGTGCCCATTCGTTTGTGACATCAATAGGGTTTGCAAGTGGGGGCATGGTGAAGACCCTGCCACCAGCCCTTTACTTTTCGACTTTCTAAACCTCGATGTAGTAGCTTTTTCAATTGATGATTCTGGGGTTTTCACCATCACCTTCAGTACGAAAATGACCTTGAAAATCTTTCCGGAAAAAAATGGGTTTGAGTCTTATGTCGTGAATACGCGGCGCGATATATTTCCAATCTCGGTGTGGTAGCCGGAAGAACGCGATGTCTATGCGGCGTGAATCGCCCCGGCCTTAGTTCTGACTCTGATTGGCCGTCCGGTGTTGATTTCTGCTTGGCGCCAACGCCAGCTAGAGGGTCGGTTAGCGACAGCCCGAGTTCGACCGTCGCTATACATAGTCAAACCTCTGTCTGTTCCACCATCGCCAAAGCATCATCAACCTCAATCCCCAGATATCTCTCAACCGTAGCTGGGGGGTCTACCCGACCAGTTTTCCTTTGTTCCAGGGCTGACGGCTGCGGGTAGCGATGATGTTCATCACATGTCCTGCACGCGTGGAAGGACAAGGATGGCTAACCAGAGCAGCGGTCGCTAACTGGCCAATAGCAGTCATTCAAATCATCGCTTTCAAACCACGCCAGCACGCAGCCCCAATATCAAGCCCTTCGCAAAGACTGCTATCGTTGCACTTTTTACTGGAGGCGATAAGCCATGGGACCAGTGACACGCTCAAAAGCGTCTCTTCGTATCAGCGGTTCGGATCTTGCTGCCGGAGAGATAACCAAGCTTTTGGGGTGCGAGCCCACGTTCGCGAGAACCAAGGGACTACCCGTCAAACCAGGCTCAAACACTCTTTTCCCTACCGGGGGATGGATCCTTCAAGCTAACGAGTCGAGCCCTGAAGACCTGAACGGACAAATCATGGAATTGCTAGACAAGCTCACTCAGGACCTTGAGGTCTGGGCTTCGATAGGCCGCCGATTCCACGTTGATCTGTTTTGCGGACTTTTCATGGAACAAGGCAATCAAGGCGCATCTTTATCCGTGGAGAGTCTCAGCGCCCTGTCTTGCAGGGGGATAGAGCTGAGTCTGAATATCTACGCGCCGTAAAGCGTTACAACCGGATGCTGAGGTCCGCTCTGGGTCGTAGCTGCCCTTCACGACGGGCAGCTACCGGCCAAAAGCGACCATTCGCACCGACACTACGCACCTTCTAGCTTATCTCTTAGAAACTCAATAAACCTTTGGGTTTTCGCCGGAAGCAGGCGCGTTTCGGTCAGTGCATAGACCGACACTGGTGATGCCTGCCATTGCGACAGGACTTTGCAAAGCTTTCCGTCTGCGACGTCCTGCCCCGCGATGCCTTCAGGCAACAATGCAATACCAAGATCCAACGACGCCAAACGCCTGAGCATCCCTACGCTATTGAGTTCGAACCGCCCTCCAACATCGATATCCACGCTCTCGGAGGCGCGTGACAGCGTCCAACGGTCGGCACCTGCGCTACGCATTCGCAGGCATTCATGATTAACCAGGTCGGCTGGGTGCTCAGGCTCGCCGGAAACCTCCAGGTATCGTGGAGATGCATACAGCCCGCGCCCTAAACTCGCGAGTTTGCGAGCGATCAGGTTCGAGTTTGGCGGCTCGCCCATACGGATTACTACATCCACCGGATCGCTGATCAGATCGACCTGACGCGGGCTCAGGTCAAACTCGAAACTGATACCGGGATAGAGCCTAGCGAAGTCTGCAATCAGTGGGGCCAGGTAGACCGTTGCGAAGTCGACCGGTAGCGAAGCGCGCAACAGCCCGCTGGGCCGGGCCAGCATTTCCCCCAGCTGTTCATGCGCCAGACGGGCTTCATCGACGAGTCGTTTGCAGCGTTCAAAGTACAACTGGCCCGCTTCGGTCGGCTCAATCTTGCGAGTCGTGCGGTGCAGCAACCGCAAGCCAATCCCTTTCTCCAGCTCACTGATACGTCGCGACAACGTCGAGTTGGGTATCCCCAGCGTTTCCGCCGCACGCGTGAAACTGCGCGCCTTCACCACCTCGACAAACAGCGCCATGTCGTTGAGAAAATCCACAGAATTATCCCATTAATGGATTAGTTATTTCTATTTTACTGCATTTATCCCGAATTCGGATTGATGAATCATAGCCACATCACTTCTGAGGAGCACCGAAATGAACTCTCTTTTTTCCGAAGTCCAGGTAGGCCGCTACACCCTGTCCAACCGTATGGTCATGGCACCGATGACCCGCTCGCGCTCCGATGATGCTGGTGTGCCCAGCGAGCTGGTTGCCACCTACTACGCACAGCGCGCCACTGCCGGGCTGATCATCAGCGAAGGCGTGTTTCCGGTTGCGCTAGGTAAAGGTTACGTCCGCACCCCAGGTATTGAAACCGCCGAACAAGTCGCGGCCTGGAAGAAAGTCACTGATGCCGTGCATGCTCGTGGTGGTCGCATCTTCATGCAACTGATGCATTGCGGACGAGTGTCTCACCCTTCTTTGCTACCCGAGGGCGCACAGCCACAAGCACCTTCTGCAATCAAGGCCGCTGGCCAGACCTACACCGCCACCGGCTTGCAGGATTTCGTGACACCGCACGCCCTGACCGTCTCTGAAATCGCCGAAGTGGTTGAAGGCTATCGTCAGTCTGCTCGCCGGGCCATTGAAGCCGGTTTCGACGGCGTTGAATTGCACGCTGCCTCGGGCTATCTGCCTGAGCAGTTTCTCTCCACCGGCAGCAACCAGCGCAACGACCAGTACGGTGGCTCGGTTGAAAACCGCACTCGCTTCGTACAGGAAGTGCTCGCCGCCATGGTGAGTGAAGTGGGCAATGACCGTGTCGGCATCAAGATTTCCCCGGAGATGAACTTCAACGACATCGTCGATGCCAATCCGCAGGAAACCTACACGTACCTAGTCAAGCAGCTTCACGACCTCAAGCTCGCTTACCTGCACGTCGCGCTTTTCGGGGCTAAGTTCGATTACCACGCGGCGTTGCGCCCACTGTTCGACGGTAGCTATCTGATCGGCAGCGGCCAGACCAAAGACAGCGCCGAGTCACTGATCAATGAAGGCAAAGCAGACGCCGCAGTGTTTGGCAGCACCTTCCTGGCCAACCCTGATCTGCTTGAGCGGTTCCGCGCCGACGCAGAGTTGAATACGCCGAATAAGGACACTTTTTACGCCCCAGGTGCAGAAGGCTATATCGATTACCCAACTATGTCCCAAGGGGCCTGAGGAGCTTCGTCATGCAACCCACCGCACGCTTACAGCGCATGAACCACGGCAGCCAGTTTCGGGCATTCAGCCTGCGTGGTGATCAGAATGCGAAACCCATCGACCCGTTTCTCGGCATAGACCATGCCTGGATCAGCGGACCGACGTTTCCCCCTCATCCTCATGCAGGTTTTTCAGCAGTCTCTTATCTGTTTCTGGATTCGGAAACAGGCATCGACAACCGTGACTCGCTGGGCAACCGCAACGTGATTCAACCCGGTGGCTTGCACTGGACGGCGGCGGGTGAAGGCATCGTTCATGAAGAGGTTCCAGCCCAGCCAGGCAAGACCGTTCACATGCTGCAAATCTTCATCAACCTGCCCGAAGACAAGCAAGCTGATGCACCCTTTGTCTTCAGTGTGGAGGCTCAGGATGTCCCTACTGTTTATTTGGCGGGGGTAAAAATCAGAGTCCCCTTGGGCAACTTCGAAGGACTGGCCTCTCCGCTATTACTGCCTACGGACGTAAGGCTTCTGGACATATCCCTTGAAGCCGCAAGCGAAGTGAAAATTCCAGTGCCAGAAGGACACGTGGCATTCGTTATGCCAATTGACGGCGAGGTCTACGTCGACGGTCGGGCCTTCAACCTGATCGACCCGAAGGCACCAGTCAATCTTCCTCAGGGCGCGGATCGAGTTGTCACCCTGCAAGCGAAGAATGGAGATGCCAAGGCCGTGCTGTTCTCCGGTACTCCGTTAAATCAACCCGTGTATTGGCAAGGGCCCATGGCCCTCGCTTCGATGGACGCGCTGGCCGCAGCAGTCGATGGCTACCGGCGCGGTGAGTTCGGAACACTGCAAGCGCGTTAAGCGATTTATATACCCAAAAAAACGGGGTAAGTGCCCCATCGTAGTTGCCAGGAGAATCACCATGTCATTCGAAAACTTCAATGCTGATAATGCTGCTCTGCTGCTGATTGACCACCAAGTCGGAACCATGGGCTGGGCTAAATCCATGCCCTTTGAAGAACTGAAGCGCAACGCTCTGATGCTGGCCAAAGCAGCCCGCATCCTGAAGCTCCCCGTGGTACTGACCTCCAGCATGGAAGAGTATGCCCAAGGTCCGCTGTTGAGCGAACTGGAAGAGATTCTTCCAACTGAGTTTGCCGGTCGAATCAAACGTATGGGCATCGTCAACGCCATGGACGATGAGAACTTCGCCGCAGCAGTGAAAGCGACAGGCCGCAAGAAACTGATCATTGCGGGTGTAACCAATGATGTGTGCACCGTATACCCTGCGCTCTCACTGGTCCGTGATGGCTATGAAGTCCAAGTCGTAGCAGATGGCGGGGCTTCGCCCACCGCCATGGCCGATGACATCGCTCTACGCCGCATGGACAAAGCTGGTGTAACACTGACCACCACCAACCAATTGATTGCTGAACTGGCTGGCAGTTGGGCAACACCGGAAGGCGGCGAACTGGTTCAAGTGCTTATGGAAGCCTTCGGCGAGTAAGCATGCTTGCAAAGGCCCGGAACATTCCATTCAGGGTGTCCGGGCCTTTCTCGATTGCTCAAGAATGTGTTTCTGGCGTGACCAGAACGCTGACTTCTCAGGCTATACACAAAGTATTTCTCTCACCCATGTATCGCCGATCGCCAAAACACCCTGTTTATGCCCTTAGGAGATAGTCAGTGCGGAAAGTCCGCTAATGGCCGGTAACAGCCAGACATAGGATTTAGCCCCATGATTTTTACCGGCCAACAAGCCTACGCGCTCTATGACGGCGGGATTGAGACAGCGTTTTGTCCTCGGCGCACTGAGCCAAGATCGCGGTCAGCGCAATGTCTAAAGGAAAGCCATCCTCCAGCCATTTAAGCGCCAGTCCTGACCAATATTCGGAATGCGACGTCAAGGCTGTGATCACCAGCGGCTGCAACGCAATGTCGGCAGGTAGCTTATATTTTTTACTAAGAGCGCTTACCGCATCTGGCAAATCGAGTGCTGCCGTTTCGAAAGGTTTCTCAAGCAGCGGCAATAGCCACACATAGCTGAACTCTTCGTTCATCTTCCCCCGATTGCTGATGGTCGTTTTTTTGCCTATCACCAAGAGCATAAATCAACCCAGCGGATAACAGTCGCCACCAACGGCCGTAGCATCCGGGGCGCCGAAAACAGATTTTCTAGAAGGCTAAAGGTTTATTTTCCTTCGGGTTGTGAGTCCAGGCGTCCAAGGCCGTAGTAATTCATGAATTCGCGCATAGTCGGTGAAAGCGTCTCTTGTGAAGCAATCTGCCAGAATTTTCTCTCCCCAAGAACCGGCTGTAACCGCTTGATGAGTTCCTGCGCCGTATTGTGATGGCCAGCACGCAGCCAGTGCCTGAACATGTATTCGTTTTCTTGCCTCGGTAGCTGTGCTGCTTGGAGCAGTCTGAGTGAATACCGGAAGTTCAGTGGCCAAAGTTGCTTTAAAAAATCGAGTCTCTCAGCGATTGGAAGGCCCACTAACCATTGCCTCACATCCTTATCCACCTGAGCATTACCAGATCGCGACGCCACCTGCTGCGGGGTGAAACGAGAGTCGTCCATGGAGTGCAAGGCCTAAGAGTATATGGGAAGGTCACATTCTGTCGTACGCATAGGAATAACGGGCAGCTTATTTTTTGCCCTTTGTCTGCTATTGGCCGAAAGCGATCATTCATGAGCTGCAGCTACCGACCAAAAGCAGCGCCCCGAGCTCGAAGAAATCCGGAACGACTCAAACAGTGGAAATCCCCCCACCACCCCAAAAACTCAACCACCAAATAAAAATATTGTTATAAAAACAGAGAAATAAACTCCTCAAAATCATTTGAAATCTTGCGCCAGTAATCATCATCCCACCAGATAACGGACGGCGCGCCTTATCATTCCTGAAGTCAAAGCAAAACTGACTTCCATCGGCAGCCATGCCAAAGCACACAATCTTTGTGAAGTCGGTAATGTCGACAATTGCTCCCGGATGACTACTTTCAATCGCGGAATCACCGTAGCACCCATCGAGTGCAAAGTACTCGTTGAGCTGTTTTGTTTTGGCGGCCAGCTGCACCTCATCAATATAAATCTGAGCCAATTCAGTTTCTAAAAAGTTGCCGAAGGCGTCGTGCTCGCCTGCAAGCCTTAAGTTGCAAAACCCACCTGAGGCCTGATGCTTTGATGCGAGGGCGGTGTACGCCTCGGGGAGTTGCAGATTGTTAACGTTCACGACCGCACCCTCTTTTCATGTCTTATCCCTGACTCGCTTGCCAATGGCGTCCATCGGCCCATGGCAGACGTTGCCTTTTCTAGAGCCAACGCCTGACCTGGCTGCAGTATTGCGTGAACTCACTCCCGAAAAGGCTGGCGAGGGCCCGCTCTTCCGGGCCGATCTGGAAGAGGTTCATGTAGATCACGAAGCCCAGCACGCCCAGGAGGGCTGGCGGCCAGGCGAGAAAGATTGACCAGGCGATCAGGGCCGTGGCGAAGCCTAAGTACATGGGGTTGCGTGTATATCTGTAGACGCCCGAGCTGACCAGAGCCGAGGCCGTTTCCGGCTTCAGCGGGTTGACCGTGGTACGTGCGTGGCGGAAGGAAAGCACGCCGGCCAGGCAAATAGCTACGCCCGCTAGCAACACCGCCAGCGCCAGGCCAATGCGCCATTCGATGGTCAGCTCCAGGGTGCCCGGTAAGTGCCGAGCAGCGAACCACGCCAACAGGCCGAACAGGATAGCAACCAGCGGCGGAGGGATGCGGTTGTCCATGATGAATTCCTAGTAGGGACGAACGGGCTACTAGCGTGAGGGTTATAGTCCCTTCAGGGTCAAGCACCCTGAGCACGATGGAGACTGCGGGGGCAGGTAGCCCGTATCAGCGAAATCAAAGCGGTGATCGCCCGTTACGACTATCAGTGAATCACCCCGGATCTATCAGAACGTGAGCGGCGGCTACGGGTGGTAATCAGCCTCTTATCCATCCCTCTCAAACAAACGCCCCCTGCACAAACGCCTCCAACGCCCCCTCCTCCAATATCTCAATCGAAAAGTGCCCAAAGCGCTTCGGCAGCCAGATAATCCGCCCGCCGGACGGGGATTGCAGGCTGTCACGCGCCAATGGCTTGCCGTTTTCATCCTCGGGCTGCACCCCGGCGGCGATCAGTTCGTCGTAAGCCACTTCGATATCCGGCGTCGAATAGCAATGGCGGTAGATCATGCCCTCGCCCGAGGCGTCCAGCAGGTCTTTCAGGTTGCCGGCCAGGGGCTGTACCAGCATGAAGCGCTCTTGGCCGATCAGGGCGATGGCGTAACGCACGTGCAGGCCGCCGCGCTCCCAGACCAGGGTTTGGGAGATTCGGGCTTTGAGGATGTGCGCGTAGTAGGCGCAGGCTTCTTCGAGGTTGTTGACCAGTACATCGACGTGGCTGAACTTCAGGTCCATTGAGGCTCTCCTGCCAAACGGGCGTCGCGGCTTGGGGTCGGTGGGTCAGCTCTCAGTGGAGGTGCTGGGGTCCACGCTGGCTTCAGCTTCGAGTTTCAGCCGGTCGGCTTTGCTGATGTACTTGGGCTTGCTTTTGGGGGCCAGTTTGGCGCTGGCTTTTTTGGCGTTGGCTTTCAATATCTGATTGAGTTTTTTACGGCGGTTCATGGTGCGGTACTCGGCATTTTTTAATGCGCGGATGATATCAGCTAACAATATTCAACCCGATGCCTTTGATAGGCCGTTGGGCTATCTCTGTGCATACTCTGCGTCCCACGGGGCATCTAGTCGCTTGATGATGCCGCACAACGCAAACATCAGGCATCGAGCCCATGCACCTCCCCCCTCTTCTTCCTGCGCACAAACTGGATACTGACGCCGCCTCGAAGCTCGTGGCCCTTGGATTTCCAGCGGTCGAGCCGGTGTTGCCAGCGCTGCTGGAGTGGCTGCAAGACATGAACTGGCCGGTCGCGCGGGTTGTTCAGCCGTTTCTGGCGGGCATCGGAGCCCCGCTGGCGCCGCCTATCCGCACCGTTTTCGCCTCGGGCGACAGCCTGTGGAAATACTGGGTCATTCAAGGTGTGGTCGGCGAATGCCCGGCACTGGCACGTGCCCTGGAGCCGGAGCTTGAGCGCCTGGCGTATGAGCCAACACCTGAGGACCGAGAAGAAGGCGTTCAGGAGCTCGCAGCACAGGTGCTCAAGAAGGTTCGCAGCCACAACCCCGGCGCCTAAGCCTTCTATCGAGGGGCGGTCGTCTGCCCTGCAAAGCCCCTGCCCCGGCACCCCTCCAGGCCCGGCCGGCGCTCCGTGCCGAAAACCACAACACTTCGCCGGCAAAAAACCGGATAATGCCGACCAATTTTTTGCCTCGTCACGTCGGTACCCCCATGGAAATCAAAGTCAATTTTCTCGATAACCTTCGACTTGAAGCCAAGTTCGACGACTTCACGGTGGTGGCCGACCAACCTATCCGCTACAAGGGCGACGGCTCGGCGCCGGGGCCGTTCGACTATTTCCTGGCGTCTTCGGCCTTGTGCGCGGCGTACTTCGTCAAGTTGTACTGCCAGACCCGCAACATCCCCACCGACAATATTCGCCTGTCGCAAAACAACATTGTCGATCCGGAAAACCGCTACAACCAGATCTTCAAGATTCAGGTGGAGTTGCCGGCGGACATCTCCGCCAAGGACCGCCAGGGCATCTTGCGCTCCATCGACCGTTGCACCGTAAAGAAGGTGGTGCAGACCGGCCCTGAGTTCGTGATCGAGGAAGTGGAAAACCTCGACGCCGATGCCCAGGCGCTGCTGATGCCACAATCGACCTCCAGCGAAGGCACCTACATTGCCGGCAAGGACCTGCCCCTGGAGCAGACCATCGCCAATATGTCGGGGATTCTCGCCGGCCTGGGGATGAAGATCGAGATCGCCTCGTGGCGCAATATCGTGCCCAACGTCTGGTCGCTGCACATCCGCGACGCGCAGTCGCCGATGTGTTTCACCAACGGCAAGGGCGCGACCAAGGAAGGCGCCCTGGCCTCGGCGCTGGGCGAGTTTATCGAGCGCCTCAACTGCAACTTCTTCTACAACGACCAGTTCTGGGGTGAAGAGATCGCCAACGCGGCCTTTGTGCATTACCCGGACGAGCGCTGGTTCAAGCCGGGCCGCAAGGATGCGCTGCCCAAGGAACTGCTCGACGAGTACTGCCTGGGCATCTACAACCCGGATGGCGAGCTGCTGGGTTCCCACCTGTACGACACCAACTCGGGCAATATCGAGCGCGGTATCTGCTCCCTGCCCTATGTGCGCCAGTCGGACGGCGAGGTGGTGTACTTCCCCTCCAACCTGATCGAGAACCTGTTCCTCAGCAACGGCATGAGCGCCGGCAACACCTTGGCCGAAGCCCAGGTGCAGTGCCTGTCGGAAATCTTCGAGCGTGCGGTCAAGCGCGAGATTCTCGAAGGCGAGCTGGCCCTGCCGGACGTGCCCCAAGAGGTGCTGGCCAAGTACCCGAGCATTCTCGCGGGCATCCAGGGCCTGGAAGAACAAGGCTTCCCGGTGCTGGTCAAGGATGCATCCCTGGGCGGTGAATTCCCGGTGATGTGCGTGACCCTGATGAACCCGCGCACTGGCGGTGTGTTCGCCTCGTTCGGCGCGCACCCCAGCCTGGAAGTGGCGCTGGAGCGCAGCCTCACCGAACTGCTCCAGGGCCGCAGCTTCGAGGGCCTCAACGACCTGCCGCAGCCGACCTTCGAAAGCCAGGCGCTGATGGAGCCGAACAACTTTGTCGAGCACTTCATCGACTCCAGCGGCGTGGTGTCGTGGCGCTTCTTCAGTGCCAAGGCGGACTTCGAATTCGTCGAATGGGACTTCACCAGCCAGAGCGGCTTCAGCGAAAGGGAAAAAGCCAGCGCCGAGGAAGCCGCCACCCTGTTCGGCATCCTCGAAGGCCAGGGCAAGGAAGTCTACATGGCGGTGTACGAGCACCTGGGCGCTACAGCCTGCCGCATCCTGGTGCCGGACTACTCGGAAATCTACCCGGTGGACGACCTGATCTGGGACAACACCAATAAAGCGCTGTTTTTCCGCGACGACATCCTCAACCTGCACAGCCTCGACGAAGACGGCCTGCGGTCACTGGTGCAGCGCCTGGAAGAAAGCGAGCTGGACGAATACACCGACATCACCACCCTGATCGGCATCGAGTTCGACGACAATACGCCCTGGGGCCAGTTGACGGTCCTTGAGCTGAAGCTGCTGATCCACGTCGCCCTGGGACAGTTCGACCCGGCCAAGGAACTGGTGGAAATGTTCCTGCAATACAACGACAACACCGTCGAACGCGGCCTGTTCTACCAGGCCATGAACGCGGTGCTGGAAGTGGAGCTGGACAGCGATCTGGACCTGGCGCACTACGAGGTCAACTTCCGCCGCATGTTCGGCAATGAGCGGATGGACGCGGTGATCGGTTCGGTAAACGGCAGCGTGCGCTTCTACGGCCTGACCCCGACCAGCCTGCAACTGGAAGGCCTGGACCGTCACCAGCGGCTGATCGACAGCTATAAAAAGCTGCACACCGCACGGGCCAAGTGGACGACAGCAGCCCGCTGATACACCGTGCGGCTACGCTGAGCCCGCCAATAGGCGGGCTATCTTCTTGCGCAAGGCGCCATGCTCTTCCTCGACGTAGGGCGGCGCGTTTTTCCAGTCGTAGAACCATACCGGCATCGTGCGTTTCCCTTCCGGCTCCGATGCGTAGCGCGCAAAGATATGGCAATGCAACTCCGGCTCGGAATTGCCGAGAATTTCGTAGTTCATGCGCAAGGCCCCAGTGGCCTGTAGCACGGCATCGCCGATGCGTGCCATGTCCAGCAGGTAAGTGGCTCGGGCTTCGGCGTCCAGATCATTGAGGCTGGCCACCACTGGGTCGGGCAACAACAGGCAGTAGCCCGGCAGAAATTGCACATCGCCCATGACCGCCCAACCCGAGGCCATGCGGCAAATCACTTTATCGTTGGCACCCTGGCGGGCCAGCGCTACACGTTGCGAAATCAGTGGCATGTCATCGTCCTTAACGAGGGCAGGTCCGGCACAGACGCCAGACCGGTCAGACGCGGCTACCCGCAGGCCAGGGCTTCACATCTTCCCTGTCCGGCGGCCCATACAGTTCTTGTTCCCACGCTTGGAACTCGGGCAGCGCGCTGTACCCAGGGTCACAATATTGCCGAATGTATTGCGCCGCCCTGTGCTCCGCGTACTTGGCATTGACCGGCACGCCCTGTTCATCCATCTCCAGCACATTGGCAAAGATCGCGTAGGCCATTTCCAACATGCTCGGCTCCTCCCCCAGGCAGCTTCGATAGTCGATGCCTTCCAGCAGCGGATAACCCACGCTGCCGTTGGCGATCCAAAAGCTGAATGTCCGCAGCGCTCCGGAAAACTCCGGGCTCAACGTCTTCGGGTACCGCATGGTGATCACCTCTCCTAAACCGTGGGCAGGCGCGGATTTTCAACGGGAGGGCCTTTGAAAGGCAAGCCGCAGTCCAGGAGCAAAGGCTGGCGCCCGCTGAATCGGCCACTCGGACAACCCCCATCGTGGAACCAAACCGCCTGGGTGTTTTCTCACCTAGCCCGAGCCGTCACAATGCGTCTCGCTCTCAACACCCTCCGTTGCCCCTGGCGACGCCACACCTGCGCAAGGATCGCCCGATGAGTTTCCTCGACAAACTGCTCAACGCCTTTAAAAAGCCCTCGCCAGCCACCGCCGAACCGAGTTTGCCGCCAACGGTGGCCAGCGAGCCTGAAACCTCCAGCCACAGCACCCAGCCCTTCGATTTGAGCCCGGCCGAACAGGCCAACCTGGCCGCCCGCGAAGCCAGTGGTGCCTGCCTCGACCGTCACTGGCAAGCCGTCGGCACCTGCGAGACGGACGTGCTGGGCTTTGCCATCAGCCCCAGTTTCATGGGTGGCCCCGACTGGCCCTCGACCCGCCAGGCCTATCGCGTCGTGCGCCGCGAAAACCGCATCATTCTCGCCACCGAAGGCCTCAGCGATCCATTCGACGGCGTCGAAGGCGACGACCTGGGCAACGGCTTCGAGATGGAACTGTTTGTCGAAACCCCGGACATCCCCGCCCACGCCCAAGGCCCCCTGGGCGATATCAGTCCGTTTGCCCAGAGCTGGACCTTCGAGCTGCTCAAGCACGTGGCCAATACCGTGGCCGACGCCGGCGGCATCAACCACCAGCTGGAACAATACGCCGTGCTGTCCCTGGAACTGCCAGGCTTCAGCCAGTCCCACGCCATGAGCGAGCAACTGCCGGCGCAGTTTGTCAGCGCCGACGATTGCGCCGGGGTGCTGATCGGCGGCCCCGCACCGGACTTCCCCACCCGCCTGGAAGACATGCCCCTGTCCCCCGTGACCCTGGTGCCGGTGGTGCTGATTACCGCGTCGGAACTGGATTACGTGCGCAGTGGCGGCGCCGCCGCGCGGCACGACTTGGTGGAACGCCTCAACGCCGCCGGCTTTGGCCACGTCAGCCACCTGCAACGGGCCAGCGTTGTCTGACCCCGGACGCACACCCGACTGCGGCCATGGAAAGGAGCCCATCACGCTATGCAAGAACACGACGTCTACTTCGCTTTCCACCTGTTCGCCGCCCGCTTCGCGGATGACGCCGAGGCCGAACGCTTTGCCTTCGAACAGTGGGAACCGGCACCCGCGGCGGACGCCAGCGATGCCGAGTTCAGCGCCTGGGAAGCGCGCAACCCGAGCTGGCGCTTGAATCAGGAACTGGGCTTTTACATGGACTCGGACTTCGTCGAGCTCTGCACCTGCGTCGACTACCTCGACTCCCTGGTCCGCAGCGAGGCACAAAAAGCCCTGCTGCGCTCCCGAGCCACAAAAGCGTTCAGCCACTTCATCCTGGTGGGCAGCCAGTCGATTTACGGTGACAAGCGCTCCGCAACCTCCGGCCCTAATCAGCGTCAGCCCGAGAACACCGCCACCCTGGATTATCTGGGGGAATTCAACGGATGAGCCTCCGGCATAAAACCCTTGGCCTGCTGTTGCTCACACGCGTCGTTGCCGGTTGCCAAAGCAGCCAATCGCCCCGCCGCCGGGCCGTTACTGCTCATCTTCCGGACGCAACGGCGAGTGGCGCCATTCGAACCGGTTGATCAGCTGCCTGGAAAGGTCATCGAGTTTTGCATGATAGTTGTGCGCGTGGGGCACGGGCATTTCCGGCTGGCCATGGCTGAAGCCCAGGGCCCGCAGCTCGCGTGTGTAGGCATCAAGAGGGCCATAGGCGTAAAGCAAGTCATGCCGATCCCAGGCCACGGTGGCGTTCTCCTCGGGCGCATAGACCCACAGATCAAAGCGACTGTCTCTGGAGAGCAAGGGAGTGAACTCGTTGATGAAGGCTTCAAACTCCTGACGCGTCAGCTCCGGGCTCTGATAACGACCGGCTTCCCCCTCTCCTCCGCGAGGCGTGTGGAGGATGTACAGCAGGATAAAGGGCTCGCTGAGGCAGCGAACCAGCCGGGTCACCACCTCCGGATCGGAGCCCGGCACAGCTGCAACAATGCGCTGGCCCTGGCCAATCGCGGCCACCTGAAAAATGGGCGGATGACTGTACGGCAGCCACTGGTTGTCGACGTTATGCTCAAGTCGGTGCATGGGAAACTGATCCTCCTGATCAATGAATGGTGTGGATCCCCATCACACTCGGTGAAGCTGCGGCGTCCTGGTCAAGGGCGCGGGCATCGGCAGCAGGCGGCATTTTCACTGAATATGATTTTATAAATCCACACTCCGCCCCACATTCGCGCGCACCCACTCAACGCCACCCTTTGCCTAGAGCGCGGCAGCCCCTCTGCCCCGGCCATCCCAGCGTGACAATCACGGCGCAATACCGAAGAATCGGCGACCTCAATCACCACCCCCTACGCCCCCATGCCTGCCACGATAAAAACCCTACGCCCGCTGTTCTGGTCCGCCGAGCAAGGCATCGACTACAGCGCAACGCCATTGCTGTTGAACGACCTGCTACCGGCAGTGGGCCAAGCCACCTCGGCGTTCTTCGATAACCAGGAGCGCCTGTTGCCGGGCCAACCCCTGCAACTGATCTGGTGCCCACCGGTTTCCGACCTTAACGGCTGGGATGAACAGCCGTCGGAAATAGGCCAGAGCCAGCTGTTGCAGGTCAAGGTGATCGGCCCGGCACTGGCGCCCTCGTTGCCGGCGCACCCGATCCATCAAGGGCTACAGCAATACCCGCTTGAGGTGTTGGCCTGTGAGCCGTTATTGCCGGCCCTTCGGGCACAGCGTGAAGACCCGGGGGCCTGGCAGTTGCAAAGCGTCGGCACTGCGCACGGCTCGCACCTGAGCTGGGATAGATTGCGTGGCTGCAGGCGTGCCGAGGTGCAGGGGCTGACCTACCTGACGGGCAGTGGCGGCGGGGAAAGCATGATGGAGTTGATCCTTGAGGTGACGGACGACGCGGTGTTCGGGCTGTTGTCGGTGCACCTTGACCCGGGAGGCCACTTCCACGACCTGGGTCGGCGCAGGCTGCTGGGCGACGAGCTGCGGGCTATCCGCCAGGCGCTGAAAACCGCCGAAACGCTGAAGGATTCCCAGCCCTGCTACCTGGCCATTTGAAGCGCTACAGGGGCGAAAACGTCGTCGAACTGCCCCTCCGCTACCCTGCCCCGGACTAAACAGCTGTTTTCAAAGCTATTTTTTATTCGCAGGGGCTTCCCAGGCGGCGTAAAAATTGATAAATTTCCGCCCGTTCTTGCACAGGCCCTCCCCGGGCTGCAGCACACGCAAGTAACGTCGCAACAGCTACAGGGGCGTCGCCAAGCGGTAAGGCAGCAGGTTTTGATCCTGCCATGCGTTGGTTCGAATCCAGCCGCCCCTGCCATTTTTCTTATCTGCATTCCATTCAAAACCCGCCCACAGCCATAAACCGATGGCGGTTAAATGCACCTGGCCGCTGCCTACCCTCACTTGAAATTCGATCGGCAAGGCCTTGCCCTCTGCCCTGCTGCGTCCTGTCTAGAGGCATCGGGGGGGGGGCTGGAAAGCGCTGGGGAAAAACCCGATAGTAGCGACCCGCGAGGGCCGGAGTTCTCGCGAAGGGTGTTTTTTTCATGGAGCGTGTTGATGTCTGATTCCCAACCTGCGGCTGCGACCTTCGAACCCATCCCGACCGACCGTCTGGCCCAGATGCACGGCTTGCGAGCAGCGCTCGGCGAACTGATTGCCAGCCTGTTTCCCGGGGCTGTACTCACCGGCACCGGAGCCGACTTCCCGCTGTTGCAGCAGATGGTCGATAGCCAGACCCTGGCCGCGACCGATGAACCGGCCTGGGAGGCCATGGGCATCGCACTGGGCGACGCCTTGGTCACCGAAGTGCCCGGGCTGGCCTGGATGCAGGTGAGCGATGAGTTCGGCATCGACCCAGTGCTGCGTTATCGGCAAACCAGCTTGCAGATTGGCGTGCTCACCCTGCTGCTGAAGCGGGCTGAACAGGGTGAAGAAATCGACATTCAACACATTGCCAACTGGCTCCAGAAATTCATTGAAACCAAGGCGGACGAGTATCAGTGATACGCCCTGGGACGCAGGGCGTCCCGTGTAGGAGCTGGCTTGCCGGCGATGGCGTCGGCAAGATCACATAGGAATTTGGGTGTTGGTGAACCCGCAATAAAAAAGCCCCGTATCTTGCGATACGGGGCTTTTTTTACGACGGGTTCAGGCAGTTACAGCCCTGTCTGGCCGCTCATGGCCAGGTCCAGCAGTTCACGGTTGGCCACCGCGTACATGGCGTAGTCCGTGCCTACTGCGGCACGGATTTCCACCATCATGGCGCGCCAGCGATCAGCCATGCTCGCGTTCTGTTCAAGCCACAGGGCCACGCGGGCCTCCATGTCTTCTGGCGCGTCGGCCATTTTCAGAACCGAGATGGTGATCGCCCGTTGCTGCCAGTCCACGTCATCGCGGAAGGCTTCGCGGGCCTGGGCCTGCCAGTTGTTGCCCACCGGCAGATCGCTGATCTGCTGCAGGTACCACGGCAAGTCCAGGGCGCTGCCTACGGCGAAGTAGGCCTTGGCCACATCGGCCGCGCTCTGACCGGTCACGTCCGCCGCTTCGATGATCGGCAGCAAGGTGTACAGGTGCGTCGTGCCTGCAACCATGCGCGCCAGCAACTCCGGCACGCCGGCTTCGACGTACGCCTGGTAGCGGGTCTGCCAGCCTTCACGGGTCGGGCCTTCCAGCAGTTCGTCGAGCTTGAGGCCCAACGCCGCCAGGTGCGGACCGAAGTGCGCGACGTCGCGCGCTGCATCCTGCTCGTTGCGACGGCTGCGCAGGAACCAGCGCGTGGCGCGGCGGCCCAGACGCATCAGTTCGTCCATCAGCTCCAGTTGCACCTGGGCCGACACCTGGTGATCCAGGGCTTCGATCTGACGGAACCAGTGCGGAAGGTGGAAGATGTCCCGCACGATCACGTACGCACCCGCCACGTTGGCCGGGCTCATCCCCGTGGACTCCTTCAAGCGCTGCACGAAGGTGATGCCCATGTGGTTGACCAGGTCGTTGGCGATCTGGGTGCTGACGATTTCGCGCTTCAGGCGGTGACGGCGCATGGCTTCGGCGAACTTGCTGACCAGGGTCGGCGGGAACGCGGTTTCCATGTCACGGGTCAGGTAGTCGTCATCCGGTACCAGGGACTTGAGCAGGGCTTCCTTGAGGTCGATCTTGCTGTACGAGATCAGCACCGACAGCTCCGGACGGGTCAGGCCCTTGCCGGTCGCGGCGCGCTCGACGAGCTGCTCCTCGGTCGGCAGGTACTCGATGGCGCGGTCCAGCTTGCCACGGCCTTCCAGGTCGCTCATCAGGCGCTTGTACTCGGCAGCACGCTCGTAGGCACGGCGCGCCGCCAGGGACAGGGCCTGGGTCTGCTTGTAGTTGTTGCCCAACACCAGGCCACCGACTTCGTCGGTCATGCTCGCCAGCAGCTGGTTACGCTGCTTGTCGGTCATGTCACCCACCTGCACCACTTCGTTGAGCAGGATCTTGATGTTCACTTCGTGGTCGGAGCAGTCCACGCCACCGGCGTTGTCGATGAAGTCGGTGTTGGAACCGCCGCCATTCAGGCCGAACTCCACACGACCCAGCTGGGTCATGCCGAGGTTGCCGCCCTCGCCCACCACCTTGCAGCGCAGCTCGTTACCGTTGACCCGCAGCGCGTCGTTGGCCTTGTCGCCCACATCGGCATGGCTTTCGGTGCTGGCCTTGACGTAGGTCCCGATGCCGCCGTTCCACAACAGGTCCACCGGCGCCTTGAGCAAGGCGTTCAGCAGTTCGGTCGGGGTCAGCTTGTCGGCCGAGATGTCGAAGCGTTCTTTCATCTGTGGCGAGATGGCGATGCTCTTCGCGCTGCGCGAGAAGATGCCGCCGCCTTCGGACATGATGCTGGTGTCGTAGTCGGTCCAGGCCGAACGCGGCAGGTCGAACAGGCGCTGACGCTCGGCGAAGCTGTTGGCCGGCTCAGGGTTTGGATCGATAAAGATGTGCAGGTGGTTGAACGCGGCCACCAGTTGCAGCTTGTCGGACATCAACAGGCCGTTACCGAACACGTCGCCGGCCATGTCGCCGACACCAACCACGGTGATGCTGTCTTGCTGGACGTTGATGCCGCGCTCGCGGAAGTGGCGCTGTACGCCGACCCACGCGCCCTTGGCGGTGATGCCCATTTTCTTGTGGTCGTAACCGGCCGAGCCGCCGGAAGCGAACGCATCGCCCAGCCAGAAGCCGTAGTCGATGGCAATGCCGTTGGCGATGTCGGAGAAGGTTGCGGTGCCTTTGTCGGCCGCCACCACCAGGTACGGGTCATCGTTGTCGTGGCGCACCACGTTGGCCGGAGGCACCAGGGCGCCGTCTTTCAGGTTGTCGGTGATGTCCAACAGGCCGGAAATGAAGATGCGGTAGCAGGCGATGCCCTCGGCCGCGATCTCGTCCCGGCTGCCGCCCAGTGGCAGGCGACGCGGCAGGAAGCCGCCCTTGGCGCCCACCGGCACAATCACCGAGTTCTTCACTTGCTGGGCTTTTACCAGGCCCAGGACCTCAGTACGGAAGTCTTCTTCACGGTCGGACCAGCGCAGGCCGCCACGCGCAACGTTGCCGAAGCGCAGGTGCACGCCTTCAACCCGTGGCGAGTAGACGAAGATTTCGAACTTCGGCACCGGTTTCGGCAGTTCTGGAATCGCGTGCGGGTTGAACTTGAAGCTGAAGTAGGACTTGTTCTGGCCGTTGGCGTCGGTCTGGTAGAAGTTGGTCCGCAGGGTGGCCTTAATCAGGTCCAGGTAGCGACGCAGGATGCGGTCTTCGTTGAGCACCTGAACATCGTCCAGGGCCGTCAGAATTGCCTGTTCCAGACGCTGCTGCTTGTCTTCCAGGTCGTCGCTGGTGAGCTTGCGCGCCAGGTAGAAGCGGGTCTTGAACAACCGGGTCAACTCGCGAGCGATGTCGGTGTGGTTGTTCAGGGTGCTGGCGATGTAACCCAGGTCGAAGCCCAGGCGGATCTGCTTCAGGTAACGGGCGTAGGCACGCAGCAGCGCGACGTCGCGCCATGGCAGGCCGGCGGTCAGCACCAGGCGGTTGAAGGCATCGTTCTCGGCATCGCCACGCACGATGTGGACGAAGGCGTCTTGCAGCGTGTCGTTGAGCTGCTGAATGTCCAGGTCCAGGCCTTCGGCGGCGGTGAAGGCGAAGTCGTGGATCCAGAACTCGCGGCCGTTGTTGTGGCGCAGGCGATAGGGGAATTCACCCAGCACTCGCAGGCCGAGGTTTTCCAGGATCGGCAGCACGTCGGACAGCGCCAGCGGGGTGTCGGCGTGGTACAGCTTGCAGTGCAGCTCACGCTGGCCGGAAACCTGGCCCAGAGGCTGGTAGAAGCTCATCACCAGCGGGTTGGCTTCGGACAGGCTCAGCAGGTGCTGCATGTCCACCACCGCCGAGTGCGCGGCGAAACGCTCGCGGTAGCCGGCCGGGAAGCCTTTCGGGAAGTCCGCCAGCACGTTGGTGCCCTGGGCTTCGCCGAAGCTTTCGACCACCAGGCTGGCGTAGTCGTCCTGCCAGCTGCGGCAGGCCTGCACCACTTCTTTTTCCAGCAGCAGCGGGTCGATGTCGATGCGGTTCTTCGGGTCGACCCGCAGGATCAGTTGCACGCGAGCCAGTACCGACTCGGAGAAGAAGGTCCAGAACTCGCAATCCGTGGCTTGCAGGCGATCCATCAGCACTTGCTGGATCTTCTGCCGCACTTCGGTGGAATAGATGTCACGCGGCACGTAGGCCAGGCAGTAGCAGAAGCGGCCGTACGGGTCTTTGCGCAGGAAGACGCGGATCTTGTTGCGTTCCTGGATCTGCACGATCGACATCACGGTGCTGAACAGCTCGTCCACCGGGGTCTGGAACAGGTCATCACGCGGCAGCACTTCGAGAACCTGGGCCAGTTCCTTGCCCAAGTGAGCCTTGGACTGGAAGCCCGAGCGCTGCTCGACGATTTCCACCTTGCGGCGGATGTAAGGGATGACACGCACGCTTTCGCCATACACCGACGAGGTGTACAGGCCCATGAAGCGGCATTCCTTGACCACTTTGCCGTCGGCGTCGATCTGGCGGATCGACACGTAGTCCGGGTAGGCCGGACGGTGCACACGGCTTGGGTGCGCGGCCTTGGCGAACGACAGCGGGGTCGGTTCGCGCAGGTAGTTCACGGCGTAGTCTTCGATGCGCAGGTCTTCGGCGGTGAGGCCGGCGCGCAGCAGCTTGGTCAGGCCGAGGAAGGAGCTTGGGTCATATTCGAGATGACCGCCGTCCTGGTCGGCACCGACCACGAATTCTTCATAACCGAGGAAGGTGAAGTGGTTGCCCACCAGCCATTCGAGGAAGCTCTTGATCTCGCTCTTTTCATCGTCAGCGATGGCGAACGGGCTGTTGTCGATGCCGTCGATCAGTTCCTGGACCTTGGCCTTCATCGGCTCAAAATCGGCCACGGCCACGCGCACTTCGCCCAGCACCTGCTCCAGTTCCTTGCTCAGGACATTGAGCTCGGCCGGGTTGGCGCAACGGTCGATCTCCAGGTACATCAGGGATTCTTGCAGGATGCCGTCGCCCTGGGTGCCCTTGGGCAGGACTTCCAGCAACTCGCCCTTGCTGCCACGACGCACGCTGAGCACGGTGGTTTGCAGGGTGTGGATGCTGTAGCCGCGACGGTTGAGTTCGGTGCGGACCGAGTCCACCAGGAACGGCAGGTCGTGGTGCAGCACTTCGACCGCGGTGTGGGTCGACTGCCAGCCATGACGTTCGTAATCGGGGTTGTAGACGCGCACTTGCGGTTGCGCGTGATCGAAGCGCTCAAGCAGGCGCCAGGCTGACAAGGTGCAGCCCGCCAGGTCGGACAAGCGACGCTGGGTGAGTTCGTCCAGGGAAATGATGCCGAAGAATTGTTCAGCGAACAGCGCCACTTGTGGCAGTGCCTGTTCACTGATGTGCTGCGCCAGTGCCGCTTGCAGTTGGTGCTGGAAGTCGGCTTTGCTGGCTGCGGTGAAGAACGCCATCTGTGGTACTCCGCTTGGGCTTGTTATTGATGGAAGCGTCGCGTGCAAACCCCTTGCGGGGGTGGTCGGTCACCCTGCTCCTGGTCTCGGGCAGAGGTGGCAGGATGACAGGTGGGTGAAGCTGGACAAGACACTGGGGTCACATTCACGTTCAAGGATGGGCATCTGCAAAAACGACTGTCGACAATGCCTTTACAGGTGTCCATCCCCCATCGGACTTATCCTATTGCGTGCGCAGCTTAACGAGTGCAACAAGGCCGCTGCTTGCGATGCTGCGACATATTCGGACATTGGCTGGCAGTTGATGGCCGGCGCCAAGATCAACACTAGCAGCCACGAGGCAAAACGGCCGGTTTGGCCCTGCTTTCCGGTACTCTCGTGCCAGAAATTCGCCTTGAGCGCCGGGCCGACCCGACCTGTTCTCTGACAGACAAACCAGCAGAAATTCCCTCGGGCTGGCAGAATTGCCCTTTGCTTGCCCTGCTCCCCCGGCCGGAGCCCAGACTCAGGACCCACCGCCATGCGCATGACCACCGCCCATTTGATCGCCAACCCCTGCGACGACGAAGAAGACAACATGGCCATGCTGTGCTGCCACAGCCAGCAGGGCGAGATGTTCCTGATGACCCGTTACCCGGACGAAGACGAACTGGAAATCACCCTGGATGGTGAGCCCTCGACCCTGGACGGCGTGAAAGTCACCCTGAGCCCAACCCTGCTGCTGATCGAAATTGCCGCTGGCGACACCGACGCCCTGAACGGCGCCGACCACCTGGAAATCCACCACAACACCGCCACCGCCGACCTGGCCGAAATCGAGCTGACCCTGCAAAACATCCTCAAGGGCACCGGCACCTACATCAGCCAACTGGCATAACCCCCAAAACCCAACCTGTAGGAGCTGGCTTGCCAGCGATGGCGGTTGCAACAGCGCTGCACGCTCCAAGCCTCAAGGCACAATCACCGGCGAGCCGGTTCCTACAGGATGTCGGCACGTGGAAAAACGCGGACTTTTTCGACTAATTGGCTAAATCAGGGTTTCCCCGTTAGTCGCCAACCCCCGCGATGGATTAAAGTAACGCCCCCGGCCCTGGCGTTCATTCGACGCCTCTGCTCACCCTCTCCAGGAACAGTCATCGATGGAACATCGTGAAGCGCTGCTGGCGCTGCGAACCTTTCTTTCAACGCAGATTCTCGGCCAGGAAAAACTCATCGAGCGCTTGCTCATTGCCTTGCTTGCCGACGGCCATATGCTGGTCGAGGGCGCACCTGGCCTGGCCAAGACCAAGGCCATCAAAGAGCTGGCCGAAGGCATCGAAGCACAGTTCCATCGCATCCAGTTCACCCCTGACCTGTTGCCCGCCGACATCACCGGCACCGAGATCTATCGCCCGGAAACCGGCAGTTTCGTGTTCCAGCAAGGCCCGATCTTTCACAACCTGGTGCTGGCGGACGAAATCAACCGCGCCCCGGCCAAGGTCCAGTCGGCCCTGCTGGAAGCCATGGCCGAGCGTCAGGTCAGCGTCGGCCGCAGCACCTATGACCTGTCGCCGCTGTTCCTGGTGATGGCGACCCAGAACCCCATCGAGCAGGAAGGCACCTACCCGCTGCCCGAAGCCCAGCTCGACCGCTTCCTGATGCACGTCAAGATCGGCTTTCCCGACGCCGCCGTGGAGCGCCGTATTCTCCAGCAGGCCCGGGGCGAAGCCTTGAACGGCGAGACCAAGCCCGAGCGCCGGGTCAGCCAGCAGGCAATTTTCGCCGCGCGCAAGGAAATCCTCGGCCTGTACATGGCCGATGCCGTGGAGGAATACCTGGTGCAGTTGGTGATGGCCACGCGCACCCCGGCCAAGTTCGACCCGGAAATGGCCGAGTGGATCGCCTACGGCGCCAGCCCGCGCGGTTCCATTGCCCTGGACCGCTGCGCCCGGGCCCACGCCTGGCTGGCCGGGCGCGACTTCGTCAGCCCGGAAGACATCCAGGCCGTGCTGTTCGACGTGCTGCGCCACCGCATCATCCTGTCCTTCGAAGCGGAAGCGGCAGGCATCGACCAGGACCGTGTGGTTCAGCGCATCCTCGATGTCGTAGCCGTCGCTTGACCCCCATGAACGCCAGCCCTGTGGCCGAGCCCGGCATCCGCATCAGCCTCAGCGAGCTGATCGAGATGCGCCATCGCGTACGAGAAGTGCAACTGTTCTCCACCCCGAGCCAGCGCAGCCCGCTGATTGGCCTGCACCACTCCAAGCTGCGCGGGCGCGGCGTGGACTTCGACCAGGTGCGGGTCTACCAGGCCGGCGACGACGTGCGCACCATCGACTGGCGGGTCACGGCGCGCACCCAGGAGCCCCACACCAAGCTGTTCCACGAAGAGCGCGAACGGCCGATTTTCATCATGGTCGAGCAAAGCCGCCGGCTGTTCTTCGGCTCCGGCCTGATGTTCAAGTCGGTGCTCGCGGCCCAGGCCGCAAGCCTCATCGGCTGGGCGGCACTGGGCCACAACGACCGGGTTGGCGGCCTGGTGTTCGGCGATGACCAGCACTACGAAATCAAGCCCCGGCGCAGCAAGCAAAGCCTGCTGCAACTGCTGAACCGCCTGGTGCGGGTCAACCAGTCGCTGCACGCCGAGGCCCAGCCGGAACGCGACAGCCTGGGCACCGCCCTGCTTCGGGGCCGGGAAGTGTTGCGCCCGGGCAGCCTGGTGATCGTGATCTGCGACGAGCGCGCCCTGTCGGATGCCGCCGAGCAACAGCTGAGCCTGTTGTCGCGCCATTGCGACCTGCTGCTGATGCCGCTCTCCGACCCGCTGGACCACGCCCTGCCCGCCGCAGGGCTGTTGCGCTTTGCCGAACGCGGCGCGCAGCTGGAGCTGGACACCCTGAATTACGACCTGCGCCAGGCCTACCGGGCCATGAGCGAGGCACGCATCGCCCGTTGGGAACGCCTGGCGCAAAAGCTCAGGGTGCTGCTCATGCCCTTGAGCACCCAGAGTGAAATGGTCGAACAACTGCGCGAATACCTGAACCCCCAGCGCCCGGGGAAAAGCCGATGAGCAGCCTGGAGCAACTGCAACCGCTGATCGCCCCGCCGGCCATCGGCTGGTGGCCGCCGGCGCCGGGCTGGTGGCTACTGCTGGTGCTGCTGCCCCTGGCCGGCTATGGCCTGTGGCGCCTCAAGGCGTTATGGCCCGGTAAGCGCAAGGTGCGCCGTGCCGAACAACCTTTGGACCCGGTCCGCCTGGCGGCCCTGGCCGAACTGGCGCTATTGCCCAAGCCCTACGATGGCGCCCCGGCCGGTGCCTGGCTGCAGCAACTCAACGGGCTGCTCAAGCGCCTGTGTCGCAACCACTATCCCTACAGCCAGAGCCACACCCTCAATGGCCGCAAATGGCTGGCCTTTCTCGACAACCGCTGCCCCGCTGCGGGCCTGACCCGCTGGATGGTGCTGGTGGAAGGCGCCTACAAACCCGAGTGCAAGCTCGATGACAAAGCCATTGCCGGCCTGACCCAAGCGGTCGACACCTGGATTCGCAAGCATGTTTGAGTTCGCCTGGCCCTGGGTCTTTGCCCTGCTGCCCCTGCCCTGGCTGCTGCGGGTCTTGCTGCCGGCGGCAGACAGCGGCGAACCGGCGCTCAAGGTGAGTTTTCTCGCGGACCTGGAAGGCCTGGCCAAACGTCGGGCCCGGGCCAACCTGCCCGCCTGGCGCCAGCAAGCGCCGTTTATCCTGCTGTGGCTGTTGCTGCTGCTAGCCGCCGCCCGCCCGCAATGGCTGGGCCAACCGCTGCCGGTGGCCGCCAGTGGCCGCGACTTGCTGGTGGCGGTGGACGTTTCCGGCTCCATGGACTTTCCCGATATGCAGTGGCAGGACGAGGACGTCAGCCGCCTGAGCCTGGTGCAGCACCTGCTCGGCGACTTCCTCGAACAGCGCGAAGGCGACCGGGTCGGCCTGATCCTGTTTGGCAGCAAGGCCTACCTGCAAGCGCCGCTGACCTTCGACCGGCGCACCGTGCGGGTGTGGCTGGATGAAGCGAAGATCGGCATTGCCGGCAAGAACACCGCCATTGGCGACGCCATCGGCCTGGCCCTCAAGCGCCTGCGCCAACGCCCGGCACAAAGCCGGGTGCTGATTCTGGTCACCGACGGCGCCAACAATGGCGGGGAAATCGACCCGGTCACCGCCGCGCGCCTGGCCGCCGATGAAGGGGTGAAAATCTACCCCATCGGCATCGGCGCCGACCCGGAACAAAGCGGCACCCTGGGCCTGCTCGGCCTCAACCCGAGCCTGGACCTGGACGAACCGACCCTCAAGGAAATCGCCGACCTCAGCGGCGGTCGCTACTTCCGGGCCCGGGACGGCCAGGAGCTGCTGACCATCAAGGACACCCTAGACCAACTGGAACCCGTGGCCCAGCAACCGACCCAGGCCCGCCCGGCCCAGGCGCTGTACAGCTGGCCTCTGGCCCTGGCGCTGCTCTGGAGCATGCTGCTGGTGGTGCGTGAACGCTGGCCGGAGAACCCCCTGCAGCGGTTCTTCAGCCAATCGAAGTTCCTGCAACCGAGCCACGACTGGCGCCAGCGCCTCAAGCGCCTGCGCCTGCGGAGGCGTCGATGATCAGCCTCTGGCCCCATTGGTTCCGCCCCGCGTGGCTGCTACTAGTGCCCGTATTGGCGCTCTTGCTCTGGCAGCTGTGGCACCGGCAGAAACGCGCCGGGCGCTGGCAGGTGATCTTGCCCCCGGCCTTTCACGCCGCCCTGCTCAGCGGCGGCAATGGCCGCGAAAGCAAACTGCCGTGGGTGGCCCTGGGCCTGGCCTGGCTGATTGCCGTGCTGGCCCTACTGGGCCCCAGTTGGCAGCGAGTGGAACAACTCAGCCAGAAACCCGCCGACCCGCTGGTGGTGCTACTGGAGCTGACCCCGGAGATGCTGGCCGCCGACGTCTCGCCCAACCGCCTGGAGCAGGCCCGGCACAAGCTGCTGGACCTGTTGCAACTGCGCAGCGACGCCCAGACCGCCATCGTCGTCTATGCCGGCAGCGCCCACACCCTGGTGCCGCTGTCCGATGACCTGGCCACCAGCCGCAACCTGCTGGAGGCCCTCAAGCCATCAATCATGCCCCAGGCCGGGCATCGCGCCGACCTGGCCCTGGACAAGGCACTCAAGCTGCTGGACCAGGCCGCCCTCGGTCGCGGCCGGGTGCTGCTGATCGGCTCGACCCTCAGCGAGCAGGAACGCCAAGGCATCCGCCGTGCCCTGAGCGGCCAGGCACCGCAGGTGCTGATGCTCGGCATCGGCAGTCGCGACGGCGCGCCGGTGGTGCAGGACGACGGCAGCCTGCTCAAGGATGAACACGGCGGCATCCTGGTCTCGCGCCTCGACAGCCCGGGCCTGAAAAGCTTCTTCAGTGACTTGGGCGGGCGTTATCGCCAGGCCCGCCTGGACGACAGCGACCTGCGTGGCCTGGGCTTGCTCAACGGCCCGCAAGGGGTGCGCAACGACGGCCAGACCCTGCTCCTGGACAGCTGGGCCGACCAGGGTTACTGGTTGCTGCTGCCCCTGCTATTGCTGGCGGCCTGCGCCGGGCGCCGGGGCTGGCTGTTCTGCCTGCCGCTGTTGTTCTGCCTGCCGCAACCGAGCCAGGCCTTCGAGTTCGGCGACCTGTGGCTGCGCCCCGACCAGCAAGGCCAACGCTTGCTGGAACAGCAGCGCCCCAGCGAAGCCGCCCGGCACTTCCAGGACCCGCAATGGCAAGGCGTGGCCCTGTATGAAGCCGGCGACTATGCCGGCGCCGCTCAGCGTTTTGCCGAAGGCAACGATGCCCGCGCCCACTACAATCGGGGCAACGCCCTGGCCAGGAGCGGCGAGCTGGAGGCCGCCATCGACGCTTACGAACAGGCCCTGGAGCTGCAACCGGACTTGCAGGCCGCGCAGTTGAACAAGGCCCTGGTGGAAAGCCTGTTGCAGGAAACGGCCCCGCCGGCCAACGAAGACGCCGGCCAGAACGCCGCCGGCGAAAGCGACGAAACCACCCGGGATGCCCAGGCCGGTGCCGCCACCCAGGACCCGCCGCCCCCCGGCGAAACGCCCCCCGAGGCCCAGGACCCCAGCGCCAACGGTGAGCCGCACCAGAGCGATGACAGCCAGGACGGCCACAGCGACGTCCCGGGCAGCGAACTGGACGATGAACGCACCACCACGCCGCCGATCCGTGGCAGCGCCGCAGGTTTTGACGACGAACGCCGACAGGCCCTGGAACAGTGGCTGCGCAAGATCCCCGACGACCCGGGCGAACTGTTGCGACGCAAATTCTGGTACGAACAGCAACAACATCAGGATCAGGGAAAAACTCGATGACCCGCTTCACCGCCCCTTTGCTCACCCTTGTTCTCTGGTCCTTTCAGGCCCAGGCTGCCGGGCTGGTCGCCAGCATTGATCGCAGCCGCGTGAACCTCGGGGAAACCGTCGAGCTGACCCTGGAATCCACCGACGCCACCCTGTTCGGCAAGCCCGACCTGGCGCCCCTGGAGCTGCTGTTCGAGGTCCGTGGCACACGCCAGGTCAACCAACTCACCAGCCTGGGCGACGATCAGCGCGCCTCCACCCGCTGGATCATCACCCTGCTGCCGCGCCAGGCCGGTAGCCTGGAGATTGCCCCGCTGCAACTGGGCGAGGCCAAAAGCCAGGCCATCAGCTTGCAAGTGCTGGCCGAGACCGCCCAGGACAGCGACAGCCGCCTGGAGCCGGTGTTCATCGACGCCAGCCTGGACCAGGACAGCGTCTATGTGCAGGCCCAGGCGCTGTTGACCCTGCACGTCTACCACTCGGTGTCGCTGTACGACGACAGCAACCTGACGCCGCTGCAGATCAGCGACGCCCGGGTCGAGCAATTGGGCGAGCCGCGCACCTACGAAAAAGTCATCAATGGCGTACGCCACGGGGTGATCGAAACCCGCTACGCCTTGTACCCGCAGCACAGCGGCGAGTTGCGCATCCCCGGCCAGACCTTCAGCGCCACCATGGTGCTCAACGCGCCGAGCCAGGACGCCACGCCCCAAGGGCCGAAGCCGGGCAAGCTGATCCACGTCAGCTCGGCGCAGATGAGCCTGACCGTCAAGGCCCGGCCCGCAGCCTACCCGGCCGACGCCCCCTGGCTGCCGGCCCGCAGCCTGAGCCTGGCGGAAAGCTGGAACCCGGAGCCCGAGCACCCGCAAGTCGGCGATTCCCTGACCCGCACCCTGACCCTGCGCGCCGAAGGCCTGTCCAGTGCCCAGTTGCCGCCGCTGCCCAGCAGTGAAGTCAACGGCCTGCGCAGCTACCCCGACCAGGCGCAGTTGAGCAATCAGAACGGCGAACGCGGGCTGGTGGGCAGTCGCGAAGAGCGCCAGGCCCTGGTGCCGACCCGCAGCGGCAGCGTCGAATTGCCGGCCCTGGAAGTGGTCTGGTGGAACACCTTTGAAGACCACTTGGAGCGCAGCAGCCTGCCGGCGCGCACCCTGCAAGTGGCGAACAACCCGAGCCTGGTGGTCGACACCCCGGCCGGCAACCCGCCGCCCGCCGCCGCTGGCGACCCGGGCCACCTGTGGCTGTGGCAGCTCAGCACCCTGTTGCTGACTTGCACCACGCTGCTGGGGTTCGGCCTGTGGTGGCGCGCCCGTTCGCAGCCGGCCATCCTCAAGGCGGCGCAGACCGGGCCCAGCCCGCGGACCCTGCTCGACGACCTGAAACGCGCCTGCCAGGCCAACGACCCACAAGCCACCCGCCAGGCGCTGGACGCCTGGGCGCGCCAGCAACCGGAAACCCTGGCCGAGATGGCGGCGCGCTTCGTGCCCCTGTCCGATGCCCTCGACGGCCTCAACGGCGCCCTCTACAGCGAGTCTGGCCAGTACTGGCAAGGCGACGAACTGTGGCGAGCGATCCGCGCCATCCCCATGGCCGAACGGGTCCAAGACCCGGTGGCCGACACCAGCAGCCTGCCGCCGCTGTACCCTAAATAACAGCAGCCGCAAGCGGCAAGCCTCAAGCGGCAAGATTCGCTTAGGCTTGCCGCTTGTAGCTGCTTTTCTTGGAGCTTGCCTTGCGTCTGTTTCACACCTCCGACTGGCACCTTGGACAAAACCTCCACGGCCAGGAACGCGATTTCGAACACGCCTGTTTCCTCGACTGGCTGCTGCGCCAACTCAAGCACGAGCAACCCGACGTGCTGCTGATTGCCGGCGATATCTTCGACACCGTGAACCCGCCGGTCAAAGCCCAGGAACGCCTGTACGACTTCATCGTCAGCGCCCATGAGCAGCAGTCGACGCTGACCATTGTGATGATTGCCGGCAACCACGACTCCGGCTCGCGCATCGAACTGCCCGCGCCGCTGATGCGGCGTTTGCGCACCCACGCCCTGGGCCGGGTGCTGTGGCTGGACGACGGCCAGTTGGACGCCGAACGCCTGTTGCTGCCATTGCCCGATGCCAGCGGCGCGATTGCCGGCTGGTGCCTGGCCCTGCCCTTTCTGCGCCCGGCGGAGGTCACCGGTGCCCAGCTCGGGGACAACTACCTGCGCGGCATTGGCCAGGTACATGAATGGCTGATCGCCGCGGCCGAGGCCAAGCGCCAGCCAGGCCAGGCGCTGATCGCCATCAGCCACGCGCACATGGCCGGCGGTTCGGTCTCGGAAGACTCCGAGCGCAGCCTGATCATCGGCAACGCCGAAGCCCTGCCCGCCAGCCTGTTCGGCCCGAGCATCAGCTACGTCGCCCTGGGCCATTTGCACAAACCCCAGAAGGTCAATGGCGAGGAGCGCATTCGCTACAGCGGCTCGCCCATCCCCTTGTCGTTTTCCGAAATCAACTATCAGCACCAGATCCTCGACATCCGCCTGGACGGCGAGACCCTGGTCAGCGTCGAGCCGCGCCTGATTCCTCGGGCGGTCAACCTGCAACGCCTGGGCCCGGCGCCCCTGGTCGAGGTGCTGACTCAACTCGCTCAGTTGCCCGACATCGACCTGCTGGCCGAAACCCAGCGTCAGCCGTGGCTGGAAGTGCGGGTGTGCCTGGACGAACCCCAACCCGATTTGCGCCAGCAAGTGGAAAGCGCCCTGCAAGGCAAGGCCGTGCGCCTAGTGCGGATCGCCGCCGAATACGCCGGCCAGGGCTCGCGGGAAGGCCGCGACGACGGCGCCGAGTTGATCGAGCTGGACCAGCTCAGCCCCCAGGAGCTGTTCAGCCGCGCCTGGCGCGACAGCTACGGCAGCGAGGTCGACGAACAGACCCTCAAGGACTTCGCCCTGTTGTTGCAGGACGTGCAACTGGAAGGTGAACAGCCATGAAAATCCTCGCCATCCGCCTGAAAAACCTGGCCTCCCTGGCCGGCCCCTGCGAGATCGACTTCACCGCCGAGCCCCTGGCCAGCGCCGGCCTGTTCGCCATCACCGGGCCCACCGGCGCGGGCAAAAGCACCCTGCTCGACGCCCTGTGCCTGGCGCTGTTCGGCGCGGTGCCGCGGCTGAATAACATCGCCAAGGAAAACAAGGTTCCCGAGGTCGACAGCGATATCTCCACCGGCGACCCGCGCACCCTGCTGCGCCGTGGCACCGGCAGCGGCTTCGCCGAAGTGGATTTTGTCGGCATTGACGGGCGCCGCTACCGCGCCCGCTGGGAAGCCAACCGCGCCCGCGACAAGGCCACGGGCAAGCTGCAAGCCAGCCGCCAGAGCCTGCTGGACCTGGACAGCGAACAACTGCTGAGCAACCAGAGCAAAAGCGAATACAAGCAGCTGATCGAGGCCAAGCTGGGCCTCAACTTCGAGCAATTCACCCGCGCCGTAATGCTGGCGCAAAGCGAATTCAGCGCCTTCCTCAAGGCCGACGACAAAGAGCGCAGCGAGCTGCTGGAAAAGCTCACCAACACGGCGATCTACAGCCACCTGGGGCGCCGCGCCTACAGCAAGAGCAAGGAGGCCGAAGAGGTCCATAAGGAACTCAAGGCCCAGGCCAGCGGCATCGTGCCCCTGGAACCCGAGGCCCGGGCCGAACTGGATCAACGCTTCAACGACGCCCAGCAACAGCTCAAGACCCAGCAGGCCCAGCTCAAGCAGCTGGAGCAGCAGCACACCTGGCTCAAGGAGTTACGCCAGTGGCAGGACGCTCGCGAGGCGGCGGCGGAACAACTGCAACAGGCCCAAGCCGACGGCGACGCCCTGGCCCCTGAGCGCGGCCGCCTGGTGCTGCTGGAACAGTTGGCGCCACAGCGTCACCAGTTTGCCCGGGAGGCCGAGCTCAGGCAGTCGCTGCCGCCGCTGGCGCAGCAGATCCAGCAACAGCTGCAACAGCAGAGCGACCTGGAGCAACGCCAGCAACAGCAGCAACAGGCCCTGCTCGACGCCAGCAGTGCCCTGAGCCAGGCCCAGGCCCGACACAGCGACAGCGCCCCGCTCTTGCGGCAAGCCTTCGCCGAACAGCACAACCTGACCCGCCTGAGCCAAGCCCTGAGCCAGGCCAGCGAGCAACAACAGCAGGCCGAACAGGCGAGCCGCGACGGTCAACAGGCGATTCAAACCCTGCTCGAACACCAGCACCGAGTGGCCGATGGCCTGGCGCAGATCGCCCTGCAACTGCAACACAGCGCCGACCTCGCACCCCTGAGCGAAGCCTGGAACGCTTACCGGGAACGCTTGCAGCAACTGATGCTGATCGGCAATCGCCTGAACCAGGGCCAGACCGAATTGCCCGGCCTGGAACAGGCCGCCAACAACGCCGCCGCCCTCCTGGCGCAACAACGCAGCCAGCTGCAATTGCTCTACAGCGAAGCCGGCGCAGAACCCGAAGCGGTGGCCGAGCAGATCCAGATTCTCGGCAGCCTGCTGCAAGACAATCGCAAGCACCTGCGCGCCATCGAAGCACTCAGCCGCCTGTGGAGCCAGCAGCAAGCCCTGGACCTGCGCAGCGAAGAATTGCAACAGCGCCACCTCGCCGCCCTGCAAGAACGTGAGCGACTGACCCGCGAAGGCTCGGAAGCCAAGGCCGAGCTGACCGTCGCCGAACAGACCCTGAGCGTCACCCGCGAGCTGCTGGAACGCCAACGCCTGGCACGCAGCGCCAGCGTCGAGCAATTGCGCGAGCAGTTGCAGGACGGTCAGCCCTGCCCCGTGTGCGGCAGCGCCGAGCACCCTTATCATCAGCCCGAAGCCTTGCTGCAAAGCCTCGGGCGCCACGATGAACAGGAACAGGCGGCGGCGCAGAAAGCCGTCGACCAGTTGCATGAAAAGGTCATCGACCTGCGCGGCCAGTTCAGTGGCTTGATCGCCCAGCAAAAAGACCTCAAGCAGCAACAGGAACAACTGCAGGCACAGCAGCAGGCCCTGAGCCCGCTGCTGGATGAACACAGCCTCAGCGCCGCATTGCTGACCCAGGACGCCGCCAAGCGCGAGGCCTGGCTGGAGCAGCAAACCAGCCAGTTGAACCAGAGCATCGAGCAGGATGAGCAGCGGCAAAACGCCTTGCTCACCCTGCAACAGGACGCGGCGCGTTTGCAGCAACAACTGCGCGCGGCCGAAACCGCCAACCAGCAGGCCAGCCAGCAACTGGAGCACCAGCAACGGCAGTTGGACGCCGATCGCCAGCGTCTGGACGAAGAGCTCGCAAGCTTCAGCCAACTGCTGCCGGCCGCCGTGCTTGAGGGGTTACGCAGTGAGCCCGCTGCCACCTTTATGCAGCTCGACCAGCAGGTGCTGCAGCGCCGCGAACAACTGGAACAGCAGCACGAGCAACAGCAAGAACAGCAGCAACGCCAGCTGACCCTGGACAAGGAGCAGCACAGCCAGCTCAATCGCCAGCAACAGCTGGAGGCCGCGCAACAGCAGCTGGCCAGCCTGAGCGAGCAGCAACAGGCCAGCCAGCAGGCCCTGGCCGACTTGCTGGGTACACACCTCAGCGCCGAAGCGTGGCAGCACCAACTGGAGCAGGACGTTGAACAGGCGCGCCAGGCCGAGGCCGCGCTGGGCCAGGAACTGCAGGCACTGGGCAACCAGTTGATTAGCCTGAGCGCCGAACTCAAGGCCCAGCAGGAACGCGTGCAGGCCATGGACAGCGAACAACAGGCCCTGGGCGCCAAGATCGCCGAATGGCGCTTGCAGCATCCACAACTGGACGACCAGGGGCTGGCGCAACTGCTGGAGTACGACGAGCCCCGGGTCAGCCAATTGCGCCAGCAACTGCAAAACAACGAGAAAGCCATCGAGCAGGCCCAGGTGCGGCTGCAGGAACGCCAGGCGCACCTTGAACAGCACCAGGCCCAGCATAACGGCGACCTCGATGCCGCCGTGCTGGTGACCGCCCTCGAAGAAATCCAGCAACAGTGCAGCGCCAGCGAACAACTGAGCGCCGAACTGCGGGCGCAACAGGCCGACGACCAGCGCCGCCAGGACGCCAACCAGGCCCTGGGCCAGCGCATCAGCGACGCCTACAACGAGTGGCAACGCTGGGCACGCCTGAGCGCCCTGATCGGCTCGGCCGAAGGTGACAAGTTCCGCAAGATCGCCCAGGCCTACAACCTCGACCTGCTGGTGCACCACGCCAATGCCCAGTTGCGCCAACTGGTGCGGCGCTACCGCCTCAAGCGTGGCGGCAGCATGCTCGGCCTGCTGGTGCTGGACACCGAGATGGGTGACGAACTGCGCTCGGTGCACTCGCTGTCCGGTGGCGAAACCTTCCTGGTGTCCCTGGCCCTGGCCTTGGGGCTGGCGTCCATGGCGTCCAGCACGCTGAAGATCGAGTCGCTGTTTATCGACGAAGGTTTCGGCAGCCTTGACCCCGAGTCCCTGCAACTGGCCATGGACGCCCTGGATGGTTTGCAGGCCCAGGGGCGCAAGGTGGCGGTGATTTCCCACGTGCAAGACATGCACGAACGGATTCCGGTGCAGATCCAGGTCCGCCGCCAAGGCAACGGCCTGAGCACCCTGGAGGTGAAATGAGCGGCGCCCTGCTCTACTCCTTCCGCCGCTGCCCCTACGCCATGCGCGCACGCATGGCCCTGCGTTATGCCGGGGTGGCGCTGGAGATTGTCGAGGTCAGCCTCAAGGCTAAACCGGCAGAGATGCTCGCGCTGTCGAGCAAGGGCACGGTGCCGGTGCTCAGCGTGGACGGCCGGGTGATTGACGAAAGCCTGGAGATCATGGAATGGGCGCTGGGGTGCAACGACCCAGAGGATTGGCAACTGCGGGCCGACCCTGTGGCCCGGGAGACCATGGCGGCGCTGATCAGCGATAACGACCAGGTGTTCAAGCTGTACCTGAATCGCTACAAGTACGCCGAACGTTACCCCGAGCAGCCCATGACCTATTACCGCGATCAGGGCGAGGTGTTTCTGCGCCGCCTCGACCAGTTGCTGCAACAGCGGCCCTACTTGCTGGCCGATCACCTGAGTTTGGCCGACGTGGCCCTGGCGCCCTTTGTGCGACAGTTCGCCCATGTTGACCGGGCGTGGTTTGCGACCACGCCTTACACCGCCCTGCAGGATTGGCTGGAACGCTTTCTGGCCTCAGCACTGTTTGTCGGCATCATGGCCAAGCCCGCCGCCGAACCCAGTGTCAGCCCCTGACAGCGTCCGTTCAGGCCCCGGCGACATCGCCGTGTGGGCTGGGGGCGGCCAATGGGCCTGCGCTGCCATGCTCCGGAGCGCTGGCCGGGTAAGCCGCCTGCACCGGGGCTTCGGGCCACGAGGCGGCGCCCAGGCTTAGCAGCAGCACCACGGCCAAATAAATGGCAATGGCCAGATAGGCGCCGCGTCGAGCGCTGTGAAGAATCGAGTGAGCCATGGGGACCTCCGTGGACTGGCTGGCAAGGTCCACAGCTTCACGCAAAAAAGCGACGATAAACAGTCGCTTTTTCCCATAACCCTCATTATTTGGATTGATACCTGCTTCAGGCTTGCTGTGAGCTCAGTCCAACGGACGGCTCACGCGCCCATCTGAAGGCCTTTCATTCCTGCTGAAGGCTCCTCATTCCAGCTGAAGGCTCTGCCAACGCTCATGGGCGCGTCCGGCTCGCCTTCCGCCGGCTCGGCCGCAGAAAGAATCGGGGTGGAATATAAAAACAGGAGTACCACTGCCAGACGTATCACCATGCTGTCTATCCTCGCCGCGAACGTGTCAATAAAACCGCGTCAAATTTAAACATATGGCTATGCGCCATCACCATGGTTTTTTACGTGTCTCGTGGCACGTGTCGCAAAGACGTGATGCAGGCGCGACATCACTGCTGCCTCTTGGGGTGAACTTCACCGAGGGCAGCAATGACTTCGCGCCTGCATACGTGCTGTGTGTGGGGGATATAGCAAAGGCTCAGTGCTGGATTTTGTGGTCCAGCGCAGCGTAGAAGTTGGCGCTTTGTTGCAGGTATTTCTGGGTGTAGCTGTTGATGGAAGATTTCTTCTGGCTGATCTCGACACTGGCGCTGGCAGGCAGGACGACAGAGGCGGAAATGGCGGAAGCGGCGATTACGGAAAACAGATTGAAGTTCATGGCGTTAACCCTCGTTGCGGTTGGCTGGTTTGGCTGTGTGGGCCGTGGAGCCAAGTTACGCCCGAGGGTGTGCGCGTAGAAATTCATTGCAGGCGTAGCGAATATCAGCGTCATTGATAGAAGGAGTCAGGCCCCGGATAACGGGGCCTGCGGTCTATTGACGCACCAGGAACTTGATATCGCTGGGGGCATCGAAGTCGAGTTTTTGCACGGTCTTGCCCAGGAATCCGGTCTTGGCGTCGCGTTCGATCACCACGATCTGGTTACTTTTCTGGTTGCCGATCAGCACGTACTTGTTGCTTGGGTCGAGGGTGAATTCCCGAGGGTGATCGCCTTCGACAGAGCGGCGCTGAATCTCCTTGAGCTGGCCGTTGGCCGGGTCGATGGCGAACACTAGCAACTGGTTGGCGGTGCCGCGGTTGCTGACGTACAGGTACTGCCCGTCCTTGGACGCGTGCAGGGCCCCAGCCGCCTTCTTCTCTTTGCCACCGCTGGCGGCCAGGTCGAGGATCTGCTGCTGGGTCAGCTTGCCGTCCTGGTAGTCGAAGACCACCACTTGGGCGCTCATCTCCAAGGTCAGGTAGGCGTGCTTGCCGTCAGCACTGAACAGCAAGTGGCGCGGCCCGCTGCCCTTGGGCAGTTCGACAAAGGCCGGCTCGGCGGCGCTCAACGGCTGCTCGGCGTTGGCCTTGGGGTCGTAGCGATAGGCAAACACCTTGTCGGCACCCAGGTCGCTGGCAAACACAAAGCGCCCATCCGGGGACGGCACCGTGGAATGCACATGGGCCGAGAGCTGGCGCTCAGGGTTGATGCCGCTGGCTGGGTGGCTGCTGATCTGCACCACCGGCGACAGTTTGCCGTCCGCGCTCACCGGTACCACGGCCAGGCTGCCGGCAGGGTCGGCGGCCACGCCGTAGTTGCTGACGAACAGGTAGCGGCCATCGAGGCTGAGGCTGGAATGGGTCGGCTCGTTGCCCAGGCTCTGCACCTGGTTGATCGGCGCCAACTGGCGGGTCTTGGCGGCGATGCTGAAGCTGCTCACCCGACCAACCGTGTCGGCCTGGCCCGGGCCGTTTTCATTCACCGCGAACAGGTACTTCTGATCCTTGGACAAGGTCAACCAGGACGGGTTGGCGCTCTTCACCACTTGCAGCGGCTTGGCGGCGATCATCCCGGTCTGGCTGTTGAACTGCAGGCGGTACAAGCCCTGGCTCTGGCCTTGGGTGTAGGACCCCACCAGCAGCTCTTGGGTGGTCACCGGTGCGGCGGCCTGGACCGACATGGCGCCGACGCTGCCGGCCATCAGCAGGGGCCAGAAGTTACGCATCTTCATCGGTCGGCTCCTCGTCGTTGCGGGCGCTGAAGGCGCTCATGCACACCAGGCGGTGCTCGCCAGAGTCGCCGCTGATGGTCCAGCTTTGCAGGGTGTCGTCGAAGGTCGCGGCCTGGACCTGGGCCAGGCTGAAGGTCCAGCGCTTGGCGGCGCGGCCGTCCATACACTCGATCAGCAGTTGCTGCTCATCGAGGCTGAAATCGAAAGCGTGCAGCCCGTCGATTTCCAGCATGTCGCAGGACTCGAGGGCAGTGAGCAAGTGGGTAGCGGCAGTCATAGCGATCAATCATCACAGGGGAAAGGCGCCATGATAGCTGATTGCAGGAGGGGATCAGGGCCAGCATGCGGAAGGATTGTTCCCGCGCCGCGCGGGAACAATCTTCATCAACGGCAGGCTTAGTGGGCGAACAGCGAGTTGCCCTTCTGCCCAGCCAGTTTCTCCGGTTTGATCAGGAAGCGCGCCAGGGCCGGCAGCAGCCACAGGGCCCCGAACATGTTCCACAACAGCATGAAGGTCAGCATCAGGCCCATGTCGGCCTGGAACTTGATGGCCGAGAAAATCCAGGTGCAGACGCCAATCGCCAGGCACAGACCGGTGAACAGCACCGCCTTGCCGGTAGAACGCAAGGTCTGGTAGTAGGCCTCTTGCAACGGCAGCCCGGCCCGCAGGAAGCTTTCCAGGCGGCTGTAGATGTAGATGCCGTAGTCCACGCCGATGCCCACCCCCAGGGCCACCACCGGCAAGGTCGCGACCTTGACGCCAATCCCCATGAAGGCCATCAGGGCGTTGCCCAGCACCGAGGTCAGCACCAGCGGCAGGACGATGCACAGGGTCGCCGCCCAGGAGCGGAAGGTGATCATGCACATGCCGGCCACGCAGATGTAGACCAGGATCAGGATGGTCAGCTCCGACTCCTTGATCACTTCGTTGGTGGCCGCCTCGATCCCGGCGTTACCGGCGGCGAGGATGAATTCCAGGCCATCGCGGTTATGCTCGTTGGCGAACTCCTGCACGGCATGCACCGCCCGGTCCAGGGTTGCCGCCTTGTGGTCGTTGAGGAACACCAGCACCGGCGCCAGGGAGCAGTTGTTGTTGTACAGGCCGTCGGCCCGGGCGATGGAGTTGTTGAGCACGTCAGGGTTGCGCGACAGGGTTTCCCATTTCAGGTTGCCCTCGTTCATGCCCTTGATCATCTGCTTGGACACAGTCACCAGGGAGATCGCCGACTGCACGCCCTCGGTGTTTTGCATCTTCCACATCAACTCGTCGATGGGCGCCATGGCTTCATAGCGCGAACAGCCTTCGGAGGCAGTCTTGACCATCACCACCAGCACGTCGGAACTGGTGGAGTAATTGCTGATGATGAAGTTGTTGTCCTTGTTGTAGCGCGAGTCGGGGCGCAGCTCCGGGGCACCTTGGTCGAGGTCGCCGATCTTCAGGTTCTGGCTGTACCAAAGGCCGCCACCGAAGGCCACCAGGGCAAGGGCAATGGAAATCGGGGCGACTTTCGGGCTGGCGAAGTTGGACAGCAGCCGCCAGAAACGGTGTTCGCGGTTAGCGTCCTTCTTGCTGCGTTCGATGGCGCGCTTGCTGATGCCGACATAGGAAATCGCCACCGGCAGCAGGATCAGGTTGGTGAACACGATCACCGCCACCCCGATGGAGGCGCCGATGGCCAGCTCGCGGATCACCCCGATGTCGATGATCAGCAAGGTGATAAAGCCCACGGCGTCGGCGAGGATGGCGATCATGCCCGGCAGGAACAACTGGCGGAAGGTGCGCCGCGCCGCGGTCAAGGCGTTGTCGGCCTCGCTGGACTGCAAGGCGATGCCGTTGATCTTCTGCACCCCGTGGGAAATGCCGATGGCGAAGATCAGGAACGGCACCAGCATGGAGTACGGGTCCAGGCCGAAACCGAAGGCGTGCATCAGGCCCAGTTGCCAGACCACCGCCACCAGGGTGGTGATCAACACAGCGATGGTGCTGCGGATGCACCAGGTGAACCAATAGAGCAGCACCAGGGTGATGATGAAGGCCACGCCGAAGAACATCACCACCATGATCAGGCCGTCGATCAGGTCACCGACTTTCTTGGCGAAGCCGACAATGTGGATTTTCACATTGGGGTTCTGCGCCTCGAACTTGTCGCGGATCTTGTCTTCCAGTTCATGGGAGAACTTCTGGTAGTCCAGGGCCAGCAATTTGCCCTGGTCCTTGGGGTCCGGGTAGGACTCCAGCAGTGGGATGTCGACAATGCTCGACTTGAAGTCGTTGGCCACCAGGCGCCCGACCTGGCCGGACTTGAGCACGTTGTTGCGCAACTGGTCGAGGCTATCGGCCGAGCCGTTGTAGCTCTGGGGGATCACTTCGCCGCCGGCAAAGCCTTCCTCGGTCACCTCGGTCCAGCGCACGCTGGGGCTCCACAGGGACTTGAGGCCCGAGCGGTCGACGCCGGAGATGTAGAACACCTCGTCGTTAATCTGCCGCAGAGTCTCCATGTACTCCTTGGTGAAGATGTCGCCGTCCTTGGCTTCCACCGAGATGCGCACGGTGTTACCCAGGTTGGCCAGGTCGTTGCGATGCTCCATCATTTTTTCAATGAAGGGGTGCTTCAGCGGGATCATTTTCTCGAAGCTGGTGGACGGCCGGATCAACGTGGCCTGCCAGAACAGGAAAATGCTCACCAGCAGGCAGATCAGGATCACTGCCGGGCGGTTGTTGAAAATCAGGCGCTCGAGAAACGTCGCCTTGTCTTGGTGATGACTGCTCATGGATGTCCCCGCCTTCTTATTATGTGCCCGGCCTATTTGCCCAGGTCAGCGCCTGTCGGTGCCGTGGCGCGTACGCCGCCCTGCCCCACCAGAACCAGATTGCCGTTGCCGGCCGCCGTCACCGCCGATAAGGAGATGCGATCGGGACGGTTGAATACGCTGAAGGTCAGGCCTTGGTCGTGGCTTTGCACCACGCTGCCGCCGTTGCCGACGATCACCAGGGTGCCGTCGTCCAGCAACGTCGCACCGGACAGGCCGAATTCCAGGGCGCCACGGGTGGCCTTGAGTTCCACCGGCTCCCAGCTGTCACCAAAATCCGTGGAGCGATACAGGTTGCCGCGCAATCCGTAAGCCAGCAGCGTGGCCGGCTCGCCGGTGCCGATCACCCCGAACAACGAGCCTTCATACGGGCCTTCGAGGCGTTCCCAGGTCTGCCCCCAATCGGCGGAGCGGAACATGCTGCCCTGCTCACCGACGATAAATAGGCCGGAATCCTTCACCGCCGCAATGGCGTTGAGGTGGTACTGGTCTTCGTTGTCCAGGCGGTCGCTGACGTCTTCCCAGGCCTGGCCGCCGTCCGTGGTTTCCAGCAAGGCACCGTAGGCCCCGACGGCAAAACCGTGGCTGGCGTCCTTGAAGTACACGTCGAGCAAGGGGGCTTCGCGCTTGAGGTCTTCGAATTGCTTGGTCCAGGTCAGGCCGCCGTCGGTGCTGGCGAGGATCTGTGCATCGTGGCCCACAGCCCAGCCGTGGGTCTCATCGACGAAGTAGACGGCGGTGAGCAACTGCCGGGTCGGCACCTTGGCCTGGGTCCAGGTGCTGCCCTGGTCATCGGAATAGAGAATGTGCCCACGATCGCCGACGGCCACCAGGCGCTTGCCGGCATGGACCACATCGAGCATCAGGCTTTTCGCGGCCTTGGCCGACTCAGTGGAATAGACAGTGTCCGCTGCGCTGGCAGCGGCCTGGACGGAAGCCGAACACATGACCACGCCCACCAGCGAGAGCGCTGTAGCCAGCAACGCAAGTTTGCGCAAGGCCGGCGGGCGGCAAACAACCACACCCATGACAGGCTCACTCATAGACCTTTCCCCCATTATTATTGTTCGTTCATCCAAGCTGTCGGGGCGCTGTGGAAGGCGCTCCGAAACGTCGGCTGATATCGGTTAACTGTCCTGAAACCTGCAATCTAGAGCCACTTCGGATGCGTGGCTATCCTATCGGGCTTTCGAAAGGTCTGACAATCGACACCACGTTATCTTTTGTTAACCCGGGGTAAAGCGCGGCCACCTGAATACACGGGCATTCGGCGGCCTGATGAACAAAGCCCACCCTGGCTTACCGACGATGACGCGCTTGAGCGTAGCGCAAGACTCGAGGACGTCATCGCTGGCAAGCCAGCTCCTACAAGGTGGGATGTGTTTTTGTGTAGGAGCCCGGCTTGCCGACGATGACGGTCTTGGAATGAGCGCAAGACTTGAGGACGCCATCGCTGGCAAGCCAGCTCCTACAACGGGATGGGGTGTGTGCTTTTGTAGGAGCCCGGCTTGCCGGCGATGGCGGTCTTGGGATGAGCGCAAGGCTTGAGGACGCTATCGCTGGCAAGCCAGCTCCTACAACGGGATGGGGGGTGCGTTTTGTTGTAGGAGCCCGGCTTGCCGGCGATGGCGGTCTTGGGATGAGTGCAGGGCTTGAAGACGCTATCGCTGGCCCGCCAGCGCCTACAAGGAGCTGGCGGGCGAACGATGGGTTTAGGCGAGGCTTTTGCTGACGACTTCGTAGACGTCGCTGGACAGCTCGCCGGAAGCGCGGATGCGTTCCAGCTCACCTTTCATCAGCGCCTGGCGGGCGCTGTCGTATTTGCGCCAGCGGGTCAGCGGCGCCAGTTGCCGTGAGGCAATCTGCGGGTTGAAGGCGTTGAGCTGGATCACCAGGTCCGCGAGGAAACGGTAACCCGAACCGTCGGCGGCGTGGAAGTTGATCAGGTTCTGCCCGGCAAAGGCACCGATCAGCGCCCGCACCTTGTTCGGGTTCTTGAGGTTGAACGCTGGGTGCTGCATCAGCGCCTTGACCCGCTCCAGGGCGCCCGGCAAGCCGCTGCCGGCCTGGACGCTGAACCACTGATCCATGACCAGGGCGTTGTCCTTGAAGTTCTCGGCAAACACCGCCAGGGCCTGGGCCTTCTCGGCTTCGAACGGCGAGTTGACCAGCACCGCCAGGGCTGTCAGGCGCTCGGTCATGTTGTCGGCGCTGTCGAACTGCTCGATGGTTGCCGCCAGCACCGCCGGTTGCTCGCTGAGCATCAGGTACGACAGCGCAATGTTCTGCAGCGCACGGCGGGCGAAGTGCTCGGACTCGGCCACATAAGCAGTGATTTTCGACACCTCGCGGTTGGCCTGGTAACGGGCCCATAGCGGCTCGAACAGTTGCTCGGCCAATTGCCGGCGGGCGAACTCACGGGCACCGTGAATGGCATCGACGTCCGCCACTTCACTGATTTCCGTGAGGTAGGCTTCACCCGGCAGGGAGAGCATTTCCGCGACCATGGCCTGGTCCAGGCTGTCGTCGGCCAGCACGCTGCGCAGCGCGGTGACCAGGCGCGCATCCATCACCAGGGCCTCGCCCTTCTGGTATTGGCCGATCAGTTCCTGCAACACCTGCACCGACAATTGCTGGCCGGCTTCCCAACGGTTGAAGCCGTCGCTGTCGTGCTGCATGAGGAACATCAGTTGGTCGCGGTTGTAGGGGAAGCTCAGCTTCACCGGCGCCGAGAAACCGCGCAGCAGCGAAGGCAGCGGCTGTTCGGCGATGTCGACAAAGGTGAAGGTCTGCTCGGCTTCGGTCACCGAGATCACCCGGGATGTGCCCTGGGCAGCGCTTTCACCCGACAGGCGCAGGGCAATGCCCTGCCCTTGCGAATCCAGCAGGCCCAGTTCCACCGGAATCACAAACGGCCGTTTCTCGACCTTGTCCGGAGTGTCCGGGCAGCTCTGGCGGAAGGTCAGGCTGTAGGTCTTGGCCGCGGCGTCATAGGCCTCGCTGACCGCCAGGCGTGGGGTGCCGGCCTGGCTGTACCAGCGCTTGAACTGGGTCAGGTCGACGCCGTTGGCGTCTTCCATGGCCTTGACGAAATCGTCGCAGGTCACGGCCTGGCCGTCGTGGCGTTCAAAGTACAGGTCGCTGCCCTTGCGGAAGCCTTCGGCGCCCACCAGGGTGCGGATCATGCCCACCACTTCCGAACCCTTTTCGTACACGGTCAGGGTGTAGAAGTTGGAAATCTCGATAAAGCTTTCCGGGCGCACGGCATGGGCCATGGGGCCGGCATCTTCGGCGAACTGGTGGGTGCGCAGATAGGCCACGTCCTGGATGCGCTTGACCGTGGCCGAGTTCATGTCCGAGGAGAAGCCGGCGTCGCGGAACACCGTGAAGCCTTCCTTGAGCGATAGCTGGAACCAGTCGCGGCAGGTCACGCGGTTGCCCGACCAGTTGTGGAAGTATTCGTGGGCCACGATGGCCTCGACCCGCTGGTGTGCGGCGTCGGTGGCGGTTTCGGCCCGGGCCAGCACGGCGCTGGAGTTGAAGATATTGAGGCCCTTGTTCTCCATGGCGCCCATGTTGAAGTCGTTGACCGCAACAATCATGAAGATGTCCAGGTCGTACTCACGGCCGTAGGTTTCTTCGTCCCAGCGCATGGATTTCTTCAGGCTGTTCATGGCGTGCTGGCATTTGTCGATGTTTTCCGGCTCGACGTAGATGCGCAGCGCCACGTCGCGCTGGTTCATGGTGGTGAAGCTGTCCTCGACGCACCACAGGTCGCCGGCTACCAGGGCGAACAGGTAGGCCGGTTTCATGAACGGGTCTTCCCAGGTCGCCCAGTGCCGACCGTCTTCGCCGGGGCCGCTGGCAATCGGGTTGCCGTTGGACAGCAGCACCGGGTAGCGGTGCTGCTCGGCCACCACGGTGGTGGTGAACTTACTCATCACGTCCGGGCGGTCGAGGTAGTAGGTGATCTTGCGGAAGCCTTCGGCCTCGCACTGGGTGCAGAACATCCCGCTGGATTTGTACAGGCCTTCCAGGGCGGTGTTGCTTTCCGGGTGGATGCGCACGCTGGTGTCGACAGTGAAGCTCTGTGCCTTCGGCTGCAGGGTCAGGTGGCTGTCGTCGAGCTGGTAATCGGCGGCGCTCAGCTCGCGATCCCCCAGGCTCACCGACAAAAGTTCCAACTGCTGGCCGTCCAGCACCAGCGGCGGCAGGCCGGCACCGCGCGCCGGGTTGCGACGCATCACCAGTTGCGCGTGGACCAGGCTATGGTCCTCGAACAACTCGAAGGTCAGGTGGGTTTCGTCGATCAGGTACTCAGGCGCCTGATAGTCCTTCAGGTAGATCATCTGCGGTTGTGCGGTGCCCATGCTGGAGTCCTTCTACTGATGCACGGCGAGCTGGTAGGCCGTGTATTTACGAATGTTGATCACGCCACTGTCGAAGATCAGGTACTGGCCCTTGATCCCCAGCAGCGTGCCTTCGGCAATCGGGTTCTTGTCCAGGTTGAAGCTGACGATCTTGGCCGGGTACTGGCGCACCGGGTAACGAATCTCCAGGGGCTCGATGTCACGCACCGGCTGGATCGCTTGCAGGCCGAAACGCTCCTGCAGGGCCAGCAGGCCCTCGGCGCAGGACTCGAACAACTGCTCGCGCACCTGGGCCAGATCCACCGCCACCGCGTCGCCCTTGAGCAAGGCGCGCCAGTTGGTCTTGTCGGCCACCTGGGAACGGAACAGGTCTTCGACGAAGCCCGATTGCTGGCGGGTCGCCACGCGCATGATCGGCAGCGCCTGGCTGGCGCCCTGGTCCAGCCAGCGGGTAGGCAGTTGGGTGGCGCGGGTGATGCCGACCTTGATCCCCGAGGAGTTGGCCAGGTAGACCACGTGGTCGGTCATGCAGAACTGCTCGCCCCACGACGGCTCGCGGCAGGTGCCGGCGTCGTAGTGGCAGCGTTCCGGGCTCATGATGCAGATATCGCACTGGGCCAGCTTGGTCATGCACGGGTAGCAGTAGCCCTGGCTGAAGCTGGTCTTGGTCTTGCGCCCACAATGGGAGCAGTGGATCGCCCCCAGGTATTCCAGGCGTATCTGGGTGCCGATCAATGGATTGACCGGCACTTCGGTGTCGCCCAGGCGAAAAGCGTACTGAACGTCCGACCCGTCAAGGCGAGCCGACATTTTGCTGATGGAGCCACGGCCAATCTCGATCAATGGATGGCATCCGACTTGAACAGAATGTTCGGCACCGGGGCCGACTTCGAGGCGCACTCTTGCGGGCCCATGTAGCCGGTCCGTTCTTCCTCGGGCAGGTTCTGCAGCTCCCAGGCGATCATCGCCTGCAGGGACAGCTCACGCTGCTCGGCGGTGAGTTTGCGGCCATCGGACCATTTGCCGATCTCTACCGCCAGTTTCAGGCTCTGGTAGATCTCGGGGGTGATGTTTTCGATCATTTCGACAAAAGACGACATACAACTCTCCAGCGTATTAGAGGGCCAGTTTACGGCGGCTATAGAGGCCGCCCAACAAACCTGTGAAGCATCCGACGAGCAACCCGCCGACGTGGGCGGCGTTGGCGATTTCACCGAAGCCGATCATCGAGATCAGCCCCGACATACAGATCAGCAGCCACACCAGCATCATCACCAGCACGCCACGGGGCAGCCGATAGACCGGGTTGGGCGACAACCATTGATAGATCCAGCAATGCCCGAGCAGGCCGTACAAGACCCCGGACAAGCCGCCGAACAGGGTCGGGCCGCTGAACAGGTACTGGGCGTAGTTGGACACCAGGCTGAACAGCAGGGTCAGGCCCAGCAGGTTGATGCTGCCCTGGCGCAACTCGATGCGCCGCCCCAGTTCCCAGTACCACATGCCGTTCATGGCGATGTGCAGGAAACCGAAGTGGATCAGCATCGGCGTCACCAGGCGCCACCACTGCCCCGCCGCCAGGCTGTCTTCCAGGGGGACGAAGCGGATGTACTCGCCCACCACATGGAAGTCGAGGAAGGTCAGCCAGCGCAGGGTTTCAAGGTTTTCGCCCAGCCAGGTCACGACGCAGACGATCAGGCTCAGCACCAGCACCAACGCGGTCATCGGGCTGCGGCGCAACTGCTCGACAAACCCCGCACGGGCCTCGGGCGGTTGCGCCGGGATGTCCAGTTGCTGCTCGGGGTCGCCCGCCGGGAACTGCGCATACAGCGAACGCACCTGCTCGCTGATGTCGCCAGGCACCCAGAGCACCTGTTCGCCGGCTTCTTCGCTGACCCGATGGGGCACCTGCATGCGTTGCAGCAGCTTGACGAAACCGCTCAGGTCCACCGCCAGGGGCAGGCGTAATACCGCTACCGCGCTCATTGCACAGCCTCCGGCCGCTCGACATCGACCCAGACGAATTTATGCGGATCCAGGCGGGTTTCCTGGTCCAGGCGATAGGCCACCAACTTGCCGTAAAGCACGGCGCTGTAGTCCAGGCAGGCCAGGTTGGGGCGGATCGGCGCCGGCTTGCCGCTGCGCCAGTAATGGCCGACAAATAGCAACGGCTCGTCGCTGCCATAGCGCAGCAGGTTGTTTTTCTCGGCCACCGACAGCGGCGTGCGGGCCACCGGCTCCGGCAGCGCGTCAGGCTGGAAGACGATATCGCCGTAGGTTTGCGGGTCGTCTTCCCAGAACTTGGTGCGGAAGAAGGAACGGATCAGGCCGTCGCCGCTGGTCATGGTCTGACCATGGGGCAAGCGCATGTCGGTGCCGCGCAACAGGCGGTCGAAGGCGGTGCTGGCGAAGCTCTCGGGCAAGGCCGAGGCCTTGAGGAACGCCTCGTCGATGCAACCATTGGGGTACTGGGCGCGCAATGGCGCGATCAGCCCGGCATCCCAGCAGGCATGCACCACCCGGAAGCGCCCGGCGTCGACGAACAGCGGCAGGTCGTAGAACCAGGCCAGAAAGTCGTGCCAGTCCCCCGGGTGCTGTTCGAACTGGGCCAGGGTTTCCTTGAGCAGGCGGGCGTGGCGCGGGGTGTGCTCGCGCACGAACTGCCGGCCACTGCCGGGCGGCGCCGGAGTGCTCCAGCCCAGGGCGTTGAACTCGTGGTTGCCCATGATGCACAGGGCCTGACCGGCCTCGACCATGTCGTGGACGATGTGCAGGGCCTCGCGAATGCGCGGGCCGCGGTCGATGATATCGCCGAGGAACACCGCCATGCGCGACGGGTGCCGCCAGACGCCGCCCTGTTTGTGGTAACCGAGCCGGTCCAGCAAGTGCTCAAGGGTCTGGGCGCAACCGTGCACGTCACCGATCAGGTCGTAGCTACGCGCGGGATCGAGCATCAGTCGCCTCCACCGCCCAGCCGGCTGCCCCAGCCCAGCTTGGTCCGACAGACCTCGTAGTAGTTGTGGTCCAGGGGGTGGATCAGGCGCAGCTTCTGCGCCTTCTTGCTCACCGTGATGGTGTCGCCGGGGGCGCAGGTAAAGTGGTTCTGCCCGTCACAGGAGACTTGCGGATAGATCTGCATATCTTTGGACACGACGATTTTCAGCTCACTGTTGCCATCGACCACAATCGGCCTTCCGGACAAGGTATGGGGGTACATCGGCACAATCACAATGGCATCGAGCTTGGGATGCATGATCGGCCCGCCGGCGGACAGCGCGTAAGCCGTGGAACCGGTGGGCGTGGCGACGATCAGGCCGTCGGCCTTCTGGCTGCAGACGAACTGACCGTCGATGTAGATTTCGAACTCGATCATCCGCGTCGACTTGCCCGGGTGCAGCACCACATCGTTCAGCGCATCGCCCTGGCCGATGGCCTCGGCGTGGCGACGAACTTCGGCCTGCAGCAGGAAGCGGTTTTCCACCAGGTAGTGACCGTCGAGCACTTCGGCGACCTTGACTTCCAGTTCGTCGGGGCGGATGTCGGTAAGAAAGCCCAGGCTGCCACGGTTGATGCCCAGCACCGGGATATTGTGCCGGGCCAGGGCCCGGGCGGCGCCCAACAGGCTGCCGTCGCCGCCGACCACAATCACCATGTCGCAGACTTCACCGAGCAGTTTGCGCGACGAGGTCTGCAGGCCGTGGCCCGGCAAGACTTCGGCGATGGTGTCCTCGAGGATCACATGCAGGTGGCGGGCGAGGAGAAACTTTTTCAGTCGGCGCACTGTGTCCAGCACCTGGGAACTGCCCAGGCGACCGATAATGCCGATATTACGAAATTGCTCCATGGGGCTCCTGCGGGGTTCTGGCACAAACAAAGGGGGGATTATGGGCGAAACCCGGCGTTAGACAAAATCCTTTCAGCCACGGGCCAAGGAGCTATGCTCGCAGCATGATCCTGTTCCCCGAATTGCTCGACCTCCCCCGCCAGTTGCGCCACCCCGAAGTGCGCGACCTGGCCTGGGTCATCCTCGCGCCGCCCATGCTCGAACAGACACCCTGGCCCCAGCGCCACCCCCTGGCCGGCAGCGATTGGGTGCAGGCCCCGCAACTGCTGGGCCACTGGTTGCGCCAACTGGATCACGACAGCCGCGCCCTGCAACACTGGCTGGCCCTGGCCACCACCCGACGCCTGGGCCTCTATTACGAACGCCTGTGGCAATTCGCCGTGCGCCACGCCCCCGGCGTCGAATTGCTCGCCGCCAACCTGCCGATCCGCCGCGACGGGCACACCCTGGGCGAACTGGACATGCTGCTGCGCGACCGCGACGGCGTGCATCACCTGGAACTGGCGATCAAGCTGTACCTTGGGCCGCAGCAGGGCAACGGCGCCGACAGTGCCCAGTGGCTGGGCCCCGGCTGCCATGACCGCCTGGACCGCAAGCTGGACCACCTGCACCAACACCAATTGCCGATCTCGGCCCGCCCGGAAAGCCGCGACGCCCTGGCGGCCCTGGGCATCGAGGCATTCAATGCCCACCTGTGGCTGGGCGGCTACCTGCTCTACCCCTGGCCCGGCCACGCCCAACCGCCCTTGGGCGCGCACCCGCAACACTTGCACGGTGGCTGGCTGCACCAACACGCCTGGCCGGCGTTTTTTGCCCAGAGCCGCCCCGGCCGCTGGCAACCCCTGCCCCGCCACGCCTGGCTGGCGCCGGCTCACTACCCCGAAGAACAGACCTGGACTCCCACCCAGTTGGAACAATGGCTGGCCGAGCTGGACCCTCACGCACCGGCGCAGTTGATGGTCCGCCTGACGGAGAAAGCCTGCGGCCATTGGGAGGAAGCCGAACGGCTGTTCCTGGTGGCCGACCTGTGGCCGAACCTGCCGGGCAGCGGTTGAGGCCGCCCCGCCGCCGTTGCCCGGCAACCCAAGCCCGGCCAATGGCTACAAGGGACTAACCTCTGGCCCCGACCATTCGTCCTACTATTACCGTTAACATCAAACAGCCATCACCACCCTGTACTAGGATACGAGCGACCTCTCGTCGAACCGGTTGGGTTCGAAGGGCCAGACCACTGTTTTATAATCCAGCGCTATAAAGGCATGACGCCGCTCGCTGCACTCATGGATGACACGATGAATTCACACCTGCTTTTTCCGCAGATCGGCAAGGTCATTGCCAGCACCGGTAGCCGCAGCTTCCCGCGTATGCTCCACGAACTGATCCGCACCCAACTGGCGGTGGACGCCCTGCAGATCCGGCAACTGCAGGTGGCGTGCGAAGCGCACTTGCAGAAACGCAGCCGCAGCGCCGCCAACGACGCCATCGACGCCCTGGAACTCACCTGGCCCGGCGAGGTGCTGTACGACCAGGGTTCCCAGCAGCCGGCCACCGCCCGCCCAGCCCATGCGCCCGAACAGGCCCGGGTGGATGCCAACAGGGCGCAGATGCACCTGAGCAGCCGCCGTGACGGCTACCGTTACGTGATTTCGCTGTACCGCGCCCAGCCCTGCGCCAGCTTCAACCCCCAGGAAAACACCTTCCTCCTAGACTTCTCGTCACTGCTGTTGCCCATGGTCGAACAGCACATCAGCGCCCTGCAGCCAACCAGTGCCGCCGCCAAGGAGCCCTCGCCCGAGACGCCTATAGCCCAGGGCCTGGAGAGCCTGCACCAGCGCTTTGTCGAACGCCTGGAACAGTGCGCCCTGACCCTGTCGAACCGCGAACTGGAAGTCTGTGTCGGCCTGCTGGCCGGGCGCACCGTGCCGGAACTCGCCGAGCAGCTCCGGCTCAAGGCCAACACCGTGGAAAGCTACCTCAAGCGCGCAGCGATCAAGCTGGGCATCAGTGGCCGCCACTCGCTGCTGCGCTGGATGTACGGCAGCGACGATGCCACGGCCCCCTGCTCCCTCCTCGGCCTTGTCTAGACCGGCGCCATACCTGCCAACCTGACGCGCCACCCTGGCACGACAGCACCCGGGTGGCGCCCGGTGATCAGTCCCGGGCCAGGGCCTCGATCGGGTCCAGACGCGCCGCATTGCGCGCCGGGACAAAACCGAAAACGATGCCGATCAGGGTCGAGCAGGCAAAGGCGGTGACGATCGAGCCCAGGGAAAACACCATCTGCCACTCTTTGACGAACAGTGAAAACAGGTAGCCGATGGCGAACGACAGGCCGATGCCGATCGCCCCGCCAATCAGGCAGACCATCACCGCCTCCACCAGGAACTGCTGGCGAATGTCCGACTGGCGCGCACCCACCGCCATGCGAATACCGATTTCCCGGGTCCGTTCGGTCACCGACACCAGCATGATGTTCATCACCCCAATCCCCCCCACCAGCAGCGAAATCAGGGCAATCAGCGACAACAGCAAGGCCAGGGAGCGGCTGGTCTTATCCACGGTTTTCATGATGCTGTCGAGGTTGTTGGTGAAGAAGTCCTTGGTGCCATGGCGCTGCAACATCACCTGGGTCACGTTGTCCTCCACCACCTTGCTCGGCTGGCCGTCCTTGATCCGCACGCTGATGCTGTCCAGGTGGCGCTGGCCCAGCAGGCGCCCGGCCGCCGTCTCGTAAGGCACCCAGACGCTCAAGGTATTGCCGGCCGAGAAGATGTTCTTGCTCTCGGCCGTGACCCCGATCACCGTGCACGGCAGCGACCCCACCAGGATCACCTGGCCCAACGGGTCGACCCCGGCGCCGAACAGGCGCTGGCGGGTGTTGTGGTCGATCACCACCACCTGGGCCTGGCGCCGTGCATCGCTTTCGCTGAAGGCAATCCCCGCCTGCATTTTCAGCCCGCGAACCTGGAAGTACTTGTCGCTGACGCCGTTGACCGTGGCGTTGACGTCCACGTTGCGGTAGCGCAGCAAAAGGTTGCGCCCCACCACCGGGGTCGCGCTGTCGACGTAGTACAGCTGGTTGAGGGCCGTCGCGTCGGCGGGCATCAGGGTCTCGATGGCCGCGCCCGGCTGTCGCCGAAACTGGCCCCGGGAAACACGTCGATGGTGTTGCTGCCGATCGCCTGGATGTCCTTGAGCACGTAGCGCTTGGCCCCCTCGCCGATGGCCACGATGGACACCACCGAGGTGATGCCGATGATGATCCCGAGCATGGTCAGCAAGGTGCGCATGCGGTGGGACACCAGGGCCACCCAGGCCATGCCGAAGGCTTCCTTGAACAGCCCGAGGCTGGCCACCAGGCGCCGCGCCCCGGCCGGTTCAACCCGCACCGGCTCCTCGATACTGGCCGCGGCCCCGTCCCGTGGGTTGGCCCGGTCGCTGATGATCTGGCCGTCACGCACCTCGATGATGCGCTCGGCATTCGCCGCCACCTTGGGGTCGTGGGTCACGATGATCACCGTGTGCCCGGCGGCGTGCAGTTCCAGCAGGATGTTCATCACCTCCTTGCCGCTGGCGGTGTCGAGGGCGCCCGTGGGTTCGTCGGCCAGGATCACCTCGCCGCCGTTCATCAGCGCCCGGGCGATACTCACCCGCTGCTGCTGGCCGCCGGACAATTGGTTGGGCCGATGCTCCAGGTGCCCCGCCAGCCCCAGGCGCCCGAGCAACGCACTGGCCCGGCTGTGGCGCCGGCTTTCCGCGGTGCCGGCATAAATCGCCGGCATTTCGACGTTGTGCATGGCACTCAGGTGCGGCAACAGGTGGTAGCGCTGGAAGATAAAACCGAAGTAGTCGCGCCGCAGCTCCGCCAGCTCCTGGTTGTCCAGGTCGCGGGTTTCCCGGCCGTTGACTCGGTAGCTGCCGGCGGTGGCGTAATCCAGGCAGCCGAGGATGTTCATCAGGGTGGACTTGCCCGAGCCCGAGGCGCCGGTGATGGCCACCATCTCCCCGGCCTGGATCGTCAGGTCGATCTCGTTGAGGGCGATATAGGCCTTGTCGCCGGCCATGAAACTGCGGGTGATGCCTTTGAGTTCCAACAATGGCTGGGTCATGGTCAGGCTCCCACCACAGCGGACACCGGATCGCCGATCACCACCGTGTCACCCTCCACCAGCCCGTCCTTGATCTCGACCTTGACGTTGTTGTTGATCCCGGCCTGCACACTGCGTTGCTGGGCATGGCCCTTGGCGTCCAGTACCCGCACCGGGAAGCTGCCGTCGGCATTGCGCGGGCCCAGGGCCGCCACCGGCACCATCAGCACCGCCTCGGCGGTGTCGAGCACAATGCGCACCTGGGCGGTCATGGCGATGCGCAGCCGGTGGTCCGGGTTGGGCACGTCGAACAGCGCGTTATAGAACACCGCGCTGCTCTGTTTCGACGTGCCGGCCGCTTGGGTGTCGAGGAAGTTCTGCGGTGCCGGTTCAGTGCCGCGCAGCTTGCCGTAGTAGCGTCGGTCTTCGCCGAGGATGGTGAAATACACCGCCTGCCCCGGGGTGATGTGGATCACATCGGCCTCCGAGACCTGGGCCTTGACGGTCATGGTGTCCAGGTCCGCCAGCTTGAGCAGCACCGGCGCCAGTTGCTGGGCGATCACGGTCTGGCCTTCCTGGGTGACGATGCCCACCACGTCGCCGTCGATGGGCGCGACGATCCGGGTGTAGGCCAGGTTGACCTTGGCCGTGTCGATCTGGATATGCGCACTCTTGATTTGCGCATCGAGGGACAGCAGGTTGGCCCGCTGCACCTCATAGTTGGACTCGGCGGTCTCGAAGTCCTGCCGGGAAATCGACGCATCGGACTGCAAGTCCTGGTAGCGCTCGTAAATCGACTTGGTCTGTTTGAGTTGGGCCGCCGTGGCCCGCCGCTGGGCCTGAAGGTTTTCCTCGTCGACCTGGGCCTGGCGCAAGGTGTTCTGCAGCACCAGGGGGTCGATTTCCGCCAGCCACTGGCCCTTCTTCACCTTGTCCCCGAGCTTGACCTTGAGCGACTTCAATTGCCCCGAGACCTGGGCCCCAACGTCCACTTGCTTGATGCCTTCCAGCAGCCCGGTGGCCAGCACGGCGTTTTCGATATCGCCGCGCTCGACCTTGGCCACCAGGTACTGCGGCGCCTCGGCCGGCGCCTGCACCGTGTAGACCACCAGCCCGACCGCCAGCAGCAGCGCCAGCCCCAGGCCTGCCTTGCGAAATTTCGACTTTTCCATAAATGCCCACACATGTATTGAGAGCGGACCCGGCCGCAGCCGGACCCTTGTGTAAGGAGCACCCTATTGCCGTCATGAGTGATGCTCCCGATCGATAAAACCGCGTTCAGTGCCTTTCCGCACAGCGCCTTACGACACCCCCTCGCCCACCGCCAGGGCCAGCCCTTCGTGCCACCAGGCCGCAAGGCTGAAGACGTCGGGTGCCTTGAGGATGCTGAAGTGGTTGCCGGGGCCATGCCACACCTGCAACGGGTCGGCGAACTGGCGCCAGCCATGGAGCATCGCCTCTTGCTCGCGCAGGTTGCCGGCGGCGTCCAGGGTCGGGTCTTCGGCCAGCACCAGGCGCACCGGCCCGCGGTACAACTGGCGTGGCTGATAGACCGTGCGCAACGCCGCGCCAAAGGTGCGCACCGTGCCGTAGATCGCCTCGGGGGTTGAGCGCGGCGACAACTGGCCGACCCGCACCATGCCCCCATGCAGCAAGCGCAGCTGGCTCACATCGTCGGCCGCGGCAAAGGCCACGGGGTCGATCCCCAGGGACTTGCCCGAGGCCAGTTGCAAGGCCTCGATCAAGCGTTCCATGACCGCCGTTGCCGTGTAGGGCCTGGCCACGCCACCGTTGCCCCCCGGCGCCTCGCTGTCGATCAGGGTCAGGGACGCCACCTGGCGCCCCCGGGCCTGCAGGCTCGCCGCCAAGGCATAGGCCACCCAGCCGCCAAAGGAATGGCCGACCAGGTGCACCGGCCCCTCCGGGCACACCTGCTGCAACGCCGACAAGGCATGCTCGGCGGCGCTTTCCACTTGGCTGTGGGGCGGCCATTGCCCGTCCAGGCCCCGGGGTTGCAAGCCGAACAGCGGCCAGTCAGGCCCCAGGGCATCGGTCAGGCCGATAAACCCGGTGACGCTGTCACCGGCCCCCGGCACACAGAAAATCGGGGTCTGCCCGGCACGCCCGGTCTGGATGTTCAACAACGGCTGGTGCGGCGCCATGGGTTCGGGCGCTGCAGCGGCCATGGCCGACGCAATGGCCTGGCCAAGGGCCTGGACGTGGGGCGCCTGCATCATGCTCAGGTGGTCCCCCGGCACATTCACAATCTGCAAGCGCGCGCCCAATACCTCGGCCCAGCCGAGGGACTCGCTGCGCCGCGCCAGTTCGGTGGGCCGCTCCTCGGCACAGAACAGGTGCACCGGCAACCCAATCGGATGCAGGGTGTAGTGGGCCATGGCGTGCCCGTGGGCCACTTCCCGTCCGAGGAAGCGTTCCAGGTCGCCGGCCGGCGTCTCCAGCAACGACGGGTTGAGCACCTGGCGTTCACGGCAGGCCTGGAGCAGCCCGGCAAAGTCGTGCAGCTCCAGCTCCTGTTCCAACTGGCGAACCCCGGCCAGGGCCGCCTCGCCGTCACGGCCCTGGAGCGTCCAGTAGCTCTCGCATTGCAGCAGCAAATGGCGCTTCTTGGCGTGAGGACCATTCCAGCGCGCCTTGCCCTGGTCGGTCAGGCGCGGCATGTAGCTGTCGATCAGGCCGAGGAACTGCACCACCTGGTCCTGCCCCTGCAATTGCAGGGCGATTTCATAGGCCAGCACCCCGCCAAACGACCACCCGGCGAGGCGGTACGGGCCCTCGGGCTGGACCGAGCGCATCAACCGCACCAAGCGTGCGGCCAGGCCTTCCATGGTCTGCAATTGCCCATGCTGCAAGGCCATCCCCGGCAAGCCGTAGATCGGGAAGTCCCCCGGGATATGCCGGCCCAGCACCGGAAAGTACAGGTCCATGCCGCTGAACTCGTGCACCAGGAACAACGGCGGCTGGCGGCCAGTGCCGCGCACTTCGATCAGGCTCTGCTGGTCCTCCAATGGCTGGGTGCGCTGGCCCAGCAAGGTCGCCAGCGACTCGATGCTGGCGTGCTGGAACAGCTCGGCCAGGGTCACTTTCAACCCGTCCTGCTGCATGCGATTCAGCAGGCGAATGGCCAACAGCGAGTGCCCGCCCAGCTCGAAAAAGCTGTCGTGGCGACCCACCTGTTCCACCTGCAAGACTTCGGCCCAGATCCGCGCCAGGGTCTGTTCCAGGGCCGTGGCCGGCGCCTCGTAGACGCGCCCGGCCAAGGCCTGCAGCTCCGGCGCCGGCAAGGCCTTACGGTCCAGCTTGCCGTTGGCGGTCAGCGGCAGGCGTTCGAGGCACACATAGGCCGCGGGCACCATGTAGTCCGGCAACTGGCTTTGCAGCTCAGCACGCAAGCGCTCGCTGTCCGGCGCCTCGGCCGTGGCCTGGCGGGTGTAGTACGCCACCAGGCGCTTGTCCCCCGGGCCGATCTCGCGCACCAGCACCGCAGCATCGCGCACTCCCGGGCACGCGGCCAGGCAGGTTTCGATTTCCCCCAGCTCAATGCGGAAACCGCGCAGTTTCACCTGGTCGTCGGTGCGGCCGATGCAGTCCAGTTGCCCCTCGCCCAACCAGCGACCCAGGTCGCCAGTGCGGTACATCAGGCGCCCCGGTTCCTCATCGAAGGGGTCGTGGACAAACTTCTCGGCAGTCAGCTCAGGGCGGTTCAGGTAGCCCAGGGCCACGCCTTCGCCGCCGATGTAGATCTCGCCCACGGCACCCACCGGCACCGGTTGCTGGCGCCGGTCCAACACGTAAATCCGCGTATTGCCAATCGGCCCGCCCACCACCACGCTCTCGGCGTCCGCCGCCAGCGTCCGGATTTCACCGGTGGTGGCAAAGGTGGTGGTTTCGGTCGGGCCGTAGCAATGCACCAGACGCAGCGCCGGGGCCTGTTCCAACAAGCGGCGGAACGCCCCCGGGTCGGCCCGTTCACCACCGCACAACAGCAGGCGCAAGCCCTTGAGGGCCTCGGGAATCAGCTGCACGTACTGGTTGAACAGCGAGGTGGTGAGAAACAGCACGGTCGCCCCCGAGTCCAACAGGGCCCGGCCAAACACCTCGGGTTCAAGCAAGGTGTGGTGGTCGATCACCAGCACTTGGCCGCCGTTGAGCAAGGCGCCCCAGACATCCATGGTGCTGGCGTCGAACGCCGGGTTGGAAACAAACGCCAGGCGGTCCTGGGGGTTGAAATCGGCGTAGCCGTTGTTGCGCACCAGCCGCACGATGGCCCGGTGCGGCACCAACACGCCTTTGGGGGTCCCGGTGGAACCGGAGGTGTACATGATGTAGGCCGCGGTTTCGGACGACTGCGGCAGTTGCGGATCATGGCTCGGCCCGGCATCCAGGCCAGCGTGCATCAGGCTCGACTGCGCCAGGTCCAGGCGCGGCACCGGGTGCTCCAGCGTCGGCTCGCCCTGGGTCAGCAACAGCACCGCCTGGCAATCGTCGAGCATAAAGCCCAGGCGCTCAGCCGGGGCGTTGATGTCCAGCGGCACATAGACCGCCGCGCACTTGCTGATCGCCAGTTGGCCGAGCAACAGCTCGAAGGAGCGCGGCAACAGCAACGCCACGTTGTCCCCCGGCTGCACACCCAGGTCGAGCAGGTGGTGCGCCAGTCGGTTGGCCCGCTGGTTGAGCTCGGCGTAACTCAGGGACTCGCTGCCGTGCACCGCCGCCACGGCTTGCGGGCGCAACTGCGCCTGGGCCTCAAACAGCCGGTGCACGGTCTGCTCCCGGGGGAAGTCGCGCGTGCTGGCGTTGAATTGCACCAACAGTTGCCGGCGCTCAGCCGTCGAGAGGATCGACAGGTGGCTGATGGCCCGCTCCGGCGCCTGCTCCAGGGCCTGCACCAGGTTCTCCAGCGCCGCGTGCATGTAGTCCGCCACCCGTTGCGCGCCGATGCCGCAGCCGGCCATCACGCTGAGCATGAAGTCATGGCCCAGGTCGTCCACGCTCAGGGTCAGCAGGTAGTTGCTGCGTTCCTCGGCCTTGAGTAAATGCATGCCCTGCCAGGCACCACTGGCCTCGGTCGAAGGCGCGCTACCGACGGCGCTGTGACGGTAGTTGAGCAAGGCGCTGAACAGCGGCGTCGGCGGTGCCACCCCGCTGCAGCGCTGGGCCAGGGCCAACGGCGCGTGCTCGTGGGCCAGCAGGCGGGCCAGCCGCGCATGGGTGGCCAGCAACGCGGTACGCACCCCTTGATCGCCGAGGTCGACCCGCAGCGGCAAGGTATTGATAAACACCCCCAGGGCCCGTTCGGCGCCCTCGCCGCCTTGCATCCGGCCAAACAGCACGGTGCCGAACACCGCATGGTCCTGGCCCGACACGGCACCCAATACCTGGGCCCAGGCCAAGTGCACCAGGCTCGCGGCACTCACCCCCAACTGCCGGGCCTGGGTGCGCAAGCGCTGGTTCAACGGTTCGCCCAACGCCTGCTGGGCCTCTTCGATGTCCCGACCGTCGCCCTGGACCTGGGCCAGGCCGAACGGCAGGGTCGGCTCGTCGATGTCGCCGAGCATCTCGCCAAAGAACGCCTCGTGTTCCTGCTCGCCCATTCCCAGGCGGGTCTGGGCCACGTAGTTACGGTAAGGCACTGCCGCGGCCAACTGGTCGGCCCGGTCCAGCAGGCAGGCCTGGACCTCCTGCTGCAACACCTCCAGGCCGACATGGTCCATGACCAGGTGATGGAACAGCAGCAAGGCCACCACCCGCTGCTGGGCCTTGTCCCAGGCGTGGTACAGGCGAATCAGCGGCGCCTGGGCCAGGTCCAGGCGGAAATGCCGGGGGTCGAAACGGGTCAGCAACTGCTCCAGCACATCGCCGCCACTGGCTCGCACCTGCACCGCTTCAACGTGCAGCGTGGCCTGGCGCAGCACCACTTGCACCGGTTCTTCGAGCCCGTCCCAGAACACCGCAGTGCGCAGAATGTCGTTGCGCTCGACCACCGCCTGCAAGGCTTGGGTAAAGGCCTCCAGGCGTTCAGGGCTGGCGAAGGCAAACTGCGCTTGCAGCAGGTAAGGGTCGCCCTGGGTGGACAGAATGTGGTGATAGAGGATCCCCGCCTGCAACGGCGCCAGGGGGTAGATGTCCTGCACGTTGCGCACGCCGCCGGGCACCTGGGCAACGACCTGGTCGATCGCGCCTTGCTCCAGGTCCAGCAGCGGCAAGCATTGCGGGGTAATGCGCGGGCAATCGCGGTCGATCAGGTTGGCCGGCACGTCAACCTCCTGGCCCTCGCCCACCGCAGCGGCCAGGGCCGCCAGGGTCGGTTGGCCGAACAGCACCCGCACATCCGCCGCCAGCCCGGCCCGACGCATGCGCCCGATCAGGTTGATCGCCAGCAGCGAGTGCCCGCCCAGCTCGAAGAAGTGGTCATGACGCCCGACCCGCTCCACGTTCAGCAGTTCGGCCCACAACCCCGCCAGCAGGGTTTCGGTGTCGCCGATGGGGGCTTCGTAAGGCCGCGCCTGCAGCGAACCCAGCCCCGGGGCCGGCAGGGCCTTGCGGTCGAGCTTGCCGTTGGGGCTCAGGGGCAGCGCCTCCAAATGCACAAACAGCGCCGGCACCATGTACTCCGGCAGGTGTTGCAGCAGGTGGCTGCGCAGTTGCTCGATGTCCAGCCCCTGGCCGCTGCCGTCGCCGGTGTAATAGGCCACCAGGCGTTTGTCTCCCGGCACGTCTTCACGGGCCAGCACCACCGCCTCCTTGATCCCGGGAAGCTGGGTCAGGCGCGCCTGGATTTCCCCCAGTTCGATGCGCAGGCCACGGATCTTCACCTGGTCATCGTTGCGCCCCAGGTACTCCAGGTTGCCATCGGCCAGGTAGCGCCCAACGTCGCCGGTGCGGTACATCCGCGCACCGGGTTCGGCACTGAACGGGTTGCGCACAAAGCGCTCGGCGTTCAGCTCTGGCCGGTTCAGGTAACCCCGCGCCACTTGCACCCCGGCGATATACAGCTCGCCGGTCACGCCCAGCGGCACCGGCTGCAGCTGCTCGTCGAGCAGGTACATGCCCGTGTTGGCGATGGGCTTGCCGATCGGCGTGTTGTCCGGGGTCGCATCCAGCGGCCCGCCACAGTGCCAGGCGGTGACGTCCACTGCGGCCTCGGTCGGGCCATAGAGGTTGTGCAGCTCGCAGCTCGGCAATTGCTGCTTGAAACGCCGCACCAGGCTGCCCGGCAGCGCCTCGCCACTGCAGACCACCCGCACCAGCGAGTGGCCGTCGGCGGCCTCGCCCTGGGCCAGGAACACATCGAGCATCGACGGCACAAAATGCACGGTGCTGATGCCTTCGGCCTGGATCACCCGACTCAGGTAGCTCGGGTCCTTGTGCCCGTCCGGGCGCGCCATCACCAGGCGCGCACCGGTCATCAGCGGCCAGAAGAATTCCCACACCGAGACGTCGAAGCTGAACGGGGTTTTCTGCAACACCGCGTCCGCCGCAGTCAGTCCGTAAGCCTGCTGCATCCACAGCAGGCGGTTGACCAGCGCCCGGTGCTCGTTCATCACGCCTTTGGGCTGCCCGGTGGAACCGGAGGTGTAGATCACGTACGCCAGGTGCTGCGGGCTGAGCCCGGCAACCGGCAGGTCGCTGGATGGCTGCGCGTCCCAGACCGGCTGGTCGAGGTCGATCAAAGGCGCGGCCACCGCACCCAGCAAGTGCCGGGTGGCGCCATGCAGCAGCACCGCCACCGGCGCGCTGTCGTCAAGCATGTAGGCGATGCGTTCCGCCGGGTAGCTCGGGTCGATCGGCACGTAACCGCCGCCGGCCTTGAGGATCGCCAGCAAGCCGATGACCATCTCCAGGCTGCGCTCGACGCAGATCGCTACGCGGGCATCCGGGCCCACGCCCTGCTCGCCCAGGTGACGAGCCAACTGGTTGGCCCGGGCATTGAGCTGGCGGTAGGTCAGGGCCTCGCCCTCCGACACCAGCGCCACGGCGTCTGGGCTGCGCTGCACCTGGGCTTCGAACAAGCCGTGAATGCTTTGCTCCAGGTCGAAGGCCTCGTGGGTCGCGTTGAACTGCACCAACAGTTGTTCGCGCTCCTGCCCATCCAGCAGCGGCACCTGCTCCAGCAGCCCCTGGTCATCGGCGACCATGGCCCGCAGCAGGCGCTCGAAATAGCCGGCGTAGCGCTGGACGGTGGCGGCGTCGAACAAGGCCGAGGCGTACACCAGGGAGCCGGCAATCTGCCCCTGGACCTCACCCAGGTTCAACGCCAGGTCGAACTTGGCGAAGGTCTCGCCACCGCCAAGCACTTCCAGTTGCAACTCATCCAGGGCCAGGGCCGTGCCCGGTTGCGCGTCCCAGGACAGCATGCTCTGGAACAGCGGGCTGTGGGCCAGGCTGCGCTGCGGCCGGGTGATTTCCACCACCTGCTCGAACGGCAGGTCCTGGTGATCCTGGGCTTCCAGCACCCGGGCCTTGACCTGGGCCAGCAGCCCGGCGACGTCCAGCCCCGCCGACACCTCGATGCGCAGGGCCAGGGTGTTGACGAACAGGCCGATCAGCCCTTCGACCTCGGCGCGCATGCGGTTGGCCACCGGCGAGCCGATCACCACGTCGGTTTGCCCGGCCAGGCGACTGAGCAAGGCGCCCCAGGCGGCCAGCAAGGTCATGTACAAGGTGGTGCCGTGACGTCGGCTCAGGGCCTTGAGCTCCAGGCTCAAGTCTGCATCCAGCCGCAGCTCGACGCTGCCCCCCGTGTAATCCTGCTGCGCCGGGCGTGGCCGGTCGCTGGGCACGCTGAGCAAGGCCGGGGCACCGGCCAGGGCCTGCTGCCAGTAGGCGCTTTGCTGTTGCAGGCGTTCACCGCTGAGCCAGCGTCGCTGCCACAGGGCAAAGTCGCTGTACTGCACCGCCAGCGGCGGCAACGGGTCGGCCTGGCCCTGGCTGAAGGCGGCATACAGCGCCATCAACTCACGGGTCAGCACGCCCATCGACCAACCATCGGCGACGCTGTGGTGCAGGGTCAGCAACAGCACATGGTGCTCGCGGCCCAGTTGCGCCAAGTGCCCGCGAATCAGCGGCCCGCGTGCCAGGTCGAACGGCTCGCTGGCCTCCTGTTGCACCAGGGCCTGCAAGGCTTCGGGTGCGGCCGTCAGGTCGTGGCGAGCGAGGTTCAACAGGCCCTCGGCCGCCGCCATCAGCACCTGGGGTTCATCGTCGATCTGCACAAAGCGGCTGCGCAACACCTGATGACGTTCAACGATGCGCTCCAGGGCCTGGATCAGCGCTGTCACGTGCAACGGCCCGCGCAACCCCAGGCCCAAGGGGATGTTGTAGGCACTGCCGACGCCCTCTATCTGCGCCAGGAACCACAGCCGCTGCTGGGCAAACGACAGCGGCCGTTTCTGCTCCCCGGTCGTCGCCAGAATCGGCGGCAGGCTGTCCGCCTGGGCCTGCTCCAGGGCCCGGGCCACGGCGGCCAGTTCCGGGTTGGCGAATAGCTCACCCAGGGCCAGTTCCAGGCCCAGTTGCGCCCGCACCTGGGACACCATGCGCATGGCCAGCAGCGAGTGGCCGCCGAGGTCAAAGAAGTGGTCGTGACGCCCCACCCGCTCCACCTGCAGCAGCGGTGCCCAGATCTGCGCCAGGCGGATTTCGACGGGGCCTTGGGGCGCTTCATAGTCGCGGCTGAGCAACGCCGTCAGGTCCGGTTTGGGCAAGGCCCGGCGGTCGAGCTTGCCGTTGGCGGTCAAGGGCAACGCGTCCATCCGTACATACGCCACCGGCACCATGTAGTCCGGCAACTGGGTCAGCAGGTGGGCGCGCAACTCGGCGGCCGCCACCTCGACGCCCGCCTCGGCCAGGGTGAAATAAGCCACCAGCCGGGTCTGCCCCGGTTCGTCCTCACGGGCCAGCAGCACCGCCTCCTGGACCCCGGGGTAACCGTTGAGGCGGGTTTCGATCTCGCCCAGCTCGATGCGCACGCCGCGGATTTTCACCTGGTCGTCATTGCGTCCCAGGTAGTCGATACGGCCGTCGGCCAGCCAGCGGGCCAGGTCGCCGCTGCGGTACATACGGGCGCCCGGCGTCTCGACGAAGGGGTCGTCGAGGAAGCGTTCGGCAGTCAGGTCCGGGCGGTGCAGATAACCCCGCGCCACCCCGGCACCGCCGATGTACAGCTCACCGGCCACACCGATCGGCACCGGCCGCAGCTGTTCGTCCAGCAGGTAGATACGGGTGTTGGCGATGGGCGTACCGATGTGCAGGGCCTGCCCGGCCTCGATACGACCCGAGGTCGCCACGACGGCGGCTTCGGTCGGCCCGTAGTTGTTGACCACGCTGAAGCGCTGTTCCTCGGCGAACTGCCGTAGGCGGTCACCGCCGATCAACAGGGTGCGCAAGGTCGGGTGACCCAACTGCTGGGCAAAGGCGTATTCGGCCACCGGGGTCGGCAGGAAGCTCAGGTCCAGGGGTTGCGCGCGCCACCAGTCCAGCAACGCATCGAGGTTGGCACTGCCCACGCCGGCCGGCGGCAGGTGCACCGTGGCGCCGACGCACAAGGCCGGCCAGATTTCCCAGGCCATGGCGTCAAAGCCGAAACCGGCAACGCTGCTGGTCTGGCTGCCCGGCCCTTGGGCGAAGGCCTGGTTATGCCAATCCACCAGATTGAGCAGGTTGTGGTGCTCCAGCATCACCCCTTTGGGCAGGCCGGTGGAGCCGGAGGTGTAGACCACATACACCAGGTGCTGGGCGTTCAACTCCGGCACGTCGGGGTTGTTCGACGGTTGCAGCCAGCGCTGGTCAACACTGATCAGCGGCGTCTCCACAGCGCCGAGCAGGCCGCGGGTGGCGTCCTCGACCAGCACCGCCACCGGCGCGCAATCCTCCAGCAGCCAGGCCAGACGCTGCGCTGGGTGATTCGGGTCCAGGGGCACATAGGCGCCACCGGCCTTGAGGATCGCCAGCAGGCCGATGACCATGCCCGGCCCGCGTTCAACGCAGATAGCCACCCGCGAATCCACCCCCACGCCCTGCTCGCGCAGGTGATGGGCCAGTTGGTTGGCCCGCTCGTTGAGTTCGCGATAACTCAGGCGCTGGTCGCCGGCTTGCACGGCCAGGGCATGGGGGGTGAGCCGCGCCTGGGCCTCGAAGCGCCCATGCAGGGTCTGCCCCCGGGGGAAGTCCACCGGCGCCGGGTTGAAGCCGTGCAACACCTGTTCCCGGGCCTGCGGGTCAAGCAGGCTGATGTGCTCCGGGGCCTGCTGGTCATTGGCGACCATGGCCTGCAACACCGCCTCGAAATACCCCAGGTAACGCTCGACCGTGGCGTGATCGAACAAGGCCGTGGCGTACACCAGAGACCCGCCGATCCGCCCTTCGCTCTGGCCCAGGGTCAGGCTCAGGTCGAACTTGGCGAAATGCTCGCCACCACTGACCGCCTCCAGTTGCAGGTCGCCCAGCACCAGGGCCGATCCCGAGCCGCTGTCCCAGGCCAGCATGTGCTGGAACAACGGGCTGTGGGACAGGCTGCGCTGGGGCCGGGTGACTTCCACCACTTGCTCGAACGGCAGGTCCTGATGGGCCTGGGCTTGCAGGGTCACGGCCTTGACCTGGGCCAGCAGGGCTTCGACGGTGTGCGCCGCCGAAACATCGATGCGCAGGGCCAGGGTATTGACGAACAGGCCGATCAAGCCTTCAACCTCGGCCCGGGTGCGGTTGGCCACCGGCGAGCCGATCACCAGGTCAGGCTGGCCGCTGAGCTTGCTCAGCAGCAGGCTCCAGCCCGCCAGCAGGGTCATGAACACGGTGCTGCCATGGCGCTGGCTCAGGGCTTGGAGCCCGGCACTCAGGCGTTCATCCAGGCACAGCTCGACACAGCCACCGGCGTAATCCTGCTGGGCCGGGCGTGGCCGGTCGCTGGGCAGCGACAACACGGCCGGGGCGCCGGCCAGGGCTTGTTGCCAGTAGGCACTTTGCTTGAGCAGCAACTCGCCGCTGAGCCAGCGCCGTTGCCACACGGCAAAGTCGCCGTACTGCAAGGCCAGCGCCGGCAGCGGGTCGTCCTGGCCCTGGCTGAAGGCCTGGTACAGCGCCACCAGTTCCCGGGTCAGCACGCCCATCGACCAGCCGTCGGCAACGATATGGTGCAAGGCCAGTAGCAGCACATGGTGCTCATCCGCCAGGCGCAGCAGTTGCCCTCGAATCAGCGGCCCCTGTTGCAGGTCAAAGGCCTGGGCGCTGTGGGCCCGCACCTGTTCCTGCAGCAGGTCCAGGGGCTGGCCGGCCAAGTCCTGGCACGGCAATGGGAAGCCGGCCTCGGTCGGGGTGATCTGCACCCAAGGCTCGTCGTTCTCCAGGGTGAAGCGGCTGCGCAGGCTGTCATGGCGTTCGACGATCCGCGCCAGGGCCCGTTGCAGGGCCACGGTATCCAGGCGACCCCGCAGGCCGAGCGCGATGGGAATGTTGTAGGCGCTTTCCACCCCTTTCAACTGGGCGATAAACCACAGCCGTTGCTGGGCAAACGACAGGGGCAACGGCTCGTCCCGCGGCACCGCCAGGATCGGTGGCAAGGCGCTGCGCCCCGCCTGGGCCAGCACCTGGGCCACGGCGGCCAGTTCGGGGTTGGCAAACAGCTCGCCCAGGGCCAGCTCCACCCCCAACTGCAGGCGCACCTGGGAGACCATGCGCATCGCCAGCAGGGAATGCCCGCCCAGCTCGAAAAAGTGATCGCCACGCCCCACGCGCTCGACCTGCAGCACCTCGGCCCAGATCTGCGCCAGGGTGGTTTCGAGTTCGCCCAGAGGCGCCTCGTAGGCGCGGCTGAAGGTCGCCGCCCGGTCGGGTTTTGGCAGGGCGCGCTGGTCCAGCTTGCCGTTGGCAGTCAGCGGCAAGCCGTCGAGTTTCACGTAGGCCACCGGCACCATGTAGTCCGGCAGGTGGGCCAGCAGTTGCTGGCGCAGCTCGGCCGGGGCCAAGGGTTCGACCTCTGCCTGTTCGGTGAAATAGGCCACCAGCCGGGGCTGGCCCGGTTCATCCTCACGGGCCACCACCACGGCTTCGCGAATGCCGGCCAGTTGGTTGAGGCGGTTTTCGATTTCCCCCAATTCAATGCGCAGGCCACGGATTTTCACCTGGTCGTCGTTGCGCCCCAGGTATTCCAGACTGCCGTCGGCGAGCCAGCGCGCCAGGTCGCCGCTGCGGTACATGCGCGCCTGGAGCTGATCGCTGAACGGGTCGTGCAGAAAACGCTCGGCGGTCAAATCGGCACGGTTGAGGTAGCCCCGAGCCACCCCGGCGCCGCCCACGTACAGCTCCCCCGCCACCCCCAGGGGCACCGGGCGTTGCTGCTCGTCCAGCAGGTAGACACGGGCATTGGCCATCGGCTTGCCGATGTGCAGCACCTGCCCGGCCTCGACCCGGCCCGAGGTCGCCACCACCGTGGCCTCGGTGGGGCCGTAGTTGTTGATCACCTCGAATGCCTGGGCCCTGGAGAAGTGCCGCAGGCGATCACCGCCGATCAACAGGGTGCGCAGGGTCGGGTGCTCAAGGTGCTGGCTGAAGGCGTACTCGGCCACCGGGGTCGGCAAAAAACTCACGTCCAGGGGCTGGGCGCGCCACCAGGCCAGCAGCGCGTCGAGGTCTTCAGTGCCGTCCTGGACAGGCGGCAAATGCAGGGTCGCCCCGGCACACAGCGCCGGCCAGATTTCCCAGGCCATGGCATCAAACCCGAAACCGGCCAGGCTCGAGGTATGGCGCCCCGGCCCCAGGTCAAAGGCCTGGTTGTGCCAGTCCACCAGGTTGCCCAGGGTCTGGTGCTCGACCATCACCCCCTTGGGCAGGCCGGTGGAACCGGAGGTGTAAATCACATAGGCCAAATGCTGCGCGGTCAGTTGCGGCAATTGCGGATCATCGCAGGCTGCGTCGCTCCCGGCGCCCTCCTCCAGCTCGATCAGCGGCCCCGAAAACGCCGGCAGGCGGCCGCGCAGGTCGGCCTGGGTCAGCAGCGCCACCGGGGCGCTGTCGGCCAGCAGGTAGTTCAGGCGTTCAAGGGGATGGGCCGGGTCAATCGGCACATAACAGGCACCGGCCTTGAGCACCGCCAGCAGGCCGGCCAGGGTGTCGAGGCCGCGACGGGCGATCACCGCCACCCGGTCATCGGGCTGTACCCCCAGGTCCAGCAGGCGCCGGGCCAGGCCGTTGGCCCGGCGATTGAGCTCGGCGTAGGTCAGTTGCTGCCCTTCATGAATCGCCGCCACGGCGTCCGGTTGGGTCGCCGCCCGGGCCGCCACGCGCTGGCCGATGGTCAGCCCTTGCGGGTAGTCGACCCGGGGCGGGTTAAGGGCCAGCAGCTGCTCGCGCTCGGCAAGCGGCAGCACCGACACTTGCTCCAGGGCCTGCTGCGGTGCCTGTTCCAGGGCGTGCACGAGGTTTTCCAGGGCACAGCGCAGGTAGTCGCAAACCCGCTGCGGGTCACCTCGCGGCAGGCCAGCAAGGTCAGGACAAAGCCCTGGCCCAGGTCATCCACGCTCATGGTCAGCGGGTAGTTGGTGCGTTCTTCGGAGTTCAGGCTGGAGATGCCCTGCCAGGCCGTGATCAAGTTGCCGCTGGCCGGCGCGCTGTGCCGGTAGTTGAGCAAGCTGCTGAACAGCGGTGCCGGTGCGGAGACACCGCTGCAGCGCTGGGCCAGGGCCAGCGGTGCGTGTTCATGGCGCAGCAAGGTGGTGAGCCGGGCGTGGGCCGCCTTGACCCCGTCCTGCACCGTGCAGCCGTCGAGGTCGACCCGAAACGGCAAGGTATTGATAAACATGCCCAGGGCCCGGTCGTTGTCACCGCCGCCCTGCATGCGCCCCATCAGCACCGTGCCGAACACCACCTTGCGCTTGCCCGACAGCGCGCCCAGCACCTGGGCCCAGGCGCTGTGGAACAGGCTCGCGGCGCTCACCCCCAGTTGTCGCGCCTGGGCCCGCAGGCCCTGGCACAGCTGTGGGTCCAGGGGCAGGCTGAATTCGTCGATGGCGCTGCCGTCGCCCTGCACGTCATGCAGGCCGAACGGCAGGGTCGGCTCGTCGATGTCGCCAAGCATCTGGCGGAAAAACGCCTCGTGCTCCTCCTCGCCCATGCCCAACCGGGCCTGGGCCACGTAGTTGCGGAACGGTACGGCCGGGCCCAGCAGATGGCCCTGGCCCAGGAGCAAGGCGCACATTTCCTGGCGCACCACGTCCAGGGCGCTGTGGTCCAGGGCCATGTGGTGAAACAGCAGCACGGCGACGAGGCGCTGGTTGGCCGGGTCCTCGGCATAGGCCAGGCGGATCAGCGGCGCCTGGGTCACGTCCAGGCGGTAGTGGCGGGCGTCGAAACGCTGGTGCAACTGCTCAAGAATATCGCCGTCGGCCGGCGCCAGCGGCACCTCCTGCAACGCCAGAGTGGCCTGGCGCCAGACCACTTGCAGCGGTGTCTCCAGGCCTTCCCAGAGCACTGCGGTGCGCAGGATGTCATGGCGTTCGATCACCGCCTGCAAGGCCTGGGCAAAGGCCTCCAGGCGGGGCCGATGGTCAAAGGCGAAATGCGCCTGCATCACATAGGGGTCGCCCTGCCCGGCACTGGCGTGGTGGTAGAGAATGCCCTCCTGCAACGGCGCCAGGGGGTAGATGTCCTGCACGTTGGCGGCGCCCCCCGGGACGCTGGCGACGAGGCGGTCGATGGCCTCCTGGTCCAGTTGCACCAGGGTCAGCATCGACGGCGTGATCCGGGTGCAGCCGGGCAGGATGCCGTTGACCGGCACCGCCACCTGGCCGGACTTGGGCGCCGAGTACTGCCCCGAGCGGATCATCTCGATCAGCACCGGCTTGTACTCGCGCAACTGGGCGATCACCGCAGGCTCGGTCAGGGCCTGGCGGTTGCCCTGGACAATCAGTTGCTCATCGCGCAACGCCAGTTGGATGTCTTTTGCCTTCAGGGTTGCCAACAGTTCAATCACGCTCACAGGACGATCTCCATTCTTTCTGTAATTGCCGCGTACCCGGCCAGGGTCGGTTGTTCGAACAAGGCCCTGACATCGGCTTCCATGCCTTCCTGATGCAGCCGGCCGATCAGGCTCACGGCCAATAGCGAGTGCCCGCCCAACTCGAAGAAGTTGTCGTGGCGCCCAACGCGTTCCACGTTGAGCAGTTCGGCCCAGAGTCGGGCCAGGAGGATTTCCGTCTCCCCTTGCGGCGCTTCGTATTCACGCACGATGGCCGCCTCCAGCCCCGGGGCCGGCAGGGCCTTGCGGTCCAGCTTGCCGTTGGGGCTCAGGGGCAGCGCCTCCAAGTGCACAAACAGCGCCGGCACCATGTACTCCGGCAAGTGCTGCAGCAGGTGCCCGCGCAGGGCCTCCACCGCCAGGCGCTGGCCGGCCTCCCGGGTGCTGTAGTAAGCCACCAGGCGCATGTCCCCCGGCACGTCTTCACGGGCGAGGACCACCGCTTCCTTGACCTCCGGCAACTGGGTCAGGCGTGCCTGGATTTCCCCCAACTCGATGCGCAGGCCGCGCAGCTTGACCTGGTCATCGTTGCGCCCCAGGTACTCGATATGGCCGTCGGCGCGGTAGCGGGCAACGTCGCCGGTGCGGTACATCCGCGCGTTGGCCAGAGGGCTGAACGGGTCCACCAGGAAGCGTTCGGCGTTCAGTTGCGCGCGGTTCAGGTAACCCCGCGCCACCTGCACACCACCGATGTACAGCTCACCCACCACGCCCTGGGGCACCGGCTGCAGCTGCTCGTCGAGCAGGTACATGCGGGTGTTGGCGATGGGCTTGCCGATCGGCGTGTTGTCCGGGGTCTGCTCCACCGGCCCGGCGCAGTTCCAGGCCGTGACATCCACTGCGGCCTCGGTCGGGCCATAGAGGTTGTGCAGCTCGCTGCCCGGCAATTGCTGCTTGAAGCGCCGTACCAGGCTCCCCGGCAGCGCTTCGCCACTGCAGATCACCCGCACCAAGGCGCCGCAGGCCGCATCGGCGCCGTGGGCCAGGAACACATCGAGCATCGACGGCACAAAATGCACGGTGCTGATGCCCTCGGCCTGGATCACCTGGCTCAGGTAGGCCGGGTCCTTGTGCCCTTCTGGACGCGCCATCACCAGGCGCGCACCGGTCATCAGCGGCCAAAAGAACTCCCACACCGAGACGTCGAAGCTGAACGGGGTCTTCTGCAACACCGCGTCCGCAGCCGTCAGGCCATAGGCGTCCTGCATCCACAGCAGGCGGTTGACCACCGCGCCGTGCTCGTTCATCACGCCCTTGGGCTGCCCGGTGGAACCCGAGGTGTAGATCACGTAGGCCAGGTGCCCGGCGTGCAACTCGGGCCACTGCGGATTGTCCAGCGGCTCGGCCGGCCACAGCGGCGCGTCGAGGCTGATCAGCGGGGCCAGCCCGAGGTCCACCAAGTGCTGCGTCGCGCCCTGCACCAGCACCGCTACCGGCGCGCTGTCTTCAAGCATGTAGGCGATGCGCTCTGCCGGGTAGCTCGGGTCGATCGGCACATAACCGCCGCCGGCCTTGAGGATCGCCAGCAGGCCGACGACCATCTCCAGCCCGCGCTCGACACAGATCGCCACCCGGCTGTCGGCACTCACGCCCTGGAGCCGCAGGTGGTGGGCCAACTGATTGGCCCGCTGGTTGAGCTGGCGGTAGCTCAGTTGCTGCCCACCGGCCAGCAGTGCCGGCGCCTCTGGCGTACGCTCCACCTGGGCCTCGAACAGGCCATGCAAGGTCTGCTCGAGGTCATAGCCGACTGCGGTGGCGTTGAGGTCCAGCAGCAGGTGCTGGCGCTCGGCGCCGGGGAGGATCGGCAAGCGATTCAGGGCCATGTCCGGCGCCCGTTCCAGGGCGTCCACCAGGGACTCCAGGGCGGTCTGCATGTAGCCGCAGATGCGCTGCGCGCCGATCCGTGCCGGGGTCATGGCGGTCAGGCTGAAGCCTTCGCCGCGATCGTCCACGTTCAAGCTCAACGGGTAGTTGGTGCGCTCCTCGCCGGCCAGGGTCTGGATGCCATGGGCCGAGGCGTGCACCGCTTCCGGCTGCTGCGTGTCCTGACTGTGGCGGTAGTTGAGCATGGCACTGAACAGCGGCAACGGCGCCGCCACCCCGCTGCAACGCTGGGCCAGGGCCAGGGACGCATGTTCATGGCCGAGCAAGGCACTGAGCCGCCCGTGGGTGGCCCGCAGCCCCTCGCGCACCGAAACCTGGTCGACGTTGACCCGCAACGGCAAGGTATTGATAAACATACCCAGGGCCCGATCCGCGCCCTCGCCGCCCTGCATCCGCCCCAGCAGTACCGTGCCGAAGACCACCGCCGGCTTGCCGGACGTGCCGGCCAGCACCCGGGCCCAGGCCAGGTGGAACAGGCTCGCGGCACTCACTCCCTGCAAGCGAGCCTGATGGCGCAAACGGGCGCTCAGGGTACTCGGCAAGGCCTGGCTGCGTTCCTCGATATCCCCGCCGTCGCCCTGCACGTCTTGCAGGTCGAACGGCAGCGTCGGTTCGTCAATGTCGCCGAGCATGTCGCGGAAAAACGCCTCATGCTCCTGCTCGCTGACACCCAGGCGCGCCTGGGCCACGTAATTGCGGTACGGCACCGGCGCCCCCAGGTTGCCCCCCTCGCCGAGGAGGAACGCCCGCAGCTCGTGGCCGACCACGTCCATGGCGGTGTGGTCCAGGGCCAGGTGATGGAACAGCACCACGGCGACGATCCGCGCATTGGCCGGGTCATGGGCGAAATGCACGCGCATCAGTGGCGCCTGGCTGATATCCAGGTGGTGATGACGGGCGTCGTACAGGGCATGAAGCTGGCCGAGAATGTCCCCGGCCGCCGGGTCCAGCAGTTCCTCGCGCACCACCAGCGGAGCGTTGCGCAACACCACTTGCAGCGGTTGCTGCAAGCCTTCCCAGAGCACGCCGGTGCGCAGGATGTCGTGCCGCGCGATGACCTGTTGCAAGGCCTCGGTGAAGGCCGCGAACACCGAACGGTCGGCAAAGGCCATGTGGGATTGCAGCAGGTACGGGTCGCCCTGCCGCGCGGTGATGTGGTGATAGAGGATGCCCTCCTGCAGCGGCGCCAGGGGGTAGATGTCCTGCACATTGGCCGCACCACCGGGAACCCGCGCCAGTACCGCGTCGAGGGTCACCTGGTCGAGTTGCACCAGGGGCAGCATGTCCGGGGTGATGCGCTGGCAATCGGCCGGAATGCGGTTGTCCGGCACCTTCACTTCACGCCCGCTGCCCACGGCCGCCGCCAGGGCGGCCAGGGTCGGCTGGCTGAACAGGATGCGCACATCCGCGCTCAGGCCCGCCTGGCGCATGCGTTCGATCAGGTTGACGGCCAACAGCGAATGCCCGCCCAGCTCGAAGAAGTGGTCATGACGCCCCACCTGCTCGACTTTGAGCACCTCCTGCCAGATCTGCGCCAAGGCGACTTCCACCGCCCCCTGGGGGGCCTGGTATTCGCGGCTGATCAGGTCCTCGGCCGCCGGTTCCGGCAAGGCCTTGCGGTCCAGCTTGCCGTTGGCCGTCAGCGGCAGCGCCGGCAATTGCACATAGGCCGACGGCACCATATGCCCGGGCAGGCTGGCCTGCAGCTCGGCCCGCAGCGCCTCAATCTGCACGTGCTCGGCAGCGGTGAAATACGCCACCAGGCGCGTGTGCCCCGCGCCGTCCTCGCGGGCCAAAACCACGGCCTCGCTCAAGCCGGGGAAGCGCGCCAGGGCGGTTTCGATTTCCCCCAGTTCGATGCGCATGCCGCGGATTTTCACCTGGTCGTCGTTACGCCCCAGGTACTCGATAGAGCCATCGGCCAGCCAGCGCGCCAGGTCACCACTGCGGTACATGCGCGCCTCGGGGTCCTGGCTGAACGGGTCGGCGAGGAACCGTTCGGCGGTCATTTGCGAGCGGTTCAGGTAACCCCGGGCGACCCCGGCGCCGCCCACGTACAACTCACCCGTCACGCCCACCGGCACCGGACGCATCTGCCGATCCAGCAGGTAGACCCGGGCATTGGCCATCGGCGTACCGATGTGCAGCACCTGCCCCACCTGCACCGCGCCCGAGGTGGCGACCACCGTGGCTTCGGTCGGCCCGTAGTTGTTGATCACCGCAAAGCCCTGGGCCCGGGTGAACTGGCGCAGGCGATCGCCGCCAATCAGCAGGGTCTTCAGGGTCGGGTGCTGCAACTGCTGGTGGAAAGCGTATTCGGCCACCGGTGTCGGCAAGAAGCTCACCTCCAGCGGCTGGGCCTGCCACCAGGCCAGCAACTGCTCGATGTTTTCATTGCCGATGTCCCGTGGCGGTAGGTGCAGGGTCGCCCCCCCACACAAGGCCGGCCAGACTTCCCAGGCCATGGCGTCGAAGCCAAAGCCGGCAACGCTGGAGACCTGGCTGCCGGCCTGCTGGGCAAACGCCTGGTTATGCCAGTGCACCAGGTTCTCCAGGGTCCGGTGCTCGACCATCACCCCTTTGGGCAAACCGGTGGAGCCCGAGGTGTAGATCACGTAGGCCAAGTGCGCCGGGGTCAGCCCGGCACATGACGGGTTGGCCAGCGCAGCGTTATGCCAGGCCGTAGCGTCCAGATCGATGACCGGCAGTGCCAGGGCCGGCAGTTGCCCGAGCAGGTGCCCTTGGCTCAAAAGCGCCAGGGGCGCGCTGTCTTCCAGCAAGTAACGCAAGCGCTCGTTCGGCAGCGCCGGGTCCACCGGCACATAGGCGGCGCCGGCCTTGAGGATCCCCAACAGGCCCACCAGCATCGCCGGACCGCGCTGCACGCAGATGGCGATCCGCTCGTCCGGCTGCACCCCCAATGCCAGCAGGTGCTGCGCCAGTTGGTTGGCCTGGGCGTTGAGTTCGCCATAGCTCAAGCGCTGCGAGCCCTGGACCATTGCCAGCGCGTCGGGGCTCTCGGCGGCCCGGGCTTCGAACAGGCCATGAATGGTCTGCCCGCGCGGGTAGTGCCGGGTGCTGGCGTTGAAGCTTTCCAGCAGGTGCTGGCGTTCGGCCTCGGGCAGGATCGGCAGGCGGTTCAACGCCACGCCCGGGCTCTGCTCCAGGGCCTGGACCAAGTGCTCCAGGGCGGTGTGCATGTAACCGCAGATGCGCTGGGCACCCAGGTGCGCCACGGCCAACACGCTCAAGGCAAACCCCTGGCCCAGGTCATCGACGCTCAGGCTCAGCGGGTAGTTGCTGCGTTCCTCGCCCCCCAGCAGTTCGATGCCGGCCCACGGTGTTTGCTCGTCATGCAGCCCTTCGTGGGCGCTGTGGCGATAGTTGAGCAAGGCACTGAACAGAGGCGCACTGACCGCCACCTGGCTGCAACGCTGGGCCAACGCCAGGGACGCGTGCTCGTGACCGAGCAGCGCACTCAAGCGCCGGTGCACCGCCCGCACGCCTTCGCGCACGCCGGTTTCACCCAGCGCCACGCGCAGCGGCAAGGTGTTGATAAACACCCCCAGGGCACGGTCGGCACCCTCGCCGCCTTGCATCCGCCCCATCAGCACGGTGCCAAACACCACGTCCTCACGGTCGGACACCTGGCCCAGTACCTGGGCCCAGGCCAAGTGCATCAGGCTCGCGGCACTCACCCCCAGTTGACGCGACTGCTCCCGCAGACGCTGGCTCAGGGCCGGCGGCAACGGCAAGTGCGCCTCGTCGATGTTCTGCCCATCGCCCTGCACGTCCTGCAGGCCAAAGGGCAAGGTCGGCTCCTCGACATCCCCGAGCATGTCGCGGAAGAACGTCTCGTGTTCTTCTTCGCTCGCCCCCAACAGGGCCTGGGCCACGTAATTGCGGTACGGCACCGGTGTCCCCAACGGGCCGGGCTGTTTCAGCAGCAGCGCACGCATCTCGGCGCCCACCACTTCCATCGCTGTATGGTCCAGGGCCAGGTGGTGGAACAACAGCAGGCTGACCACTCGCCCGTGTTGCGGGTCTGGGGCATGGATCAGGCGCATCAGCGGTGCCTGGGTCAGTTCCACACGGTGGTGACGGGCGTCGAAACGCGCCTGCAATTGCTCGACGATGTCCCCCGCCGCCGGGTCCAGTTGCAGCCCTTGTACCTGCAGTTCGGCGTGACGCCAAACCACCTGCACCGGCTGTTCCAGGCCTTGCCAATGCACACTGGTGCGCAAAATATCGTGGCGCGCAATCACCTGCTGCAAGGCCTCGGCAAAGGCCTGCAGGCGCTCCAGGCTGTCGAAGCTCAGGCGCGATTGCAGCAGGTACGGGTCGCCCTGGGTAGCGCTGATGTGGTGGTAGAAAATCCCCGCCTGCAACGGCGCCAGGGGGTAGATGTCCTGCACGTTGGCCGCGCCGCCCGGGACTTGGGCGACGATCAGATCGATGGCCTCCTGGCTCAGGTCCAGCAACGGCAGCAGCGCTGGCGTGATGTGCCGGCAATCGGCGCCGATCCGGTTGGCCGGGACTTCGATCTCACGCCCGCTGCCCACCGCCGCCGCCAGGGCGGCCAGGGTCGGCTGGTTGAACAGCACGCGCACGTCGGCGCTGAGGCCAACCTGGCGCATGCGCTCGATCAGGCTCACCGCCAGCAGGGAGTGCCCGCCCAGTTCGAAGAAGTGGTCGTGACGCCCCACTTGCTCGACCTTGAGCACCCCGGCCCAGATCCGCGCCAGGGTGATTTCCACCTCACCCAGGGGCGCTTCGTACGCACGACTGAGCAGCGCCGAGGCGTCCGGTGCTGGCAGGGCCTTGCGGTCGAGCTTGCCGTTGGCGGTCAGCGGCAGCACCGGCAACTGCACGTAGGCCGCCGGCACCATGTAATCCGGCAACTGGCCTTGCAAGGTGCTGTGCAGCCCTTCGATGTCCAGGGTTTCGCCGGCCACCAGCGGGGTGCAGTACGCCACCAGGCGCTTGTCCCCCGGGGCATCTTCGCGTACCAGCACGGCCACATCCTTGACCCCGGCGCAAGCCGCGACCCGGGTTTCAATCTCCCCCAGCTCGATGCGGAAGCCGCGCAATTTGACCTGCTGGTCATTGCGCCCCTGGTACAACAGCACGCCGTCTTCACGCCAGCAGGCCAGGTCACCGGTGCGGTACATCAAGCCTTGCGCATCATCGCCAGAGCCCTCGGTGATAAACGGATCGGCGATAAACATTGCCGCCGTCAGTTGAGGCTGGTTGAGGTAACCCAGGGCCACCCCGGCGCCGCCGATGTACAACTCGCCGACCACACCCACGGCCACCGGCTGTTGCCGGGCATCGAGCACATAGGCCCGGCTGTTGCCGATTGGCCGGCCGATGGGAATGCTCCCGGCCCCCACGGCCTTGATCTCGAACGTGGTGGAAAAGGTCGTGGCTTCGGTCGGGCCGTAGCCATTGAGCAGGTGCTTGGGCGCGCCGTGTGCCAGCACTCGACCGATCACGGCCGGGTCCAGCACATCGCCGCCGACCATCAGGTAACGCAGTTGGCGGAACGCCGGCAACAAGCCGTCGGCATGCTGCTGGAACAACCCGGCGGTCATCCACAGCACGCTGACTTCCTGGGCGAGCAACAGCGCCCCCAGGGCCTGGCTGGACAGCACCACGTCCTGGTCGACCACCACCACGCGCCCGCCATTGAGCAGCGGCGCCCAGACTTCCAGGGTGCTGGCGTCGAACGCCGGGTTGGAGGCAAAGGCCACCCGGTCCCGGGCCGTGAAATCGGCGTAGCCGTTGTTCAGCACCAGGCGGCTGACCGCACGGTGCGGCACCCGCACACCTTTCGGCGTGCCGGTGGAACCGGAGGTGTACATGATGTACGCCACGCTTTCGGACGACGGCGCCAGGTCAGGGTTGCGGGTGGGCTGCGGGTCGAGGTCCAGGCGGTCCAATTCGATGCGTTGGCTCGGGCACGCCAGCAGTTCACCGCTGTGGGTCAGCAGCAGCCGTGCCTGGCTGTCGGCCAGCATGAACAACTGGCGCTCCGCCGGGGCGTTGATGTCCAGCGGCACATAGGCCGCCGCGCACTTGCTGATCGCCAGTTGGCTGGTCAGCAAGTCCAGGGAACGGGGCAACAGAGTCGCGACGCTGTCCCCCGGCTGCACGCCCAGGCCCAGCAAGGCATGGGCCAGGCGGTTGGCACGCTGGTTCAGCTGTTCATAGCTGAGCAGGTGCTCGCCATGCACCGCCGCCACCGCATGGGGGTTGGCCTGCACCTGGGCTTCGAACAGCCGATGCAGCGCCTGCTGGTCCGGGTAGGCCCGGGCCGTGGCGTTGAAGCCGTGCAGCACCCGCTCGCGTTCGGCCGGTGCCAGGATCGACAACTGCTGCAACGGCGTGTTCGGTGCCTCCTCCAGGGCGCGCACCAGGTTGTCCAAGGCACAGCGCATGTACTCGCCGACCCGTGCCCCGTCCACCTCGGCCAGGGCCTGGACCGTCAGTTCAAAGGCCTGCCCCAGGTCATTGACGTTGAGCACCAGCGGATAGTTGCTGCGCTCGCGGGCGTTGAGCACTTCGATCCCGTCCCACACCGACGCCGGGTTACCGGCCTCGGCGTCCGGCGCATTGTGGCGATAGTTGAGCAAGCTGCTGAACAGCGGCGTGGCCGCCGGCACCCCACTGCAACGCTGGGCCAGCGACAGCGGCGCGTGTTCATGGCCAAGCAATTGCGCCAGCCGCGCATGGGTCGCACGCACCCCGTCGAGCACGGTCATGGCGCCGACTGCTACCCGCAGCGGCAAGGTATTGATAAACATGCCCAGGGCCCGATCGGCACCCTCGCCGCCCTGCATCCGCCCCAGCAACACAGTGCCGAACACCACGTCATCCTGGCCCGAAACCTGGCCCAGCACTTGCGCCCAGGCCAGGTGCATCAGGCTCGCGGCGCTGACCCCAAGCTGCCGTGCCTGCTCACGCACGGCCCGGCACAGGGCCGGGTCCAGCGCCAGGTGCGACTCCTGGATGCCACTGCCATCGCCCTGCACGTCGTGCAGGCCGAACGGCAAGGTCGGCTCCTCGACATCACCGAGCATCTCGCGGAAGAACCCTTCATGGGCCTCTTCGCTGATCCCCAGGCGCGCCTGGGCCACGTAGTTGCGGTATTGCACCGGCGCGGCCAGGCCCTCGGCAAGGCCACCGAGGCTGGCGCTCATTTCCTCCACCAGCACGGCCAGGGAGGTGTGGTCCAGCAGGATGTGGTGCAGCAGCAACACGCCCAGCCAGCGGTCATTGGCTTCGTCACGGGTGTAGGCAAAGCGCATGATCGAGGCCTGGCCCAGGTCCAGACGATAGTGCCGCGGGTCGAAACGCTGTTGCATCTGTTCCAGCACGTCACCGTCCAGCAGGTCGTCATCGACCCGCTCCAGGGCCAGCGGTGCCTCGCGCCAGACCACTTGCACCGGCTCGTCGAGGCTGTCCCAGACCAGGCTGGTGCGCAGGATGTCGTGGCGCGCAATCACCCCTTGCAGGGCGCTGACAAAGGCTTTCACCTGGGCCAGGCCGCTAAAGCCCAGGTGCATCTGCAACAGGTACGGGTCGCCCGCCGGGCTACTCAAGTGGTGATAGAGAATCCCCGCCTGCAACGGCGCCAGACCGTAGATGTCCTGCACATTGCCGGCGCCTCCCGGCACCGTGGCCACAACCCGGTCGATGGCGGCCTGGTCGAGTTTGACCAGGGGCAGCATGTTCGGGGTGATCGCCGTGCACCGGGCACCGATCAGATTGGCCGGCACCCGTACTTCGTCGGTGCCGCCCACTGCAGCGGCCAGGGCCGCCAGGGTCGGCTGGCCGAACAGCACCCGCACATCCGCCCGCAGATCCAGCTGACGCATGCGCTCCATCAGCTTGACCGCCAGCAGCGAATGCCCGCCCAGCTCGAAGAAGTTGTCATGGCGCCCGACCTGCTCGACCTTCAGCAGCGCTTGCCACAAGGTGGCGATCCGCTGTTCGACCTCGCCCACCGGGGCGACATAGCCGCCCCGGGCCAGCGCAGCACCGTCGGGGACCGGCAAGGCTTTGCGATCCAGCTTGCCGTTGCCGGTCAGGGGCAACGCTTGCAGCAACACAAAGGCGCTGGGCAGCATGTACTCGGCCAGGGACACGAGCATCTGCTCACGCAACTCGGCGGCGCTTGGTTGCTGGCCGTCCTCGGCCACCAGGTAGGCCACCAGGCGCTGGTCACCGGGCTCGTCTTCGCGGGCAATCACCACGGCTTCGCGCACCCCATCGCACGCGGCCAGGCGGGCCTGGACTTCGCCGAGCTCGATACGGAAACCACGGATTTTCACCTGGTCGTCGTTGCGCCCCAGGTATTCCAGGTTGCCCGCCGCCAACCAGCGACCCAGGTCGCCGGTCTTGTACAGCCGGCCTGCGGCCTGGGTGCTGAACGGGTCGGCAATAAAGCGCTCGGCGTTCAAGGCGTCACGGTTCAGGTAACCCCGGGCCACCCCGGCGCCGCCGACGTAGAGTTCACCCACCACCCCCACCGGCACCGGTTCGTGCTGCGGGTCCAGCAGGTACAGCTGCAGGTCGGGAATCGGCCCGCCAATCGGGCTGACACCCGGCACTCGGGCATCGGCCGCCTCCAGGGCGCGGTAGGTCACATGCACCGTGGTTTCGGTGATGCCATACATGTTCACCAGCCGCGTGCCGGCGTTGCCGACGCGCTCGTACCAGGGCTTGAGGATGCCCGGGTCCAGGGCTTCGCCGCCGAATATCACCTGGCGCAGGGAGTGCTTGAGGTCGCTGCGGCCCTGGGCCGCGATCAACTGGCGGAACGCGCTCGGGGTCTGGTTGAGGATGCTCACCCCGGCCCGGCATAACAGCGCATAACACTCGTCCGGCGAACGGCTGACCAGTTGCGGCACCACCAGCAACTGGCCGCCGTGCAGCAGCGCGCCCCAGATTTCCCAGACCGAGAAGTCGAAGGCGAAGGAGTGGAACAGCGCCCACACATCGCGACGGTTGAAGTCGAACCAGCCCTGGGTCGCCGAGAACAACCGGGTGACCTGGCGATGTTCGACCATCACCCCTTTGGGCAGCCCGGTGGAACCCGAGGTGTAGATCACGTAGGCCAAGTGCGAGACCTTGAGCCCCGGCACCTGGGGGTTGTCCATTGCTTCATCGGCCAAGGCCGGGCTGTCGAGGTCGATCTGCGCCAGCGGCCATTCAGCCGCCAGTTGCAGGGTCTCTGTGTGCAGCAGCAGGGCCACCGGGGCGCTGTCTTCCAGGGTGAACGCAATGCGTTCAGCGGGGTAGCTCGGGTCGATGGGCACGTAACCGGCACCGGCCTTGAGGATGCCCAGCAGGCCCACCAGCATCGACAAGCCACGCTCGACGCAGATCGCCACCCGATCATCCGGGCGCACGCCCAGGGCCAGCAGGCGATGGGCCACTTGGTTGGCCTGAGCATTGAGCTGGGCATAGCTCAGGAACTGATCGTCGATGAGCACGGCCACGGCCTCCGGCGTGCGTTGCACCTGGGCCTCGAACAGGCCATGCAGGGTCTGCTCGACCGCGTAGGCCTCGCCGGTGCCCTGGCCGTCACCGAGCAACTGCTGGCGCTCGGCCGCGGGCAGGATCGCCAGGCGCTCCAGGGCGCTGTGCGGGGCTGTTTCCAGGGCCTGCACCAGGCTTTCGAGGGCCGTGCGCATGTAGCCGCACACCCGCTCGGCACCAATCCGCGCCGGGGTCATGACGTTCAGGCGGAAGTCTTCACCCAGGTCATCCACGTTGAGGCTCAGCGGGTAGTTGCTGCGCTCCTCGCTGGCCAGGGTCTGGATGCCCTGCCACAGCGCCTGGGTAGCCGGCTGCACCTGCGCCTGGGCACTGTGGCGATAGTTGAGCATGGCGCTGAACAACGGCAGCGGCGCCGCCACCTGGCTGCAGCGCTGGGCCAGGGCCAGGGAGGCGTGTTCGTGACCGAGCAACGCTGTAAGCCGGGCATGGGTCGCCCGCACCCCGTCGCGCACCGAGGTGGCGTCGATATCCACCCGCAACGGCAAGGTATTGATAAACATCCCCAGGGCCCGGTCGGCCCCCTCGCCGCCCTGCATGCGGCCCATCAGCACGGTGCCGAACACCGTGTTGGGCTGGCCGCTGGTGGCGCTCAGGACCCGAGCCCAGGCCAGGTGGAACAGGCTTGCGGCGCTGACTCCCAGGCCACGGGCCTGACGGCGGATACGCCCGCTGAGTTCGCCCGCCAGGGCCTGGCTGACCTCCTCGATGTCGCGACCGTCGCCCTGCACGTCCTGCAAGCCGAACGCCAGGGTCGGCTGTTCGATATCGCCGAGCATGTCGCGAAAGAACACCTCGTGTTCCTGCTCGCTGGCCCCCAGCAACGCCTGGGCCACGTAGTTGCGATACGGCACCGGCGCCCCCAGGCTCGCGCCCTGGCCGCCGAGGAAGGCACTCAGTTCATGGCCCACCACTTCCAGCGCGGTGTGGTCCATGGCCAGGTGATGGAACAACAGGATCGCGACCACCCGCTGCTGCACCGGGTCCTTGGCGTGCAACAGCTGGATCAGCGGCGCACGGGTCATGTCCAGGCGGTAATGCCGGGCGTCGTAGCGCTGCTGCAACTGACCCAGGACATCGCCGTCGGCGGCGTCCAGCACCACCTCCTGCACCTGCAGTTCGGCGTGGCGCCAGACCACCTGCACCGGTTGCTCCAGGCCTTGCCACAGCACGCTGGTGCGCAGGATGTCGTGACGCTCGATGACCTGCTGCAAGGCGTCGGTAAACACCTGCAAACGCTGCCGGCTGTCAAAGGCCATCTGCGACTGCAACAGGTAGGGGTCGCCCTGCTCCGCCATCAAGTGGTGATAGAGAATGCCTTCCTGGAGCGGCGCCAGGGGGTAGATGTCCTGCACGTTGGCCGCGCCGCCCGGGACGCTGGCAACGATCAGGTCGATGGCCGCCTGGCTCAGGTCCAGCAACGGCAGCAACTCTGGCGTGATGTGCCGGCAATCGGCGCCGATCCGGTTGGCCGGCACCTCGATTTCACGCCCGCTGCCCACGGCCGCCGCCAGCGCAGCCAGGGTCGGCTGGCTGAACAGCACGCGTACATCGGCGCTGAGGCCGACCTGGCGCATGCGCTCGATCAGGCTCACCGCCAGCAGCGAATGCCCGCCCAGTTCGAAGAAGTGGTCATGACGCCCCACTTGCTCGACCTTGAGCACCTCGGCCCAGATCCGCGCTAGGGTGGTTTCGACCTCGCCCACCGGGGCGGCATAGGCCCGCTGCAACAGTGCCGATTGATCCGGGGCCGGCAGGGCCTTGCGGTCGAGTTTGCCGTTGGGGGTCAGGGGCAACGCCGGCAACGCCACGAACAGCGCCGGCACCATGTACTCCGGCAAGTGCTGCAACAGGTGCTCGCGCAAGGCCTCGGCCTCGGGCACGGGGCTGTCGGCGCGGGTGCTGTAGTAGGCCACCAGGCGCGGGTCGCCCGGCACGTCTTCGCGCACCAGCACCACCGCCTCGGAAATCCCCGGGAAGTGCTCCAGGTGTTGCTGGATGTCCCCCGGTTCGATGCGCAGGCCATACAGCTTGACCTGCAAGTCGTTGCGCCCGAGGAACTGCAGGTTGCCGTCGGCCTGGTAACGCACCAGGTCGCCGCTGCGGTACAGGCGGTCACCGGCCACGAACGGGCTGTCGATAAAGCTCTCGGCCATCAGTTTGGGCAGGCCCAGATAACCCCGGGCCACGCCCGCGCCACCGATATGCAGGTGGCCACTGGCGCCCACCGGCACCGGCTCACCCTCGGCGTCCAGGACATACAGCCGGGTGTTGGCAATCGGTCGGCCGATCGGCAGTTGCACCTCGGGCACCGGCGCCCCGGGTTCCAGGGTCCAGACTGTGCTGTCCACCGTGGCCTCGGTCGGGCCATAGACGTTGTGCAAGCGCGCCTGGGGCAGCAGCGCCTGGAAGCGCCGAGCCAGGCCCGCACTCAGTTCGCCCCCGCCGCAGAACACCTCCTTGAGGCTGGTGCACTGGCGAACCTCATCCAGCTCCAGGAACAACTGCAACATGGCCGGCACGAACTGAATCACCGTGATCTGTTGCTCGCGGATCAACTGCGCCAGGTAGCGCGGTTCACGATGCCCATCGGGGCGGGCCAGCACCAGGCGCAGGCCCGCCGTCAGTGGCCAGAACAGCTCCCAGACCGAGGCATCGAAGCTCAGCGGGGTTTTCTGCAACAGGCTGTCGCCCGCCGCTGCCGGGCACAACTGGGCACTCCAGTGCAGCAGGTTGACCAGCCCCCGTTGCTCGACCATCACCCCCTTGGGCGTGCCGGTGGAACCTGAGGTGTAGATCACATAGGCCAAATGCCGCGCCGTCAGGCCCGGCACCTGGGGGTTGTCCGTCGAGTACGGGTGGCCGTCGAAAAGGTCGAGGTCAATCAGCGGCCCCGGGGCCCGGCCCGGCAGGTCACGGGTGGCGCCGTGCACCAGCAATGCGGCCGGCGCGCTGTCCTCCAGCATGTAAGCCAGGCGCTCCGGCGGGTAGGCCGGGTCCAGCGGCACGTAGGCGCCGCCGGCCTTGAGAATGGCCAGCAGGCCGATCACCAGTTCCAGGCTGCGCTCGATGCAGATCGCCACCCGCACATCCGGGCCGACCCCTTGCTCGCGCAGGTGATGGGCCAACTGGTTGGCCCGGGCATTGAGCTGGGCATAGCTCAGGGACTGTTGCTCGAATTGCAGCGCCACGGCGTCCGGGGTGCGTTCGACCTGGGCCTGGAAGCGTTGCGCCAGGGTCGGCTGCAGGTCGCCTTCAAGGCCGCCGTCGAGGTCGCTGCTAGTCAGCGCCTGCAGCAAGCGCTCACGCTCGCTCGGCGCCAGGATCGGCAGGCGATTGAGGGCCAGCGGCGAGCGCTGTTCCAGAGCCTGGACCAGGGATTCCAGGGCGGTCTGCATGTAACCGCACACCCGTTGCGCGCCGATCTGCTGCAGGGTCATGGCGGTCAGTTTGAAGCCGTCGCCGAGGTCGTCGACGTTCAGGCTCAACGGGTAGTTGGTGCGCCCGTCGTGGGCCAGGGTCTGCATGCCTTGCCAGGCCGGGTGCGCCTCGGGCTGGGCCGCGCCGGCAGCACTGTGGCGATAGTTGAGCATGGCGCTGAACAGCGGCAGCGGCGCCGCCACCCCGCTGCAACGCTGGGCCAGGGCCAGGGACGCGTGCTCATGGCCGAGCAAGGCGCTCAGCCGCTGGTGCAGCGCCCGCACACCGGCACGGGCGTCGAGCACGCCGACATCGACCCGCAACGGCAAGGTGTTGATAAAGATCCCCAGCGCCCGGTCGGCGCCCTCGCCGCCCTGCATGCGCCCGACCAGCACGGTGCCGAACACCACTTGGTCGGTGCCGGTGGCCACCGCCAGCACCCGGGCCCAGGCCAGGTGCACCAGGCTGGCGACGCTGACGCCCAACAGCCGCGCCTGATCGCGCAGGTCCTGGCTCAGGCCGGCAGGCAGCAACTGCCGGGCCTCTTCAATGGCATGGCCGTCGCCCTGCACATCCTGCAAGCCGAACGGCAGCGTCGGCTGGTCAATGTCACCGAGCATGTCGCGGAAGAACGCCTCGTGCTCCTCCTCGCTGACACCCAGGCGCGCCTGGGCCACGTAGTTGCGATAGGGCATGGCCGGGCCCAGGTCCCGGGCCTGGCCCATAAGGCAGGCCTGCATGTCCTGGCGCACCACCTCGAACGCGGTGTGGTCGAGGACGATGTGGTGGAACATCAACAGCACCACCACCCGTTGCTGCACCGGGTCCTGGGCATAGGCCAGGCGGATCAGCGGGGCACGGGTCAGGTCCAGGCGGTAATGGCGGGCGTCGAAACGCGCCCCCAGTTGCGCCAGTACATCCCCGGCCGCAGGGTCGAGCAGCACCTCTTGCACCACCAGGTCGGCCTCACGCAAGACCACCTGCACCGGTGCGTCCAGGCCTTCCCAGAGCACGGCGCTGCGCAGAATGTCGTGGCGCTCCACCACCTGTTGCAGGGCCCCGGCAAACGCCTGCAGACGCGCCAGGCTGTCGAAGGCCAGGCGCGTCTGCAGCAGGTAGGGGTCACCCTGCTCCGCGGTGATGTGGTGGTAGAGAATGCCTTCCTGCAACGGCGCCAAGGGGTAGATGTCTTGCACATTGGCCACGCCCCCGGGGACGCTGGCGACAATCCGTTCGATGGCCGCCTGGTCCAGCGCCACCAAGGGCAGCAGGTCCGGGGTGATGCGCTGGCAACCGGCAGGAATGCGGTTGGCCGGCACCTCGACCTCGCGCCCGCTGCCCACGGCGGCGGCCAGGTCGGCCAGGGTCGGCCGGCTGAACAGGATGCGCACGTCGGCGCTCATACCCGCCTGGCGCATGCGCTCGATCAGGCTCACCGCCAGCAGCGAATGCCCGCCCAGTTCAAAGAAGTGGTCGTGGCGCCCGACCTGTTCGACCTTGAGCACTTCGGCCCAGATCTGCGCCAGGGCGATTTCCACCGCGCCCATCGGCGCCTCATAGCCACGGCTGAGCACCGCGTCCGCCCCCGGCTCCGGCAGGGCCTGGCGGTCGAGCTTGCCGTTGGCCGTCAGTGGCAGCGCCTCGAGCCGCACGTAGGCCGCCGGCACCATGGCGTCGGGCAGGCTGCCCTGCACCTGTGTGCGCAACGACTCGATGTCGAGAGGGCCCGCCTGCTCGGTGAAATACGCCACCAGACGCCCCTCGCGCACCAGCACCACGGCGTCCTTGACCCCGGCATGGGCGGCCAGGGCGGTCTCGATTTCCCCCAGTTCGATGCGCACTCCGCGCACTTTGACCTGGTCGTCGTTGCGGCCCAGGTACTCAAGGCTGCCGTCGGCCAGCCAGCGCGCCAGGTCGCCGCTGCGGTACATGCGCGCCTCGGGCTCGGGGCTGAAAGGGTCGGCCAGGAAGCGCTCGGCACTCATTTGCGGGCGGTTCAGGTAACCCCGCGCCACCCCGGCGCCCGCCACGTACAGCTCGCCGGCGACCCCCATCGGCACCAGCCGCTGCTGTTCATCCAGCAAGTAGATGCGCGCATTGCCCATCGGCTTGCCGATGTGCAGCACCTGCCCCACCGCCACCGGCCCCGAGGTGGCAACCACCGTGGCCTCGGTCGGGCCGTAGTTGTTGACCACGGCAAAGGTCTGGGCCTGGTTGAACTGCCGCAGGCGATCACCGCCGATCAACAGGGTTTTCAGGGTGGGGTGTTGCAGCTGGCGGCCAAAGGCGTATTCGGCCACCGGGGTCGGCAGGAAGCTCACCTCCAGCGGCTGCGCCTGCCACCAGGCCAGCAGTTGTTCGAGGTTGTCGTTGCCGACCTCGGCCGGCGGCAGGTGCAGGGTCGCCCCCGCGCACAGGGTCGGCCAGACCTCCCAGGCCATGGCGTCGAAACCGAAGCCGGCGACGCTGGACACCTGGCTGCCCGGGTGTTGGTCGAAGGTCTGGTTGTGCCAGTGCACCAGGTTTTCCAGGGTCCGGTGCTCGACCATCACGCCCTTGGGCAAGCCAGTGGAACCCGAGGTGTAGATCACATAGGCCAAGTGCGCCGGGGTCAGCCCGGTACCGCTCGGATTGCTCGTCGGCTGCGCCAGCCAGTCGCGCTGATCCAGGTCGATCAATGGCAACTCTGCGCTGGCCCACTGCTGCAGCAGCTCACCCTGGCTCAGCAACGCCACCGGAGTACTGTCTTGCAGCAAGTAGCGCAGGCGCTCGGCCGGCAGCGCCGGGTCGATTGGCACATAGGCCGCGCCAGCCTTGAGGATCGCCAGCAGACCCAAGAGCATGTCCGGGCCACGGCGCACACTGATCGCCACCCGATCATCGGGCTGTACCCCCAGGGCTAACAGGTGATGGGCCAACTGGTTGGCCTGCTGGTTGAGCTGGCCGTAGCTCAGGCGTTGCCCGCCCTGGATCACCGCGACCGCGTCCGGGGCCTCGGCGGCCCGGGCTTCGAACAGGCCATGCACGGTGTGCCCCTGGGGGTAGTCCACAGGGTTGGGGTTGAACTGTTGCAACAGCTGTTGGCGCTCATCGACCGGCAGAATCGACAGCTGCTCAAGGTGCACGCTGGAGCCGTGTTCCAGCGCCTGCACCAGTTGTTCCAGCGCGGCCTGCATGTAGCCGCCGATGCGCGCGGCGCCAATCGACGCCAGGCTCAAGACACTGAGGACAAAGCCGTCGCCACGGTCGTCGACGCTCAGGGTCAGCGGGTAGTTGCTGCGTTCTTCGGCGCCCAGCACCTCGATCCCGTCCCACAGTTGCGGCCCGGCCTGAGGCTGGGCGCTGGCATTGCTGTGGCGGTAGTTGAGCAAGGCACTGAACAGCGGCCCGGACGCGGCCACGCCGCTGCAACGCTGGGCCAGGGCCAGGGAGGCGTGTTCATGGCCGAGCAAGGCGCTCAAGCGGGCGTGGGTCGCCTTGACCGCGGCCCGCGGGGCCACGGCGCCGACATCGACCCGCAGCGGCAAGGTGTTGATGTACATGCCCAGCGCCCGGTCGGCGCCCTCGCCGCCTTGCAGGCGGCCCAGGAGCACGGTGCCGAACACCACGTCCCGGCGGTTGCTGAGTTGCCCCACCACCTGAGCCCAGGCCAGGTGCATCAGGCTTGCGGCACTGACCCCCAGGACCCGCGCCTGTTCCCGCAGACGGCGGTTCAGCACCGGGTCAAGGGGCCGCGCCGCCTCTTCGATATCGCGGCCGTCACCCTGCACATCCTGCAAACCGAACGGCAGGGTCGGCTCGTCAATGTCGCCAAGCATCTCGCGGAAGAACACCTCGTGCTCGGCCTGGCTGACACCCAGGCGCGCCTGGGCCACGTAGTTGCGGTACGGCGCCGCGGCCCCCAGGCTCGCGCCCTGGCCGGCGATCAGCGCCTGCATTTCCTGGCTCACCACCTCCAGCGCGGTGTGGTCCATGGCCAGGTGATGAAACAGCAAAATCGCCAGCACCCGTTGCTGTGCCGGGTCCCAGGCGTGCACCAGGCGAATCAGCGGTGCGCGGGTGATGTCCAGGCGGTAATGACGGGCGTCGAAGCCTTGCTGCAACTGGGCCATGACGTCGCCGGCAGCCGGGTCCGGGGTCAGCTCTTGGAGCACCAGTTCGGCGTGGCGCCAGACCACTTGCAGGGGCTGTTCCAGGCCTTCCCAGAGCACGCTGGTGCGCAAGATATCGTGGCGCGCAATGACCTGTTGCAAGACCCCGGCAAACACCTGCAAGCGCTCGCGGCTGTCGAACGCCAGGCGGGTTTGCAACAGGTACGGGTCGCCCTGCTCGGCGGCGATGTGGTGATAGAGAATGCCTTCCTGCAGCGGCGCCAGGGGGTAGATGTCCTGCACATTG
>NZ_JALQCX010000030.1:0-32919 GCF_023241665.1 Pseudomonas morbosilactucae | reverse complement strand
GCTTTTTGGCGAATGGGGAAGGCGAAATGTCCGATAACCCTATGTGGCAATAAAGGCTTGGTTGCTATCACCTGTGGTTATCGTTGGATGCCCATAAGTGATTAGCCGCTGTGTTCGCCGCTGGCTAAAGTCGCCCCATCGCTTGAGCCGAAGCCGCCACCGAACACGCTCGCTCAAGACGACTCGACAACTACAAAAAGCCCGCCTTGTTTCTTCCGCAAGGCATGACGGCACTCAAGGAACATCCCTATGACTCGTCCCGATTCGGTCCTGGCGCTGTCCAGCGCTATCTCCAAAAGCCGGCTGCGTTTGCTGCCATTCCTGATCCTCATGTACATCCTGGCCTTTATCGACCGCTCCAACGTCGGCTTCGCCAAGGCCGCGTTGCAGGCCGATACCGGGCTGGGCGATGCGGCGTTCGCCTTTGGCGCCAGCATCTTCTTCATTGGCTACGCCTTCTTCGAAGTGCCCAGCAATTACATGCTCCATCGCCTGGGGGCCAAGGTCTGGCTGTGCCGGATCATGGTCACCTGGGGCCTGGTGTCGGCGGCGATGATGTTCGCCCATAACGCCGAAACCTTTTACGTCCTGCGCTTTATGCTCGGTGTCGCCGAGGCCGGGTTCTTCCCCGGGATCATCCTGTACCTCACCTACTGGTTCCCGGCGCAAAGCCGCGGCCAGGCCCTGGGCCTGTTCTACTTCGGCTTGCCCCTGGCGCTGGTGCTCGGCAGCCCGCTGTCGGGCTGGTTGCTGGAGTTCCACGGGGTGTTCGGCCTGACCAACTGGCAATGGCTGTTCGTGGTCGAGGGCCTGATGGCGTCGGTGGTGGGCATCGCCGCCTATTTCTACCTGGTGGACCGCCCGGCCGATGCGCGCTGGTTGAGCGTCGAGCAGAAGCAGGCGCTGCAAAACGCCCTCGCCGAAGAGGACGCGAAGAAGCAAGGCAGCAGCCCCCACGGCTTTCTCAGTGCCTTGCGCAACCCTCGGGTGCTGCAGTTCTGCCTGGCGTATTTCACCATCCAGATGAGTGTCTACGGCGTGGTGTTCTACCTACCGACGCGCATCGCCGGGTTGCTCGACGGCCATATCGGCCTGAACGTCGGCCTGATCACCGCGATCCCCTGGGTCTGTGCCCTGGTGGTGACCCGCCTGATCACTCGCTACGCCGACCGCAGTGGCCAGCACCAACGCCTGGCGGTGTGCATGTTGACCATGGCAGCCGCCGGTATTGCCGCCTCGGCCCTGGGCAGCAGCATGGTCCCGGTGGTGCTGGCCTTCTGTTTTGCCGCCGCCGGTTTTGTCGCCGTGCAGCCACTGTTCTGGACCATCCCCACCGGTTACCTCAGCGGTGCCGCGGCAGCCGGTGGCATTGCCTTGATCAACTCCATCGGCAACCTCGGCGGCTTTGTCGCACCCAACCTCAAGACCCTGATGGAAACCCAGTTCGCCGATCCGCGCGCCGGCATGTTCGCCTTGGCCCTGGTGGGCATCCTCGGTGCCATCCTGCTGTCGCGCTTGAACACCCGGCACACCCCGGCCTCGCCTAACTCGCTTACGCCGGCCCAGGTCGGTTGATCACTCCCACGCCTTAGCAAGGAACCCACACCATGAAAATCAAAGCTATCCGTACCCGCGTTTTCGAGTGGAAGGGCAAAGTCGTCCCGCCCCAAGCGCACTTCTGCACCAATGCCAGTGACATTCTTTTCGAGCGTGGCGATGCCATGGGCTCGTTCCGCTTCCACGGCTGGCTGGTGGTGGAAGTGGAGACCGACAGCGGCATCGTCGGCATCGGCAACTGCGCCCTGGCCCCGCGTGTGGCCAAGGAAATCATCGACACCTACCTGGCACCCATCGCCATTGGTGAAGACCCCTTCGACAACGAATACATCTGGCAGAAAATGTACCGCCAGAGCCATGCCTGGGGCCGCAAGGGCATCGGCATGGCGGCCATCTCGGCGATCGACATCGCCATCTGGGACATCATGGGCAAGGCGGTGAACAAACCGGTGTTCAAGCTGTTGGGCGGGCGCACCAAGGAGAAGATCTGGACCTACGCGTCCAAGCTCTACGCCAACGACAACCTCGACCTGTTCCTCGAAGAGGCCCAGGGTTACCTGAGCCAGGGCTTCACGGCGCTGAAGATGCGCTTTGGCTACGGTCCCAAGGACGGCCCGGCAGGCATGCGCCGCAACATCGAGCAGGTGCGTGCCTTGCGTGAGCTGGCCGGCCCGGACGTGGACATCATGCTTGAGTGCTACATGGGCTGGACCCTGGAATACGCCCGGCGCATGTTGCCCAAGCTGGCCGAGTTCGAACCGCGCTGGCTGGAAGAACCGGTGATTGCCGATGACATCGAGGGTTATATCGAGCTGAAGAAGATGGGCATCATGCCGATCTCCGGTGGCGAGCACGAGTTCACCTCCTACGGCTTCAAGGACCTCCTGGAACGTCGCGCCGTCGACGTGATCCAGTACGACACCAACCGCGTGGGTGGCATCACCGCGGCGCGCAAGATCAACGCCATGGCCGAAGCCTGGTCGGTGCCGGTGATCCCCCATGCCGGGCAGATGCACAACTACCACCTGACCATGTCCACCACCGCCTCGCCGATGGCCGAGTTCTTCCCGGTGTTCGACGTCGAAGTCGGCAACGAACTCTTCTACTACGTGTTCAAGGGCGAGCCGCAACCGGTCAATGGCTACATCCAGCTCGACGACCACAAGCCGGGCCTTGGCCTGGAAATCTCCGATGAATACTTGAGCGACTTCAATATCATCGAGTAAGGGGCAAGCCACCGCCCTACAAACCACCCAGCCACACAGCACAACGCGGCCCCTTGAGGCCGGCGTTGTGCTGTGTGGAAGTTGCCGAAGGTTTGACCCGGCAAAAAAACGACCGCCCGAAGGCGGTCGTCGCAGGTGCCGGCAGGTTGTGGCGTTACAGCGCCGTGCGCGTGCTTTCGCCGTCCACCAGGCGCTGGATGTTCAGCGGGTTGGCGTTTTGCAGGGCTTGGGGCAGCAGGGCATCGGGGTAGTTCTGGTAGCACACCGGGCGCAGGAAACGCTCGATGGCCAGGGTGCCCACGGAGGTGCCCCGGGCATCGGAGGTGGCTGGGTAAGGGCCGCCATGCACCATCGCATCACAGACTTCGACCCCGGTCGGGTAGCCGTTGAGCAGCAGGCGCCCGGCCTTTTCTTCGAGGATCGGCACCAGGCTGGCGAAGCGCTGCAGGTCGTCCGGCTCGGCCAGCAGGGTGGCAGTCAGTTGCCCATGCAGGCTGCGCAAGGCTTGCTCCAACTGGGCCTGGTCGGCGACTTCAACGACGATGGTGGTCGGGCCGAAGATTTCTTCCTGCAGCACTTCCTCCTGGTTCAGCAGCAACGCTACGTCGGCCTGGTACAGCTGCGGGCGGGCTTGCTGGCCCTGTTGCGGCTGGCCGGCCAGGTGGCGGATGCCCTCCAGGGCGTCGAGGCGCGACAGGCCATTGCTGTAGCTGCGCAAGCCGCCGGCGTTGAGCAGGGTGTGGGCCGGCTGCTCGTTGAAGAACTGGGTGAGGCTGGCGACAAACGCGGAAAACTCCGCCGAAGCGATGCCCAGGACCAGGCCCGGGCTGGTGCAGAACTGCCCCGCACCCAGCACCACGCTGTTGCCCAGTTCCCCGGCGATGCGTTCACCGCGCACACGCAGGGCTTCCGGCAGCACCAGGATCGGGTTGATGCTCGACATCTCGGCAAACACCGGGATCGGCTGCGGGCGTGCCGCGGCCATGTCGCACAGGGCCCGGCCACCGCCGAGGGAACCGGTGAAGCCCACGGCCTGGATCGCCGGGTGCTTGACCAGGGTGGCACCTACGCCGCCGCCATAAATCATGTTGAAGACCCCGGCCGGCATCTCGGTGCGCTCAGCGGCCCGCAGGATCGCCGACGCCACTTGGTCGGCGGTTGCCATGTGCCCGCTGTGGGCCTTGAACACCACGGGGCAGCCAGCAGCCAGGGCCGCCGCGGTGTCGCCACCGGCGGTAGAGAAGGCCAGGGGGAAGTTGCTGGCACCGAACACCGCCACCGGGCCCAGGCCGATGCGGCACTGGCGCAGGTCGGGGCGGGGCAGGGGTTGACGATCGGGCAGGGCGCGGTCGATGCGCGCGCCATAGAAATCGCCGCGCCGCAGGACCTTGGCAAACAGACGCATCTGCCCGCTGGTGCGGCCTCGTTCGCCTTGGATACGCCCAGCGGGCAGGGCGGTTTCACGGCACACCAGGGCGACGAAATCATCCCCCAGGGCGTCGATTTCATCGGCGATGGCATCGAGGAACTGCGCCCGGCGTTCGGCCGAGAGGTTGCGGTACAGCGGGTAGGCCCGGGCCGCGGCCTGGGCTGCGGCGTCGACTTCGCTGTCGGTGGCCTGGATGAATTCATAGGGCAAGGCTTCGCCGGTGCTGGCGTCCAGGCTTTGCAGACGGATGTCGCCCTGGGCGCTGCGCAGGCCACCGATGTAGTTGTGGCCGAGGATCTGAGTCATTGCTGCCTCCTGGTATCACGATGAAACGGGGCGCCTGCTGGCGCCCTGAAGGAAAATCACCGGTTTGACCGGTGTCTGAAAGTGCGTGGCGAGGCCGTCTTCAAAGGCGGCGGACCTCACCGATGCGGACCGGGCATTCGGCCACTTCAATGCCGTTGACCAGCGGTGCGCCAAACTCCGGCAGGCTGATCTCGAAGCGGTCACCGACCCGGGTCCGTACCTGATCGGCAAAGGACAGGGTCGCGGTGCCGAAGAAGTGCACGTGCACGTCACCGGGCCGCAGGAATTGCCGGTACTTGAAGTGGTGGTACTCAAGGTTTTCCAGGCTGTGGCACATGTTGTCCTCGCCGCTGAGGAACTCCTTCTCCCACAGCACCTGGTCGCCGCGGCGGATGCGGCTCATGCCCACCAGGTTGCGCGGCAGTTCGCCCACCCGCAGTTCCGGGCCGAAGCTGCAGTTGCGCAGCTTGGAGTGGGCCAGGTACAGATAATTTTTGCGCTCCACCACATGGTCGGAGAACTCGTTGCCCAGGGCGAAGCCGATGCGATAGGGCTGCCCGTCGTCACCAATCACGTAGAGCCCGGTGAGTTCCGGCTCTTCGCCGGCGTCTTCGGCGAAGTCCGGCGATTGCAGGGCCTGGCCCGGGCGCACGACGATGGAACCGTCGCCCTTGTAGAACCACTCCGGCTGGGTGCCGACCACGCCTGGCGCCGGGCGCCCGCCTTCGATGCCCCACTGGAACATGCGTGCGGTATCGGTGCTGGCGGCAGGTGCATCGGTTTTCTGCTGGTGCATCTTGTCCCGGGTCGAGGCGCTGCCCAGGTGGGTCAGGCCGGTGCCGCTGATCAGGCAATGGGCCGGGTCTTCATGATCCAGGGGGGGCAGCACTCGGCCTTCGGCCAGGGCCAGGGGATAACTTTCGGTGTGGTCCTGGGTGCCCAGGGCCGCCACTTCGGCCGCTAGGTCACGGCCATTGCGAATCGCCTGCAGGGCCAGCTCGCGCATGGTGCGCACCGCGTTTACCGGGCGGATGCTCTCGCCATCGATCAGGCCGACCTGGCGGTGGCCCTGGGTGTTTTCAAACTGGATCATATTCATCGCAAATGAACTCGTGCTTGTTGTTATCCAGGGTCCGGCAGCCGGGCCCGCTTAACAGCACTGTAAAATTCCACGGCGATGCTGCCTAATGAGAGCTGCTGATTGAGCGATAACTTTTAGTCATCCCCTATGATCCCATCCCTGAGCAACATCGCTTCACGCTTGCGCCTCAAACAACTGCGGCTGTTGATCGCCCTGGACGAGCTCGGCTCCCTGCACAAGGCGCCGACGCCATGGCGATTACCCAGCCGGGGGCGACCAAGGCCTTGAATGAAATCGAGTCGACCCTCGGTGCGACCCTGTTCGAGCGCAGCAGCAAGGGCCTGGAACCCAACGATCTGGGGCGCTGCGTGATTCGTTATGCGCGCCTGATCCACACTGACCTGGCCCATTTGCGCGAAGAAATGATCGGCATCCTCCAGGGCCACGGTGGCCGGGTGTCGGTGGGCACCATCATGGGCGCGGTGCCGGTGCTGGTGGAGGGCCTGGCCCGCTTGCGCGCCCGGCAGCCGGAGCTGTCGGTGGAGATCGTCGAAGACACCAGCGCCCGCTTGCTCAGCCTGCTGGACCAGGGGCGCCTGGACCTGGTGATCTGCCGCACCAGCGTCAGCCAGCGCCCCAGCGCCTATGACAGCCGCTCCCGGGCCCAGGAAGCGCTGGTGTTGGTGGCCCATCCGCAGCATGCGTTTGCCGCCCGCAGCGAACTCAAGCTCAGTGAACTGGCGGACAGTCGTTGGGTGGTGTTTCCGGTGAACATGCCGATGCGCCAGACCCTGGAGCGGGAGTTTCGTGAGGCGGGGCTGAGCTTTCCGTCCTACCCGATCGAGACCTCATCGACCTTCACCACCCTGTCTTTGCTGTTGCAGGACCCGACCCTGGTGGCGGTGATGCCGTTATTGGTGGCCCAGGTTGCCCTGCGCCACGGCATGTTGGTGCGCCTGCCCCTGGAACTGAAGTCGCGCAACGAGCCTTATGAAATCGTTACCCGACGTGGGGTCGAACTCAGCGTGCCGACGCGCCTGTTGATCGACGAGTTGATCGAGCCCGATGCGGATTCCCCGGCGCGGCTTTAGCGCGCTGCGGCCCGCTGGGTCGGCCTCAGCACCAGCCACAACGCCACTGCAATCAGTAGCCCGCCATACAGGTGGGCCATGGACAGTGGCTCATCCAGTAGCAAGGCGCCCCACAGCACGCCGAAGGGCGGAATCATAAAGGTCACGGTCATGGATTTGACCGGGCCGATGGAGCTGAGCAGGCGGAAATAGAGAATGTAGGCGAAGGCGGTGCACACCAGGCCCAGGCCCAGCAGCGACAGCCACACGCTCCAGCCGCCCCAACTGGCTGGCGCTTGGGTGGCCACGCTGTAGCCGAACAGCGGCAGCAGGAACAGGCTGGCGCCGAGCATGCTGCCCAGGGCCGCCAGGCGACTGTCGAGGCCGCCGGCCTGGTCCAGCCAGCGCCGTGCGAGAAAGCCGGCAAAGCCGTAGCAGGTGGTGGCCACCAGGCACGACAGGGCGCCCAGCAACAGTTGCTGATCGAAGGCCACTGGCCCGGCGCGGGTCAGGATGCCGACCCCGAACAGCCCCAGGCAGACCCCGGCGATCTTGCTCGGGCCCAGGCGTTCGCTGAAGAACAGCCCGCCGATCAGCACTCCCATCAACGGCGTGGTGGCGTTGAAGATCGCCGAGTAGCCGGCGGGCAGCACTTGGGCGGCCACCGCATACATGGTGGCGGGCAGGCCCGAGTTGATCACCCCGAGCAATAGCACGGTCTTGAACTTGCCGCGAAAATCCCAGTTGATCCGCATCAGGGCGAGGATCACCAATAGCCCGACGGCGGCGATCGCCACCCGGAAAAATGCGCTGGGCGCGGTGCCGAGCACCGGAGCGATGATCCGCATGAACAGGAAGCTGGCCCCCCAGATGGCGGCCAGCGACAGCAGGCGCAGGATGTCGACAAGTCTCACGGCAAACACTCTTGGCTTTTTCAGGGGCGAGAGTGTTGCCGAGGGCCTGGGGGGCTGGCAAACCCTAATGCATCCGTTACAGCACGAAGCGGGTCACCAGGCCGTTGAGGTCGATGGCCAGGCGCGACAGTTCCTGGCTGGCGGCCGAGGTCTGGGTGGCACCGGCGGCGGTCTGGGTCGACAGGTCGCGGATGTTCACCAGGCTGCGATCGACGTCCCGGGCCACCAGGGCCTGCTGCTCGGCGGCACTGGCGATCACCAGGTTGCGCTGGCTGATATGGGAAATCGCCGAGGTGATTTTCTCCAGGGCGCTGCCGGCGCTGTTGGCCCGTTTCAGGGTGTCCCCTGCGTGCTCCGCACTGCTTTGCAGGGCGCCCACGGTGGCATCGGTGCCTTGCTGGATGCGTAGGATCATCTGCTCGATTTCTTCGGTGGAATCCTGTGTACGCTGCGCCAGCGAGCGGACTTCGTCGGCCACCACCGCAAAGCCGCGACCGGCTTCCCCGGCCCGTGCAGCCTCGATCGCCGCGTTGAGGGCCAGCAGGTTGGTCTGCCCGGCGATGCCGCGAATCACTTCCAGCACCTTGCTGATGTCTTGGGCCTGGCTCGCCAGGCCCTGGGCCTGTTCCGAGGCACCGAGCACTTCGCTCACCAGGTTCTGGATCGAACTGATGGTTTCGCTGACCTGGTAATGCCCGTGCTTGCTGTCCTCGTCCGACGCCTGGGAGGCTTCGGCGCTGGACACGGCGTTGCCGGCCACTTCATCCACCGCCGCGCTCATTTCAGTGACGGCGGTGGCGGCCTGTTCGATTTCATCGTTCTGCATCTGTAGGCCACGGGTGCTCTGCTCCATGACCGAACTCATCTCTTCGGCGGCGGAGGCCAGTTGCTGGGACGAATCGCTGATGCCCCGCAGGGTGGCGCGCAGGTTGTCCTGCATCGTGGCCAGGGCGCTGAGCAATTGCGCCGGTTCATCCTTGCCGCTGCCGTTCACCGTCTGGCTCAGGTCGCCGGCGGCGATGGTCCGGGCCACGGCCAGGGCCTGGCTCAGGGGCGTGGTGATGCTGCGGGTCAACTGCCAGGCCAGGAGCAGGGTGGCCACCAGGGCGACGATGATGATCAGGCTGACGATCCACACCGAGCGGTCATACATCAGCGCGGCGTTGTCCGAGGCGGCATCGGCGCCTTGCTGGTTGAACACAATCAAGTCTTCCAGGGCCTGGTCGAGGACTGTGCCCACCGGCGACAGTTCGTCGTTGAGCCGGGTGTAGGCCTGGGTGGTTTGGCCGTTGTCGATCTGCACGATGATTTGGTCGAGGATCTTCAAGTATTGGGCGATAGCGTTCTGTACTTTGTCGAGCATGACCCGTTCCTGGTCCGTGCTCATGTTCGCCGCATAATCCTTCAGGCGTCCGGCCAGTTCCTGGCGCTCGCTGCTGATGATGGCTTTGCTTTTATCGTGGCTGGCCGCCTGGTTGTTGGCGATCAGGCGCAGGGCTTCCATGCGGATCGAGGCGACGTTGGCCGCGCCGTCATGGATGTTCTCGATGCTTGGCATCCAGGATTCTTCGATGACTTTGGCGCTTTCGCGCAGGGTCGCCATCTGCCCCAGGGAAAACACTCCAACTACGACCAACAGGGTGGCCAGTAGCGCAAAACTCAGTGCGGCGCGCAGACCGATGCGAATGTTCCTGATCGACATAAATTGCTCCTTGGGCGGTTTGACATGGGTATTCCTCTTCGCACTTGGATTTTGTTTTTAGGGCATGAAGGCGCGCTGTATATCAAAGAGCCATCACTCTGGTAAGGCGCATTTGCCCCGGTGTTGCCTTGGATCAAGAAGGGCGTTTGGTTCGAGTCGAGGGAGTTGGAGATTTATTGACGCCGGGTTATTGGCGTGCAGGGCAAGTGGTAGGCGGCCTGCGAGGGAATCGATCAAGTTGGCGCCGGATGACTTGTGGGTATTTTTTTGACCGAACGGTCGATTAAAAATAATTGCAAGTGGCTGTGTCCATTCGACGTCCCCGGCTGCTTCGTGGGTTAAAAATGCGCTTCTCCTCAAGCCGTTTCACTGGCTAAGCTCAGGCACTGAAAATTCCCGCAGAGGTTTTCCTATGTCGCAGTCATGGCCAGCCGCCGATATCGCTCGAATGATCCTCGAGGGCTTCGACGATTATCGTGAGCACTTCCGCCGAATCACCGACGGTGCGCGGATGCGTTTCGAGCGGGCCCAGTGGCAGGAGGCGCAGCGGGCCTCGGCGGCGCGGATCAACCTCTATGAAGACAAGGTCGGCGAAACCGTGGCCCGCCTGCGTGCAGCCTATGCTGCCGAGGTGCTGCTGGATGTCAGCCAGTGGCCGCTGGTCAAGAGTGCCTACATCAGCCTGATCGACCTGCGCTTCGACGATGAGCTGTCCGAGACCTGGTACAACTCGACCTTCTGCGGGCTGTTCAGCCATGACCTGATCAGCGACGGCTGCATGTTTATCCACACCACCCGGCCCAGCCTGCGCCGGGCCCGGGCAGCGCAGACCCGCACCTACAAGCCCGCGGGACAACTGGCGGCCACACTGGAACAGATTTTCATCGACTACGGCTTCAGCGAGCCCTACGCCGATTTGCCCGGCGACCTGCGGCGCCTGGAAGCCCAGTTGCGCGAAAACCTGCCGGACTGGGTGTGCAAGGACCCGCAACTTGCGGTGGAGCTGTTCTCCTCGGTGCTGTACCGCAACAAGGGCGCCTACCTGGTGGGGCGCCTGTACACCCAGGATGAGCAGTGGCCTCTGGTGATTCCCCTGCTGCACCGCGAAGGCCGGGGCATCCAGATCGATGCCTTGATCACCGACGAGGCCGATGTCTCGATCATCTTTTCCTTCACCCGCTCCTATTTCATGGTGGATGTGCCGGTGCCGGCGGAATTCATCGGCTTTTTGCGGCGCATCCTGCCGGGCAAGCACATTGCCGAGCTGTACACCTCCATCGGGTTCTACAAGCACGGCAAGTCCGAGTTCTACCGGGCGCTGATCAACCACCTGGCCAACACCGACGACCAGTTCATCATGGCGCCCGGCGTGCGCGGCATGGTCATGAGCGTGTTCACCCTGCCGGGGTTCAACACGGTGTTCAAAATCATCAAGGACCGGTTCTCGCCGTCGAAAAACGTCGACCGGGCCACGGTGATCGAGAAGTACCGCCTGGTGAAAAGCGTGGACCGGGTCGGGCGCATGGCCGACACCCAGGAGTTCGCCGATTTCCGCTTTCCCCTGAGCAAATTCGACCCGGCCTGCCTTGAAGAACTGCTGGAGGTGGCGCCGTCCACGGTGGCAGTGGAGGGCGAGACGGTGCTGATCCGCCACTGCTGGACCGAACGGCGCATGACCCCGCTCAACCTGTACCTGGAAAATGCCAACGAAGCCCAGGTGCGCGAAGCCCTGGAAGATTACGGCCTGGCCATCAAGCAACTGGCGGCGGCGAATATCTTCCCCGGCGATATGCTGCTGAAGAACTTCGGCGTCACCCGGCACGGCCGGGTGGTGTTCTACGACTACGACGAAATCTGCTTTCTCACCGAGGCCAACTTCCGCCACATCCCGGAACCGCGCACCCCCGAGGATGAAATGGCTTCTGAGCCCTGGTACTCCATCGGCCCGCTGGACGTGTTCCCTGAGGAGTTCCCGCCGTTCCTGTTTGCCGATGCCGGGCAGCGCAAACTGTTCAACCAATTGCATGGCGAGCTGTATAACGCCGATTACTGGAAAAGCCTGCAAGCAGCCATTCGCGCCGGCAAGGTCATCGACGTGTTCCCGTATCGGCGCAAAGGAGCTGAGGAGTAGAGGCAGCGGCAAGCGGCAAGCTGCCCCACAAGCTAAATATGAGCCATTGCGTTAATCTTGCCGCTTTTCGCTTGAAGCCTGCCGCTGCTCTATGACTACCGACCAACTGCTGAAAAACCTCGACCAAGCCATGCTCGCCGACCGTCATCGGTTGCGGCGGCAGTTGCTTGAGCTGCGCAAGAAGCCCGATGAGGCCAAGCTCGCCCAGTGGGTCGAGCGCATGCAGGCGTCCTGTGCCCAGGTCACGGCGCGGCGGGCCAGCGTGCCGCTGATTCGTTATGACGACAGCCTGCCCATCGCCGCCAAGCGCGACGAAATCAAGGCGGCGCTGCTCAAGCACCAGGTGCTGATCATTGCCGGTGAAACCGGCTCGGGTAAAACCACTCAGTTACCGAAAATCTGCCTGGAAATCGGTCGCGGTCAGCACGGCCTGATCGGCCATACCCAGCCGCGGCGGATTGCGGCGCGCAGCGTGGCCAGCCGGGTCGCCGAAGAACTGGCCACCCCACCGGGGGCACTGGTGGGCTACCAGGTGCGCTTCGAGGACCAGAGCGATTCCAATACCCTGATCAAGTTGATGACCGACGGCATCCTGCTGGCGGAAACCCAGAACGACCGCTACCTGGAACGCTACGACACGATCATCGTCGACGAGGCCCACGAGCGCAGCCTGAACATCGACTTCCTGTTGGGCTACCTCAAGACCTTGCTGCCGCGTCGTCCGGACCTCAAAGTCATCATCACCTCGGCGACCATCGACCTGGAGCGCTTCTCCAAGCACTTCAACGATGCGCCGATTGTCGAGGTGTCCGGGCGTACCTTCCCGGTGGACACGTGGTATCGCCCCCTGACCCTGGAACAGGACGAGGAGGGCAACCGCGTCGAGGACGATCTGACCGTGGACCAGGCGATCCTTGCCAGCTTGGATGAAATCGCCGCCCATGAGCGCAGCGAGCGTCGCAGCCCGGGCGATGTGCTGGTGTTCCTGCCCGGCGAGCGGGAGATTCGCGACGCCGCCGAGATGCTGCGCAAGGCCCAGCTCAAACACACCGAAATCCTGCCGCTGTATGCGCGCCTGTCGCCGGCCGAGCAGCAGCGGATTTTCCAGTCCCACCCGGGCCGGCGCGTGGTGCTGGCGACCAACGTCGCGGAAACCTCACTGACCGTGCCGGGCATTCGTTACGTGATTGACAGCGGCACCGCGCGCATCAGTCGCTACAGCTACCGGGCCAAGGTCCAGCGCCTGCCCATCGAAGCCGTTTCCCAGGCCAGTGCCAACCAGCGTAAAGGCCGTTGCGGCCGGGTCGAGCCGGGGATCTGCATTCGTCTGTACAGCGAGGAAGATTTCCTCGGCCGTCCGGAATTCACCGACCCCGAGATCCTGCGTACCAACCTGGCGGCGGTGATCCTGCAGATGCTCCATCTGCGCCTGGGTGAAATCACCGATTTCCCGTTTATCGAACCGCCGGATGGCAAGGCCATCAGCGACGGTTTCAACCTCCTGCAAGAACTCTCGGCGGTGGACCGCAACAGCCAGCTGACCCCACTGGGGCGGCAACTGGCGCGGCTGCCGGTGGATCCGCGCATGGGCCGCATGCTGCTGGAAGCCGCGCGCCTGGGCAGCCTGCAGGAAGTGTTGATCGTCGCCAGCGCCATGTCGATCCAGGACCCGCGCGAGCGCCCGCCGGAGCGTCAGCAGGCCGCCGACCAGGCACATGCCCAATGGAAAGACGTGGACTCGGACTTCGCCGGGCTGGTCAATCTGTGGCGTGGTTTTGAAGAGCAGCGCCAGGCCCTGACCGCCAGCCCGCTGCGCAACTGGTGCCGCAAGAATTTCCTCAACTACCTGCGGTTGCGCGAGTGGCGCGATTCCCATCGCCAACTCAGCCTGATCTGCCGCGACCTGCAACTGAGCGTCAATAAAGAGCCGGCGGATTACCCGAAACTGCACAAAGCGGTGCTGGTGGGCCTGCTCAGCCAGATCGGCCAGAAAACCGAAGACGGCGACTACCTCGGTGCCCGTCAGCGACGCTTCTGGATTCACCCGTCATCGGGCCTGGGCAAGAAGCGTCCGCAATGGCTGATGACCGCCGAGCTGGTGGAAACCACCAAGCTGTATGCGCGCATGGTGGCCAAGATCGAGCCGGACTGGATCGAGCCCCTGGCCGGGCACCTGATCAAGAAGAACCACTTCGAACCCCATTGGGAGAAGAAGCGCGGGCAAGTGGTGGCCTACGAGCAGATCACCCTGTTCGGCCTGATCGTGGTGGGCCGTCGGCCGGTGCATTACGGCCCGGTGGACCCGGTGGTCTCCCGCGAGCTGTTTATCCGCGAGGCGCTGGTGCGTGGGGAGATCCAGTCCAAGGCCAAGTGCCTGAGTGCCAACACCCAGTTGCTGGAGCAGCTCGACGCCCTGGAAGCCAAGGCCCGGCGTCGGGACATCCTGGCGGACGAAGAAACCCTGTTCGCCTTTTATGACGCGCGGCTGCCGGCGGAGATTCACCAGACCGCCACCTTCGACAGCTGGTACCGGGTCAACAGCCAGAAAGACCCGCAGTTGCTGATCATGCGCGAGGAAGACGTACTGGCCCGCGAAGCCAGTGAAGTCACTGCGCTGCAATACCCGGACACCCTGCACATCGGCGACCTGGAACTGGCCCTGAGTTATCACTTCGAGCCCAACCATCCCCGGGATGGCGTGACCCTGCGGGTGCCGGCGCCGCTGTTGCCGGCCTTGCCCGCCGAGCGCCTGGAATGGCTGGTGCCGGGGGTGATCGAGGCCAAGTGCATTGCCCTGGTGCGCAACCTGCCCAAGGCCTTGCGCAAGAACTTCGTGCCGGTGCCGGACTTCGTCAAGGCCGCCCTGCAACGCATGGACTTTGCCGAAGGTTCGCTGCCTCAGGCCCTGGGTCGGGAGCTGCTGCGCATGACCGGCGCCCGGGTCAGCGACGAAGCCTGGGCCGAGGCCGCGCAACAGGTGGAAAGCCACCTGCGGATGAACCTGGAAATCGTCGACGGCCAGGGCAAGTTCCTCGGTGAAGGCCGGGAGCTGGCCGAGCTGACCGCGCGTTTTGCCGAGGCCAGCCAGGCGGCCTTGGCCGTGCCGCAAACGGCGAAGAGCCAACAGCCGGTGGAGCCCAAGGTGTTTGCGGCGGTGGCCGAGAAGACTCAGCAAAAGATCGCTGGGCTGTCGATGACGGTGTACCCGGCGCTGGTGGAAGAGGGCGGTACGGTCAAGGAAGGGCGTTTCTCCACTGCCGCCGAAGCCGAGTTCCAACATCGCCGGGCCTTGCAGCGCCTGCTGTTGCAGCAGTTGGCCGAGCCGGCCAAGTTCCTGCGCGGCAAGCTGCCGGGGCTGACCGAGTTGGGCCTGCTGCACCGCGAGCTAGGGCGTGTCGAAGCCCTGGTGGAAGACATACTGCTGGCCAGCCTCGACAGCTGTGTGCTGGAAGGCGAAGCCACCTTGCCTCGGGATGGCGCCGGGCTGGCTTCCCTGGCCGAGCGCAAGCGCGGCGGCTGGACCGAACATGCCGAACGCCTGGCCAGGCTGACCCTGGAGATTCTCAAGCTGTGGCACGGCCTGCAAAAGCGCTTCAAGGGCAAGATCGACCTGGCCCAGGCCGTGGCCCTCAACGACATCAAGGCGCAACTGAGCCACTTGGTGTACCCGGGATTTGTCCGGGAAACCCCGGCCCAGTGGCTCAAGGAGCTGCCGCGTTACCTCAAGGCCATTGAGCTGCGTTTCGAGAAGCTCGGCAGCCAGGTGCAGAAGGACCGGGTCTGGAGCGGTGAACTGGTCGGGCTCTGGAGCCAGTACCAGGCCCGTGCCAGCAAGCACGCTCAGGAAGGCAAGCGCGACCCGCAGTTGGAGTTGTACCGCTGGTGGCTGGAGGAATACCGGGTGTCGTTGTTTGCCCAGCAACTGGGTACCAAAGTCCCGATCTCCGATAAACGCCTGAGCAAGCAATGGAGCCAGGTCGAACCCTGACCGCGCCATGCCGTGTAGGCGCTGGCGTGCCAGCGATGGCGTACGCGAGATCGCCATCGCCGGCAAGCCGGCTCCTACATGGCTTGTGGTGCTCCCTTCAAAATTTTACTGCCCAGCTCGGCTCCTGTAGGGGCGGGCTCGCCAGCGATGGCGTGCGCAACCGTTCCGTTAATCTCGCCATTGCGGCGAAATGCCAGTGGTTATGGCAAACTCCGCCGTCATAAATACCGTGCCCGCCCAGGCGGACCGGAATAAAGCGATGCCAGGCTCTGTCCCGTCTGTTGCGGGGTGGACCCTTTACGGTTTGGTACGTCGGTGCCAATACCTTCTGCCTGAACAGAAATAGAGGAACGACCGTGCATAACGTCGTCATCAGCGGCACAGGCCTTTTCACCCCGGCCAACAGCATCTCCAACGAAGAGCTGGTGCAGTCTTTCAATGCCTATGTGCATCAATTCAACGCCGACAATGCCGCCGCCATCGAGCGTGGCGAGGTCCAGGCGCTGACCGAGTCCAGCGCCGCCTTTATCGAAAAAGCCTCCGGCATCAAAAGCCGCTTTGTCATGGACAAAGAGGGCATCCTCGACCCGCAGCGCATGGCGCCGCGCCTGCCCGAGCGCTCCAATGATGAATGGTCGGTGCTTTGCCAGATGGCCGTTGGTGCTGCCGAGCAGGCCCTGCAGCGCGCCGGCAAGACCGCCGCCGACATCGACGGGGTGATCGTTGCCTGTTCCAACCTGCAGCGCGCCTACCCGGCCATCGCTATCGAAGTCCAGGAAGCCCTGGGCATCCAGGGTTTTGGCTTCGACATGAACGTGGCCTGTTCCTCGGCCACCTTCGGCATCCAGGCCGCCTGCAACAGCGTGCAGTTGGGCCAGGCCCGGGCGATCCTGATGGTCAACCCGGAAGTCTGCACCGGTCATTTGAATTTCCGTGACCGCGACAGCCACTTCATCTTCGGCGACGCCGCCACCGCCGTGATCATCGAACGCGCGGACCTGGCCACCTCGGCCTACCAGTTCGATATCGTCAGCACCAAGCTGCTGACCAAGTTCTCCAACAACATCCGCAACAACTTCGGTTTCCTCAACCGCGCGGCGGAAGAGGGTATCGGCGCCCCGGACAAACTCTTCGTCCAGGAAGGCCGCAAAGTGTTCCGTGACGTCTGCCCGATGGTGGCGGAGCTGGTGGGTACCCACTTGCAAGAAAACCAACTGAACGTTGCCGACGTGAAGCGCTTCTGGCTGCACCAGGCCAACCTCAGCATGAACCACCTGATCGTCAAGAAACTCCTGGGCCGCGAAGCCTCGGTGGAAGAGGCCCCGGTGATTCTCGATCGCTACGCCAACACCAGTTCGGCGGGTTCGGTGATTGCCTTCCACAGCTACCAGGACGACCTGCCAAGCGGTTCGCTGGCGGTGCTCAGTTCCTTTGGTGCCGGGTACTCCATCGGTAGCGTGCTGCTGCGCAAGCGCTGAGACGAGGGGGCTGGCCTTATCGCCGGCCAGCCGACACCCACAGGTGGCGACGAGGCATTGATGGCTGCAGCGGACGATACGCCGCTGCTCGCTCGCCTGTTGGCGGGTGAGCAGCAGGCTTACAAAGAGTTGGTCAGCACCTACCAGGGGGCGATGCGTGCGGTGGCCTATGCCATCGTCGGCCAGCCTCATGCCGATGAAGTGGTGCAGGATGCCTGGCTGTCGGTAGTGCGCAATCTGGGGAAGTTCGAGGGCCGTTCAAGCCTCAAGACCTGGTTGCTGACCATCACCGCCAACGCGGCGAAAAGTCGCTACAAACAGCAACGCCGGGACGTCCTGCTGGACGATGTGCCGGCGCCCCACGGTACCCTCGGTGACGAGCGATTCTCCCCGGACGGGCATTGGCGGGTGGCGCCCCTGGCCTGGCATGACGACAACCCCGAGGCCTTGCTCACCGAGCGCGAGCTGCGTGAGTGCCTGGAACGTACCCTGTTGAGCCTGTCGGATCTGCAAAGCAGTGTCTTGCTGCTGCGTGAGCGCCAGGGGCTGGAGTTGCAAGAGATCTGTAATCTTCTGCAGCTTTCGCTCTCCAATGTGCGTGTGCTGTTGCACCGCGCACGGTTGAAGGTCTTTGCCACCGTGGAGCACTTTGAGGAAACCGGCCAATGCTGACCTGTCAGGAATACGTGGCGTGCTCCAGTGATTACCTCGATGGCCAATTGAGCCTTCGCCAACGCTTGAGGGTGCGTTACCACGTGCTGCTCTGCCCCGACTGCCGGCGCTTCATTCGCCAGATGCGTGTGCTGCAAGCCACCTTGCGGGTGTTGCCCGAGCCGCCCTTGGCCGGTCTCGACGAGTTGGCCGCACGCCTGGCTGCTCAGCGTCACGACGACTGCCAATAGCCTCGAGATCGATGGCCGCCCGGCCAGCCATCAACAACGCTGCCGTCAGAATATCCCCGGATATCCCCCGCGCAACCCCTCTAGTACGGGCCTTTTGCCTTATTTCTTTTCGAAGTAAAAAAGTTCCCGTGTCATAAAATCTTTATCTATCAGCAACCGCGCTGACATAACCCATCGCCAAGATTCCCTCCCAACACAAGCGGGCCTGAACCGCGTGTTTTCCAACGCTACAGACCACCAATTAGGGGAATTCTTCGATGATCCGTAAGCACTTCGCCGGTTTTGCCGCCAGCGCCCTGGCCCTGGCAGTGACCGCCCAGGCTTTCGCTGGCACCGTCACCACCGATGGCGCCGATATCGTTGTCAAAACCAAGGGCGGCCTTGAGGTCGCCACCACGGACAAAGAGTTCAGCTTCAAACTCGGTGGCCGCCTGCAAGCCGACTACAGCCAGTTCGACGGTGTCTACACCCGCAACGGCGACACCGCTGATGCGGCCTATTTCCGTCGCGCCTTCCTGGAATTGTCCGGTGTGCTCTACACCGACTGGGCGTACACCATCAACTACGACTTCTCCCACAACACCGGCGACGCCGACAACGGCTACTTCGACGAAGCGTCCCTGGCCTACAACGGCTTCAAGCCGGTGTCGATCAAGGTCGGTCGCTTGACCCGGACTTCGGCCTGGAAAAAGCCACCAGCTCCAAGTGGGTGACGGCGCCAGAACGTAACATCTCCTACGACATGATCGACTGGGCCAACAGCCATCAGAACGGCCTGGGCCTGCAAGCCTCCAGCACCTTCGCGGATTCGTTCTACGCCTCCGCCGGTGTGTTCAGCAAAGACACCGACGACACCGACGGCAACAGCATCAAGCAGGCCAACGGTCGCTTCGTATTCGCGCCGATGCACGACGCCGGCAACGTGCTGCACTTTGGTATCAACATCGCCAGCCGCGATGTCTCCGATACAGCGTTCGACTCTCGCTATCGCACCCGTATGGGCATGCGCGGCGTCGATACCCTGGGCGGCAACGATGCCGGCACCAACGGCAACCGTCCGGTGCTGGGCGGCGCATCACCTTCGCCAGCCGGTTCTTATGACCGCGACACCGCAATGGGCTTGGAAGCCGCCTTCGCCATGGGCCCGGCCTCGATCCAGGGTGAATACATCACCCGCAAGACCAAGGCTGACGACAGCGCCTTTGAAGACATCAAGGGTCATGGTTTCTATGTTCAGGGCGCCTACACCCTGACCGGCGAGGCTCGCGGTTATAAAGTCGGCAAGTTCGACGCCATCAAGCCGTCCAACAAAGCCATCGGCGCCTGGGAACTGTTCTATCGCTACGACAGCCTGACCGTCGAAGACGATAACGTGACCACCGCCAGCCTGACCCGCGATGTCGGCGATGCCGAAGTCAAGGTGCACAACCTGGGTGTGAACTGGTACGCCAACGAAGCGGTGAAAATCTCCGCTACTTACATCAAGGCCAAGACCGACAACGTGACCAACGCCACTGCAGCCGCAGGTGCTACTCCGGCACGCCGTACTGGCGATGACAGCGGCGACGGTTTCGTCCTGCGTGCCCAGTACGTGTTCTAAAACAGCGCAACACCGATCCAGAGCTCTTTCTCATCCGTTATAGCTCCTCTCGTTTCAGCCCCGCTTCGGCGGGGCTTTTTTTTGCCTGCAACCAAGACCGTGGATGCAAAGGTGCGGTTTCTATTTCAGGGCTTTCGGCGATGGGCGATACTCCCCCGGGTTTGTGGGCCATGCATACCGGGGAACGCGATGCCGCTTCAATCCTTGAACAGTCTGTCTGCCGTCGACCCGTTGCAATGGGACGCGCTGGTGACGGATGGGCAGCCGTTTTTGCGGCATGCCTTTCTCAGTGCCCTGGAAGACAGCGGCAGCCTGGGCCCGCAGTCCGGTTGGCAAGCCGAGCATCTGCTGCATGTGGAAGACGGTCGTCTGTTGGCGGCCTTGCCCAGTTATCGCAAATGGCATTCCTATGGCGAGTACGTCTTCGATCATGGCTGGGCCGATGCCTGTGCCCGGGCCGGCATCGACTATTACCCCAAGCTGCTGACGGCGGTGCCATTCAGCCCGGTCAGTGGGCCGCGCCTGTTGGCGGCGACCCAGGCGGACGGCGTCGAGTTGCTGAAAAGCCTGCCGGGCTACCTGGAGATCGAAGGGCTTTCCAGTGCCCATATCAACTTCACCGACCCCTTCACCGACCTCGCCCTGGCGCAACAGCCAGAGGCGGGCTGGCTGCAGCGTTTTGGCTGTCAGTTTCATTGGCAGAACCGGGGCTACCGGGACTTTCAGGATTTCCTCGATGTGCTGAGTTCGCGCAAGCGCAAGCAGATGCGCAAGGAGCGCGAACAGGTGGCGGGGCAGGGGATCGATTTCGAGTGGCTGCACGGCCATGAGCTGAGCCAGGCGCAGTGGGATTTTGTCTATGCCTGCTACGCCAACACCTACGCGGTGCGACGTCAGGCACCGTACCTGACCCGAGCGTTTTTCAGCCTGCTGGCCGAGCGCATGCCCGAGGCGATTCGGGTGGTCCTGGCCAAACAGGGCGGGCGCCCGGTGGCCATGGCTTTCAGCCTGGTGGGTGGTGGCAGTTTTTATGGGCGTTACTGGGGCTGCCTGGCGGAGTTCGACCGCCTGCATTTCGAGACCTGCTTCTACCAGGGCATGGACTACGCCATCGCCCAGGGGCTGCAACGTTTCGATGCCGGGGCCCAGGGCGAGCACAAGCTGATTCGCGGCTTTGAGCCGGTGATCACCCATTCCTGGCATTACCTGCGCCATCCGGGGCTCAAGGCGGCGGTGGCGGACTTCCTCGAACAGGAGCGCGTCGGGGTGCTGGCGTACGCCGAAGAGGCGCGTACGGCGCTGCCCTATCGGCAGGCCTGACCCCGGCGCGGTGGTTCTCGCCGGAGCCTGGTGCCGTTCAGATAGCTTCAGTCGATGCCGACAAACCCGCCGGTCTGGTGCTGCCACAGCCGCGCATACAGGCCGCCCTGGGCCAGCAGTTCGGAGTGGCTGCCGGTTTCGGCGATGCGTCCATGTTCCAGAACCACCAAGCGGTCCATGCGGGCGATGGTGGACAGGCGGTGCGCAATGGCGATCACCGTCTTGCCCTGCATCAGGGTTTCCAGGCTCTCCTGAATGGCGGCTTCCACTTCCGAGTCCAGCGCTGAGGTGGCTTCGTCCATGATCAGGATCGGCGCGTCCTTGAGCAGCACCCGGGCAATCGCAATGCGCTGACGCTGGCCGCCGGACAGCTTGACCCCGCGTTCGCCGACATGGGCGTCGAAACCGCTACGGCCCTGGGCGTCGGAAAGCAGCGGGATGAACTCGTCGGCCCGGGCCTTGCGCACCGCTTCCCAGAGTTCCTCGTCGGTGGCGTCCGGACGGCCGTAGAGCAGGTTGTCGCGGATCGAACGGTGCAGCAGCGAAGTGTCCTGGGTGATCATGCCGATGCGTTCGCGCAGGCTTTCCTGGGTCACTTCGGCGATGTTCTGCCCGTCGATCAGGATCTTCCCGCCCTGCAGGTCATAGAGGCGCAGCAGCAGGTTGACCAGGGTCGACTTGCCCGCGCCGGAAGGACCGATCAGGCCGATCTTTTCCCCGGGCTTGATGGTCAGGTTGAGGCCGCTGATGACCCCGGAGCGTTTCCCGTAGTGGAAGTCCACCTGTTCGAAACGCACCTCGCCCTGGCTCACGGCCAGGCGCGGAGCCTGTTCGCGGTCAGTGACGCTCAGGGGCTGGGCGATGGTCTGCAGGCCGTCCTGGACCATGCCGATGTTTTCGAAGATGCCGTTGACCACCCACATGATCCAACCGGACATGTTGACGATACGGATCACCAGGCCGGTGGCCAGGGCGATGGCCCCCACGGAAATCAGCGATTGGCTCCAGAGCCACAGGGCCAGGCCCGTGGTGCCGACGATCAGCAGGCCGTTCATGCTGGTGATGACCACGTCCATGCTGGTGATCACGCGACCGGCCAGCTGGTTTTTCTCGGTCTGTTCGGCGATTGCCTCGCGGGCGTAGTTCTGCTCGAAGTGGGTGTGGGCGAAGAGCTTCAGGGTGGTGATGTTGGTGTAGCCGTCGACGATCCGCCCCACCAGCTTGGAGTTGGCATCGGACGAGACCACCGAGCGTTCCTTGACCCGGGGTACGAAGTACCAGAGCGCGGCGACGTAGCCGACGATCCAGATCAGCAGCGGGATCATCAGGCGCCAGTCGGCTTCGGCGAACAGCACCAGGGCGCTGAGGGCGTAGATCAATACGTGCCACAGGGCGTCCACTGCCTGCACCGCGGAGTCGCGCAGGGAATTGCCGGTCTGCATGATGCGTTGGGCGATGCGCCCGGCGAAGTCGTTCTGGAAGAAATTCAGGCTCTGCTTGAGCACGTAGCTGTGGTTTTGCCAGCGAATCAGGCTGGTCATGCCGGGGCTGATGGTCTGGTGCACCAGCAGGTCGTGCAGGCCGACGAACAAGGGGCGGAACAGCAGGGCGACCACGGCCATCCAGGCCAGTTCGAGGCCGTGGGTCTTGAAGATGTCGGTGCTGGGCGTGCCCTGGGCCAGGTCGATCAGGGTGCTCAGGTAGCTTAACAGCGACACTTCGATCAGCGCGACGAACAGGCCGACCACCAGCAGGGCAACGAAGCTCGGCCACACTTGGCGGATGTAATAGAGGTAGAAGGGGAGAACCTGGGTGGGCGGTGCGGCGGTGGGGGCGTCGCGGAAAATATTGATCAGTTGTTCAAAACGACGATAGAGCATTGGGTCTGACGCCCGCGTGGCGGGCTCTCCTGTTCAGTGGGCGAACGGGGCGCTGAGCCAGCCCCCCGTCGTGACTCCCGGCACGCTGTTAGTCGATGCGCTTGGCCGACTTGATCAGTACCGGGTCCACCGGCACGTTCTGCATGCCTTGCTTGGTGGTGGTCTGGGAATTGACGATCTGGTCGACCACGTCCATGCCGTTCACCACTTTGGCGAACACGGCGTAACCGGCATCGCGGCCGGGGTCGAGGAAGGCGTTGTCGGCCACGTTGATAAAGAACTGACTGGTGGCCGAGTTGGGGTTTGAGGTGCGGGCCATGGACAGGGTGCCGCGCACGTTATGCAGGCCGTTGCTGGCTTCGTTCTTGATCGGGTCGCGGGTCTCTTTCTGCACCATCTGCGCAGTGAAACCACCGCCCTGGACCATGAAGCCCGGGATCACCCGGTGGAAGATGGTGTTGGTGTAGAAACCGCTGTCGACGTAGTCGAGGAAGTTCTTGCTGGAGATCGGTGCCTTGACCGGGTCCAGTTCGATTTCGATCTTGCCGAAGCTGGTTTCCAGCAGCACGTGAGGAGCCTTGGCCGGTTGGGCGGCCATCAGGTTGGCGGCGAAGAGTACGGAGCCGGCGACGAGGGCGAGTTTTTTCAGCATGGGTCAGTGATCCTGGGTAGTGGTGTCGACTGTGGTTAAAAATTCGAGCAGGGTTTGATTGAAGCGGTGCGGCTGGTCCAGCGGCGTGGCGTGACGCGAGTCTTCGATCACCACCAGCCGCGCATTGGGCAGTTGTTTGACGTAAGCCTGTTTCAGCGCCACCGGCGTGTAGTCGCGGTCGGCGCTGACGATCAGGGTTGGACAGGTGACGCGTGACAGTCGTTCCTGCACCCCCCAGCCGACAATGGCGTCGAAGCTGGCGAGATAAGCACGTTTGTCGTTTTTTGCCCAGCGTTCGGCCATTTTTTGCCGCAGCTCGGCCTGTTCGGGTTTGGGAAACAGGTTGTTGCCCAGGGCCTTGCCTAGGGTGCTCAGGCTCAGCAGCCGGGCCAGGCTCCAGCGCTTGAACCACTGGCCAACGTCCTTGGCGTTGCGCACCTTGACCTCGGGCGCGCTGTTGACGATGCACAGGCTCTTGAGCAAGTGGGGCTGATCCACCGCCAGTTGGAACCCGATCATGCCGCCCATGGACAACCCGACAAAATGCACAGGCCCCAGGTTCAGGTGTTCGATCAAGGCCACCATGTCGGCGCTGAACCCCGGGATGCTGTAGCGCTCCCGAGGTTTGTCGGAGCGCCCGTGGCCGCGCACGTCCGGCACGATCAGCCGGTAGTGGGGCGCGAGGTCGGCGATCTGTTTTTCCCAGTCCAGGGTGCTGGAGCCCAGGCCGTGGACCAGCAGCAACGGCGTGCCTTGGCCATATTCCTCATAGTGCAGGGTGCAACCTTCATGTTCGAAATAGGCCATGGCGGAACTCCTGTTCGGTCGGGGGATCAGGCCTGCGCGGGGGCGGCGAAAGGCGCATCCAGGGGCGCGGTGTCGAAGGTGCGCAACAGTTCGACAAGAATCTGCGTGGCCGGGCCCAAGGGTTTGTCCTTGTTGGAGTAAAGGTAGAAGGTCGGGTGGCGGCTGCCGCCCTGATCCATGGGTAGCACCTTGAGCACGCCTTCGCGCAGTTCCCGTTCGATCAGGTGGCGCGGCAGCCAGGCAAAGCCCAGGCCGCTGCTGACGAAGGTCGAGGCGGTGGCCAGGCTGCCCACGGTCCAGCGCTGTTCGGCGCCGAGCCAGCCGACGTCCCGTGGCTGCTGGCGGCCGGAGTCGCGAATCACCACTTGCAACTGGCTTTCCAGATCCTGGAAGTTCAGCTCACGGTTCAGGCGATGCAGGGCATGCTCCGGGTGGGCCACAGCGACAAACTCAACGGCGCTCATCTCCGTGCCCAGGTAGCCGGGAATGCTGAAACCGCTGATGGCCAGGTCGGCCACGCCTTCCATCAGCACCTCTTCAACGCCCGACAGCACCTCTTCGCGCAGGCGCACGCGGCAGCCACGGCTTTGCGGCATGAAGGCGGTCAGGGCGCGTACCAGGCGCGCATTGGGGTAGGCCGCATCCACCACCAGGCGCACTTCGGCCTCCCAGCCTTGCTCCATGTGGTGGGCCAAGTCTTCCAGTTGGCTGGCCTGTTTCACCAGTTGTCGGGAGCGCCGCAGCAGCACCCCGCCGGCTTCGGTAAGCACGGCCTTGCGCCCGTCGATACGCAGCAGGGGCACGCCCAGCTGATCTTGCATGCGGGCCACGGTGTAGCTCACCGAGGATTGTGAGCGGTGCAGCGCTTCTGCCGCTTGGGCGAAGCCACCGTGGTCGACCACGGCTTGCAGGGTGCGCCATTGATCGAGGGTCACGCGGGGCGCTTTCATGAGGGGCTCCTCTTGTCCTAAGCTGGCGCTCCTTATTGGAGACTGCCGAATGAGAAAATTCTGTTGTGCCGTATTGGCCCTGCTGCCCTTGAGCGCGATGGCCTATCCGATTGATGTCGAGAAACAGCTCAACGGCTTGAGCATCGACTACACCGCCTTCGACACCGACGCCGATATCGGCTCCATGCAGATCAACAACTTCGGCAAGACCGATGCGCTGTGCAGCGTGGTGTTTCGCAATGGGCCCGAGGCGCCGCGTACGCGCAAAGTGGAAGTCCCTGCCGGGCAGAGCAAAAACGTCACGGCTAAATTCAACCGCAGCATTCTCAAGCTGCGCCTGACCCTGACTTGCACTCCCAAATAATCGAAGTGGGGCAGCCTGGCTGGGCATGCTCCGCTTATAAACGAATTTATTGATTGGTTGTAGCAGTTATTTGCGCTTTTTCATCGATATCACTCTGTTTAATCTGCGCCCCATCGACTTAGGCATCCACCGATGGAGGCTCCACCCCATGTCCCGCGTCCTGATCATTGAAAGCAGTGCCCGCCAGCAAGGTTCCGTTTCCCGTCAACTGACCCAGACCTTTATCCAGCAGTGGCAAGCCGCGCACCCGGCGGATCAGATCACCGTGCGTGACCTGGCGGCGCAGCCGGTGCCGCACCTGGATGCCGACTTGCTGGGTGGCTGGATGAAGCCCGCCGAGCAGCGTAACGACAGCGAGCAGGCGTCGTTGCAGCGTTCCAACGAATTGACCGATGAGTTGCTGGCCGCCGATGTACTGGTGCTGGCCGCGCCTATGTACAACTTCGCCATCCCCAGCACCCTCAAGGCCTGGCTCGACCATGTGTTGCGTGCCGGGGTGACCTTCAAGTACACCGAAACCGGCCCTCAAGGCCTGCTCACCGGCAAACGTGCCTATGTGCTGACCGCCCGCGGCGGTATCTACGCCGGCAGCAGCGCCGATCACCAGGAACCCTACCTGCGCCAGGTCATGGGCTTTGTCGGCATCCACGACGTGCAGTTCATCCACGCCGAAGGCATGAACCTGGGGGGCGACTTCCAGGAAAAGGGCTTGAACCAGGCCAACGCCAAGCTGGCCTCGGTCGCCTGAGGCGTTAATCGTCAGATAATCGCCCCATGTTTAAGTGACTCCCGCGTAACCCCTTCAAGCTGGTTCGCGCATCGAACCTCCCTTTGCACTGTTTGCTCCTGAGTGCTCCCGCCCGATTGAACGCCTTAGCGAGATCGGGCTTTTTTTTGCCTGGCATTTCACCCCAGCCGGCAAAACCGCTATCGTCGCCGCCATTCAAGACGAGGCGAGCATGGGCTATCTACTTTTTGTCACGCTGATCCAGGCGTTTTCCTTCAGTTTGATCGGCGAGTACCTGGCCGGTCATGTCGACAGTTACTTCGCCGTGCTGGTGCGGGTACTGCTGGCGGGGCTGGTGTTCATTCCCCTGACCCGCTGGCGCCGGGTTGAACCGGCGTTTATGCGCAGGCTGTTATTGATCGGTGCCTTGCAGTTCGGCGTGACCTACGTCTGCCTGTACCTGAGCTTCCGGGTGCTGACGGTTCCGGAAGTGCTGCTGTTCACCATCCTCACGCCGCTGCACGTGACCCTGATCGAAGACGCCCTGAACCGGCGCTTCAACCCCTGGGGGCTCGTGGCGGCACTGGTGGCGGTGGCGGGAGCGATGGTGATTCGCTACGACAGCATCAACCCGGACTTCTTCATGGGCTTCTTGCTGCTGCAACTGGCCAACTTCACTTACGCCGCGGGGCAGGTGATGTACAAGCACCTGGTGGCCCGCTACCCGAGTGACCTGCCCCATTACCGGCGTTTCGGCTACTTCTACCTGGGAGCTTTGTTGGTGGTATTGCCGGCGTTCCTGCTATTCGGCAAGGCCAACTTTCTGCCGGACGCGCCGCTGCAATGGGCCGTGCTGCTGTTTCTCGGGCTGGTGTCCACGGCGTTGGGTATGTACTGGTGGAACAAGGGCGCGTGCCTAGTGACCGGCGCCACCCTAGCGGTGATGAACAACCTGCATGTACCGGTGGGGCTGCTGATCAACCTGTTGATCTGGAACCAGCATGAAGACCTGGGGCGGCTGTTCCTGGGCGGGCTGGTGATCCTGGGTGCGGTGTGGATCAGCCGGCGCGGCACGCAGGAACCGCCAGCCATTCGCCGGACCTGATGACGCCATCTTGTAGGAGCCGGCTTGCCGGCGATGGGGGCCGAAAGCCTTGCACCGAATCGGATGACGCCATCGCTGGCAAGCCAGCTCCTACAGGGCTTGTTTTTCGATCGGGGGAATATGGCTGGCGCCCAGCACGGCGGGCAGCAGCCCGGCGCGCAGGTCGGTGCCGCTGGGTTGTTGGTACAGGCTCAGGCCGAACTCCGGCATCACCGCCAGCAGGTAGTCGAAGATATCCCCCTGGATCCGCTCGTAATCGGCCCAGACGGTGGTGCGGGTGAAGCAATAGATCTCCAGGGGGATGCCCTGGGCCGTGGTCTGCATCTGCCGCACCATGCAGGTCATGTTCGGCTGGATCTCCGCGTGGCTCTTCAGGTACGCCAAGGCATAGGCGCGGAAGGTGCCGATATTGGTCATGCGCCGCCGGTTGGCCGACATGGCCGCGACATTGCCCTGGGCCTCGTTCCAGCTTTTCAGCTCGGCCTGTTTGCGGCTGATGTAGTCGGTCAGCAAGTGCACCTTGCTCAGGCGGGCTTCTTCTTCGTCATTCAGGAAGCGCACGCCGCTGGCGTCGATAAACAGGCTGCGTTTGATCCGTCGGCCGCCGGACTGCTGCATGCCGCGCCAGTTCTTGAACGACTCGGACATCAGGCGCCAGGTGGGGATGGAGACGATGGTCTTGTCGAAGTTCTGCACCTTGACCGTGTGCAAGGTGATGTCCACCACGTCGCCGTCGGCGCCCACTTGCGGCATTTCGATCCAGTCGCCGACCCGCAGCATGTCGTTGCTGGTCAGTTGCACGCTGGCGACGAAGGACAGCAGGGTGTCCTTGTAGACCAACAGGATCACCGCCGACATGGCGCCCAGGCCTGACAGCAGCAACAGCGGCGAGCGGTCGATCAGGGTGGCGACGATGATGATCGCGCCAAACACGAACAGCACCATCTTCGCGAGTTGCACATAGCCTTTGATCGAGCGGGTACGGGCGTGTTCGGTGCGCGCGTAGATGTCCAGCAAGGCGTTGAGCAGGGCGCTCAGGGCCAGGACCTGGAACAGGATGGTGAAGGCCAGGGCCACGTTGCCGAGGAACACCTGGCTGGTCTTGCTCAGCTCCGGCACCAGGTGCAGGCCGAACTGGATCACCAGGGACGGGGTCATCTGGGCCAGGCGATGGAACACCTTGTTCTGGCGCAGATCATTGAGCCAGTGCAGCGCCGGCTGGCGACCGAGGAGCTTGACCGTGTGCAAGGTGATGTAGCGCGCTACCCGGCCCAGCACCAGGGCCACCACCAACAGAAGCAGCAGGGCCAGGCCTGAATGCAGGAGCGGGTGCTGGTCGAGGGCACCCCAAAGGTCTTGGGCGTTGAGCCAGAGCTGTTTGAAATCCATGGGCTAAAACGATTCTTCTGTGAGGCGGAAAGGGAACGATTAGAGCATTTAAGCCGGTCAAAGTTACGCTTGTGGACAGATCGGCTAACAAAAAAGCCAATCTTTGCTGCCGTTTGTATAAAGAAACTCGGCCTTGGCGCTCGAAACCGTTACCCTATGCAGCTGTTTTTTTGCATATCTTCGAGGTAGCACCCGTGTTTTCCCAATTCGCCCTGCACGAACGCCTGCTCAAAGCCGTGGCCGAGCTTAAATTTGTCGAGCCTACGCCTGTGCAAGCAGCGGCTATCCCGCTCGCGCTTCAAGGGCGTGACCTGCGGGTGACGGCACAGACAGGCAGCGGCAAGACCGCCGCCTTTGTCCTGCCGATTCTCAATCGCCTGATCGGCCCGGCCAAGGTCCGCGTCAGCATCAAGACCCTGATCTTGCTGCCGACCCGCGAACTGGCTCAGCAGACCCTGAAGGAAGTGGAGCGCTTCTCCCAGTTCACGTTCATCAAGTCCGGCCTGATCACTGGCGGTGAAGACTTCAAGGTCCAGGCTGCCATGCTGCGCAAGGTGCCGGATATTCTGATCGGCACCCCGGGCCGGATGATCGAGCAACTCAACGCCGGCAACCTCGACCTCAAGGAAGTCGAAGTGCTGGTGCTCGACGAAGCCGACCGCATGCTCGACATGGGCTTTGCCGAAGACGTGCAGCGCCTGGTGGATGAGTGCACCAACCGCCAGCAAACCATGCTGTTCTCTGCCACCACCGGCGGTTCGGGGTTGCGCGAGATGATCGCCAAGGTCCTCAATAACCCCGAGCACTTGCAACTCAACGCGGTCAGCCAGCTGAACAGCACCACGCGCCAGCAAATCATCACGGCCGACCACAACCAGCACAAAGAGCAGATCGTCAATTGGCTGTTGGCCAACGAGACCTACCAGAAGGCCATCGTCTTCACCAACACCCGGGCCATGGCCGACCGCATTTATGGTCGCCTGGTGGCGCAGGAGTACAAGGCGTTTGTCTTGCACGGTGAGAAGGACCAGAAAGACCGCAAACTGGCCATCGACCGTCTGAAGCAGGGTGGGGTGAAAATCCTCGTCGCCACCGACGTCGCGGCTCGCGGCTTGGACGTCGACGGCCTGGACCTGGTGATCAACTTCGACATGCCACGCAGCGGCGATGAATACGTGCACCGCATCGGTCGCACCGGCCGTGCCGGCAACGATGGTCTGGCCATCTCGCTGATCTGCCACGGCGACTGGAACCTGATGTCGAGCATCGAGCGCTACCTGAAGCAAAGCTTCGAGCGCCGTACCATCAAGGAAGTCAAAGGCACCTACGGCGGACCGAAGAAGGTCAAGGCGTCGGGCAAGGCCGTTGGCGTGAAGAAGAAAAAGACCGACGCCAAGGGCGACAAGAAAAAGACTGCAGCCAAGGGGCCGACCAAGCGTAAAACCGCTAACCGGCCAAAAGCCGAAGTACCGGCCCTGGTCAGCAAAGACGGCATGGCGCCGCTCAAGCGCCGCAAGCCGGAAGCACCGGCCGCCGACTAAGCCGCTAGCGCAATCCACGAAGAACCCGGACCTGTTCCGGGTTTTTTGCATTCAGCTATCGGCTTTTTTCTCGGCGCTTTTCAATTCCTTAAGACGCTGGTCGATCAGTTGGCACTTGTCCGGCAGGTCCTTGCTGGCGGTGCTCAAGTCCATTTTCTGCAACTCGTCGTTGATCTCCTTGGCCTTGGTCGGGTTCTGCTCAGTCAGATTGCTCACCACCTGGGCCAGTTGCTCGCGCTTGGCGGTGGCCTCTTCGGGCGTGCAGGCCCAGGCGGGCAGGGCAAACAGTAAGGTGCTGGCGAGGATCAGGGGGCTGAACGTTTTCATGGCGAGGACTCATGAGGCGGATCGGGCTGTTACGAGGTTGAGGAGGGAGAGCGGGGGAAAGTTCAGTTGGATGTCGCGAACGGAGTCGTGCAGCCCCGGACGCTATCGAGCGTTTTTTCTGGAAATTCAGAAGTGCCTTATGTGTTGGCGGCTCGGGCGAACCTAGTATCGACAGCCGCTGAAGGGTCAACAGTCTGGGGTAGCGCAGTTTGTCGGGGAGTCTTGTGCTGACCCGACGCTCAGAGTTTGGTCCATCTGCATCGCTTGTCTGGTCTCCATTCCGGCACTCTTTCGAAGGACCGACTATGTTGCTTTCCACCCTCAGGATGAGGTTGTGCTTTGCCTTGTCTTGCCTGCTGTTGGCCAGCCCACTGTCCGTGGTGTTTGCCGCCCCCTTGCCCGCACCGGCTTTCAACCCTGGCGACCAGGACCTGATCCGCGATCGTCAGATCCGACTGTTGGAAGAGCAGCAACGCCGCCTTGAAGAACTCAAGGACCTGCCCGGCAAGAGCGTCGCCCCCGTGGCGCCAACAGCCCCATCCGACAGCCGCTGCTTCCCGATCAAAAGCATCCGGCTCAACGGCGCCGACGCCTTGTCCGCCGCCGAGAGTGATCGCTTGCTCAGGCCCTACATCGGTCAGTGCCTGGGGGTGGCCCAGCTTAACGAGCTGCTCAAGGTCATCACGCACCGTTACATCGAAAAGGGCCTGGTCACCAGCCGTGCCTACCTGCCGCAGCAGGATCTCTCTAGCGGCCATCTGCAAGTGCGGGTGGTGGAAGGCAAGCTCGAAGGCCTGAGGGCGGCTGTGGACAGCAAGCTTACTGCCCGCGAACTGAACATGGCGTTCCCCGGCAGTGCCGGGCAGTGGCTCAACCTGCGACAGATCGAGCAGATGGTCGACCAGCTCAACCGCTTGCCGTCGAACCAGGCACAGATGGAATTGGCCCCGGGGAAGGCCGTGGGCGGCAGTGAAGTGCTAGTCAAAAATACCCCGCAAAAGCCCTGGCGTGTGGGCTTGTCTCGCAGCAACGAGGGGCAGAAAAGCACCGGCGAACAGCAGTGGGGTAGCGCTTTCGAATGGGACAGCCCCTTGGGCCTGGCTGACCAGTTGGTGCTGCGCGGTGGCCACGACGCCCTCAGCGACCACCAGAAAACCTCGCGCAACGCCATGCTCTATTACAACCTGCCGTTTGGCTGGTGGAACCTCAGCTACAGCTACAGCCAGAGTGAATACCTCTCCCTGGCCCAGGCCCAGGGCTTTACCTTCAAGCGGACCGGCGACAGCCAGAACCACCAACTGCGCCTGGAGCGGGTGATCCACCGCGATGCCTTGAGCAAGACCTCCCTCAATACTGGCCTGAGCTACCTGCGCACCCACAACTACATCGAAGACAGCAAGCTGAGCAACAGCAGCAACCGCCTCAGCGAAGCGCAGTTCGGCATCAACCACGGCCGACGCATCGGCAGTGCCTTCCTCAACCTCGACCTGGGGATGCAGGACGGCATCGGCGCTTTCGATGCCCAGCGCGAGAACCAGCGCGACCGCTTCGGCAATCGCCAAGCCAATGCCCGCCACCGCAAGTACACCGCCACCGCCAGCTACCTGCAGCCATTCAAGCTGTGGGAAGAGTCCCTGGTGTTCAGCAGCCTGGTCACCGGCCAGCGCAGCGAGGATGTGCTGTTCAGCCCCCAGCGCATGAGCCTGGGCAGCCAGTCCTCGATCCGTGGCTACAAGGACCAGAGCCTCAATGGCGACAGCGGCTACTACTGGCGTAACGACTTGCGCTGGAGCCGCCCGGTGACCTGGGGCTGGCTACGGCCGCTGTTCAATCAGTACGGCACTGGTCTGGGCTATGACGTTGGCGCGATTCGCCATGACCGCTACAACGCCGAGCAGCATGGCCGGGTTTCCAGCGACTCCCTCGAGATGTTTGCCCGTGGAGCGAACTTGGCGGTCAGCGTGACCTTTGCCCATTCACTGGAGCGGCCCCGAGCCCTGAGTGAACAAGAAGCCCCGGTTTATTTCCGTTTGGACCTGCTCCTCTAATCCCGATTTCCACTTGAGATACACAACATGGACGTTCGTCAGTTTGCCTTCCTGGCTCACCAGCCTTCTGCTGCCCTGCAATCCCGGCATTCCTTTGGGGGCCTGCCGAAGCGCGGACTGGCGTTCATGCTGGCCAACCTGATGTTCTGGCAGCCGCTGTGGGTGATGGCCGACGGCATCGTGGTCAACGGCAGCGGCACCCGTCTCGGCCAGGCGGGCAATGGCGTGCCCATTGTCAACATCGCCAAGCCCAATGGCGGCGGCCTGTCCCACAACAAGTTCAGCGACTACAACGTTGGCCCGCTGGGGGTGATCCTCAACAACGCCACGAGCCGCACCCAGGAAACCCAGCTCGGCGGGATCATCCTCGGCAACCCTAACCTGGGCGGCCGTTCGGCCACAGTGATCCTCAACGAGGTCAACGG
>NZ_JALQCX010000003.1:0-102820 GCF_023241665.1 Pseudomonas morbosilactucae | reverse complement strand
CCCCCAGTTCCAGGCTCAGGCGCTTGATGCTGCTGGCGCACTGGCTCATCAACAACTGGCCGACCCGGGTCGAGCCGGTGAACGACAGTTTGCGCACCGAGGGGTTGCCGGTCATCTCGCCCCCGACGCCGGCCGGCAAGCCGGTGAGCACGTTGAACACCCCGGCCGGAATGCCGGCGCGTTCGGCCAGCACCGCCAACGCCAGGGCCGACAGCGGGGTCAGCTCCGAGGGTTTGACCAGCACCGTGCACCCGGCAGCCAGGGCCGGTGCGCACTTGCGGGTGATCATGGCATTGGGGAAGTTCCACGGGGTGATGGCCGCCACCACGCCCACCGGTTGCTTGATCACCAGGATACGGCGGTCAGCAGTGGGTGCCGGGATGGTGTCGCCGTAGATGCGCCGGGCTTCTTCAGCGAACCATTTGACGAAGGTGGCGCCGTAGCCGATCTCGCCACGGGATTCACTCAGGGGTTTGCCTTGCTCGGCGGTCATGATCAGGGCCAGGTCTTCCTGGTTCTCCAGGATCAGCCGGTGCCAGGTTTCCAGCAGCCGTGCACGCTCCGCTGCGGGCACTTCGCGCCAGGTCTCGAAACGCTGCTCGGCGGCTTCAATGGCGCGCCGGGTTTCGGTGGCTTGCAGGGCCGGTACCCGGGCGATCAGGCTACCGTCGGCGGGGTTGGTCACGGCGAGGGTGGCGCCGTCGTCGGCCTCGATCCAGGCACCGTTGACGTAGGCGCGCTCGACGAGCAGGGAAGGGTCACGCAGGGTGTTTTTTAACATGGCAATTGCCCTTGAATAAAAAGTGCTTTTGAAGGTCCGGACGATAGGACCGATTGTAAAAAAGGCCGGCCGGCGGCCGATGCCGAGCTGGCCTGTGGAATGGGTGGTTGCTGCTCAATTGCGCCGTTTGCCGGCAGGATCTGCCGTCACCGCGAACAGGGCTCGCGGTGACGGCCGCCGACTCAGGAAGGCTTGTTGCGGCCGGCAATCACCACCAGCAGCAAGGACGCCAGGATCAGCAGGGAACTGATGGCGGCGATGGTCGGGTCGATCTCATCGCGCAAGGCGGTGAACATGCGCTTGGTCAGGGTCTGGTTGTCGCCGCCGGAGATAAACAGCGCCACCACGGTTTCATCCAGGGAGGTGATAAAGGCGAACAGGGTGGCCGAGACCAGGCTCGGTTTGATCTGCGGCAGGGTCACCGCCATAAAGGCGCGGAAGCGGTTCATGCCCAGGCTGCGGGCGACCATTTCCTGAGACATGTCGAAGTTCCGCAGGCCCGCCAGCAAGGCGATGATCACGTAGGGCAGGGCCAGCATGATGTGCGCCAGGATCAGGCCGCTGAGGGTGCTGATCAGGCCGACCCGGGCGTAGACGAAAAACACCCCGGCGGCGATCAGGATGATCGGCACCATCATCGGCAACAGCAGGATGATTTGCAGGGTGCGCACCACCCGCAGGCTGGAACTGTTGATGGCGTAGGCCGCGGCCATGCCCACCGGCAGGCTGACCAGGGTGGTCACCAGCGCGGTGATCAGGCTGACCCGCGCCGCCGACATCCACTCGGCACTGGTGAAGAACGCCTCGTACCAGCGCAGGGACCATTCCTTGGGCGGGAACTGCAAGAAGCGCGCTTCGGAAAACGACATCGGCACCACGATCAGCACCGGCAGGATCAGGTACAGCAGGATCGCTGCCACCAGCACGGTGAAGGCCAGGTGGGACAGGCGCACGCGCCGCAAGTTGGCTAGCCAGTTCATTCAGCGCGCTCCCAGAATGCGTTCGATGGGAATAAAGCGGTTGATGCCCCAGAAGATCAGGAACACCACCAGCAGCAACACCAGGCCCACGGCACTGGCCGCGCCCCAGGCGTGGTACAGCTCGACGTTGCGTTGCACCAGCATCGACACCAGGATGGTGCGCCCGCCGCCCAGCAGTTCCGGGGTGATGAAGAAGCCCAGGCAGATCACGAACACCAGGATCGACCCGGCCATGACCCCGGGCGCCGCCATGGGCAGGAACACTCGGCGGAAGGTGTAGAACGGCTTGGCGCCGAGGCTTTCGGAGGCTTGTAGCAGGTCCTGGGGGATCTTGCGCATCACCGAGTACAGGGGCAGGACCATGAACGGCAGCATCACGTGCAGGGTGCCGATCACCGTGCCGGTGGTGTTGTGCATCAGGTTCAGCGGCTGGTCGATGATCCCCAGGTCCAGCAGGGTCTGGTTGACCAGGCCGCGACGCTGCAACAGCACCAGCCAGGCGTAGGAGCGCACCAGCACGCTGGTCCAGAACGGGATGATCACGCAGATCAGGATCAGGTTGGCCCAGAAACCCTGGAGCCGCGAGGCGGCGTAGGCAATGGGGAAACCGAGGAAAATCGACAGCACGGTGACCATGAAACTGATCTTGAACGTCAGGCTGAAGGTGTCCCAGTAGATGCGTTCCTGGAAGATCCGCAGGTAGTTGGCCAGGGAGAAGCCTTCCTCGGTCTGCACCGACTGCAGGGCCAGCCAGCACAGCGGCAGGATCAGCAACACCACCACCATCACCAGGGCCGGGGCCAGCAGGAGCAGCATCGAGGTGTTTTCCTTGCGCTCCTCGCGGGCAATGGCTTGCAGGCTGCTGGCGGACGGTTGCGGGCCGTCGCCGGCGTCGGGCATGGATTTGGCCAGGTAGGCGTTAGACATGCTGGCCTCCGTGGCCGGCTGGGCCGGTCCGCTGAGCTTGAACGATTGCGGTGGGCCGCCGTGTGGGGTACTGGAATCGGGTCATGCGAGGACTCCCAAAGAGGGGCTGGCAAAGAGGGGCAGGTGCTGAGTTCGTGTTGCAGCCGGTCGTTATTGTTCGGGGGTTGCTGTCAGGGGGGGGCACCTTGGCCGGCGATGTTTCTACTGTACGGCCAGGGCAACGGAGCAAGCGCCTACAAATAGGCGGCGGTAAAGTGCTTTATTGCGAATTTGCCAGGGCCGGCGGCATGTCCTGCGCCCGGCGCGCGGCCTTGTGTCCAAGGGCGGGCCGGGGGCGGTAGCCGGGTTATTTCTTCTGCACGAAGGCCAGCCAGCGTTCTTCGGCTTTCACGCCCTCGGCGGAGGCCCACCACTTGGACGACAGCAGCGCCTGACGGCTGATGTTCTCGGGGGAAGAGGGCAGCTTGGCCCCACGTTCGGCGGGGATCATGCCAACCTTGAACGCTTCTGGGTTGAGTGGGCCGTAGTCGATGATCAGCGGCAGGGCGGCCTGCAGCTTGGCGTCGATCGCCTCGTTGACGAACTTCATCGCTGCGACCTTGTGCGCCGAGCCCTTGAGCACGCACAGCGAATTGGTTTCCAGCACCCCCTGGTTGTAGTCGAAAGCCACCGGCGCACCGTCGGCCTGGACCGCGCTGATGCGACCGTTCCAGGCCTGGATCAGGTCCACCTCACCGTCGCTGATCAACTGCGCGGACTGGCCGCCGGAGGTCCACCAGGTGGCGATATGGGGCTTGATCTGTTCCAGCTTCTTGAATGCCCGCTCGACGTCCAGCGGGTACAGCTGGTCGGGCGGCACGCCGTCGGCCATCAGGGCAATTTCCAGGGTCGGGCGCGGCAGGTTGCGCAGGGAGCGCTGGCCGGGAAACGTTTCCGTGTCCCAGAAATCGGCCCAGGTCTTCGGCACCTTGTCGCCCTTGAAGGCGTCGGTGCGATAAGCCATCACTGTGGAGTAACTGATGTAGCCGACGCTGTAGTCGTCCTTCAACTCGGCGGGCAACTGGACGGCGTTGGGAATCAGCGCCAGGTCGAGCTTCTCGAACAGGCCTTCCTGCTCGCCGCGGATGCAATCGCCCGTGGGCAAATCCACCACGTCCCAGCTGACTTTTCCGCTTTCCACCTGGGTCTTGATAATCGGGTAAGCCTTGGGCGAACTGTCCTGCTTCAAGGTCAGGCCGAGCTTCTTCGCTGCCGGTTCGAGGATCGCCTTGCTCTGGGCTTCCTGATAGGCACCGCCTTGGGAGACGAAGGTAATGTCTTCGGCCAGCGCACTGGCAGCGCTTAGCCCCAGCAACATGAAACCGGCCAATTGCAGGGTACGGATAGGCGCTTGGGTCATGGAAAAACTCCTGATGGTTGGCAGAGGGACAGGGCAACCAGGGTCGTGTGATACCGGTCATTCTGCGGGACCTGAGTCTTTCCAATGTACCGTCGTGCCGCCAAAGCAAGGGCGCACAAATGCACCGCGGCAAAGCGCATTGTTTCGTATTGGCGGGGGGTGACGGCATCTAATGCGCCCCCAGGAAGGGCACGAGGGCGATGGGGCGCTAATGCCCATGGCGGTGGAGCGGCATGGCGATTGAAAGGGGCCTGCCCCGGCGCCGCGCTGGGCGCCGGGACGGGCGATCAGGCGGTCTTGCCGCCCAGGGCTTCGGCGACCCAGTCGGCGATGTAGTGGCCGGCATTGATGCTGTTGTCGAAGCTGGAGTGCTGCACGCCGCCTTCACGTTCGGTGAAGATTTTCAGCTCGCGCCGGGGGCTGTTGACCAGTTGCTCGTAGGTGCGATGGGCCCACTTCAGCGGGATCTGTGAATCCTGCTCGCCGTGGGTCACCAGGAAGGGCACGCGGATGCGATCCAGCACGCCGTCCAGGTGCACCTGCTCGGCCAGGGCCATGAAATCGTCGATGTCCTTGGCGCCCCAGACCCAGCACACGTGGGACCAGTAATGGGGCACCGGGAAGCTGCCTTCCTTTTCCAGGCGACGTTTTTGCACGTCACGCCAGTCGTGGTTGGCGCCCCACACCACGCCGCAGGCGAAGCGCGGTTCGAAGGCCACTGCCCGTGGGCAGTAGTAGCCACCCAGGGACACGCCTTCCAGGCCGATGCGCTTGGCATCGATGTCGCTGCGGGTTTCCAGCCAGTCCACCACCACGCTGGCCCAGTGCTCGCTGTCAAAGCGCGCGGTCAGGCCGTGCAGGCGCAAGGCCTCGCCAGTGCCTGGCTGGTCGATGATCAGCGAGGCCACGCCCCGCTTGGCCAGCCACATCGGCAGGCCGACCCGGTATTTCATTTCCTTGGTGGAATCCAGGCCGTTGACCTGGACCAGGATCGGCGCCGGGCCTTCGACGCCTTCGGCCCGCACATAGAGGCCGCTGATGACTTTGCCGGCGTAGGGGATTTCCACCCGCTGGCAGTTTTCCCCGGTCAGTTCGAGGCCCCGGGCGAAGGTCTGCAAAAAGCGTTGGTACAGCGCCAGGCGTCCGGCGGCGCCGTGGGCCTGGAGGCGTTCGCAGGTCAGGTAGTAGGTGGCGGCGCGGTTGTATTTTTCGCCGGCGGAAAACAGCCGGCCGGCGCTTTCGTCCTCTTCGGCGAGGCCGCAGAGTTTGTCGGCCATCTTCTCCCAGGTTTCCCGGAAGGCTTGGGTGCCGGCGGCGTCCGGTTGCTTGGCGGCCTCTTGCAGGGGCGCGCACATGGATTCGATTTCGCCCATCCTGGCGCCCATTTCAATGGCCAGGTCGACGGACAGGTTCCAGACGTAGTTGGTGGGGAAGTAACGGAACATGGTTTCTCTCTTCCTGTGGTTTTTATTAGGGCAGAAGGCGTGATGCTGGGAACGTTAAGCAGCGCCCAGGCATTTAGCCAATCGTGAGTCCGGATGCCTGGTATCGCGCCGGGCGATAGGCCGGCGGCCAGCCAGCCATGGTTTTTCCCGATACCAGGCAGTGCCCATGGCGATTGGTCGCGGCCCGTTGCCGGGCTTACCCTCGCCAGCGTCACGTGCGCGCCAGGCGCCGTGGCTGACAGGAGCCGTGCATGCGTTACCGTCGTCTGGATCTGAATCTGTTGGTGGCCCTGGAAGCGCTGCTGGGCGAGCGCAGCGTCAGCCGCGCCGCCGAGCGCCTGCACCTGGGGCAATCCGCGACCAGCGCCGCCCTGGGTCGTCTGCGGGAGCATTTTAATGACCCGCTGCTGGCCCCGGTGGGTCGCCAATTGCAGCCCACGGCCCTGGGCCTGGCGCTGTTGCCCAAGGTGCGCGAGGCCTTGGCATTGACCCGGGAGATTGTCGATGCCCCCGCTGGTTTTGACCCGGCCTCCTGTGAGCGGCGCCTGACCCTGGTGGCTTCCGACTACATCGCAGCGGTGCTGATGCCAGCGGTCAGTCGTGAGCTGGCACGGCGCGCCCCGGGCATGCGCCTGAGCCTGCGCGACTTGCCCATGCCCCGGGACGGCGATGTGGTCAGCGAAGCCCTGGAGTACCGGCGCAGCGATTGCTTGATCGTGCCCCAGGGCCGGCTCAATCCGGCGTACCCGCAATTGCCGCTGCTGCGCGACCGGCTCTGCTGCGTGGTCTGCGCCGAGCATTCGCCCTACGCCGAGGCCTTGAGCCTGTCCGACTATTGCCAGGCCGAGCACGTGGTGCGCGAGTTCAGCGACGGCCGCAACCTGGCCCTGGACGCCGCCCACCTGGCCGAGCTGGGCATCGAACGGCAGGTGGCGGTGGCCTTGGAAAGCTTTGCCCTGATGCCGGCGTTTATTGTCGGCAGTGGTCGGGTGGCCACGCTGTTTCGGCGCCAGGCCGAGTCCCTGGCCCGGCGTTATCGCCTGCGCATCCATCCGGCGCCCCTGGCCTTTCCCGAGGCCGTGCAGGTGCTGCAGTGGCACCCGTACCAGGACCGCGATCCGGCCCTGGTCTGGTTCCGCCAGTTGCTCCTGGAGCAGGCAGCGGGTCTGGATCACGCCGGCGCCTGAGGGTCGCCAGTGTCGGCCAGCAGCCCGGCTTCGCCAATCGCCAGCAAGGCGCAGCGCTCGTCATTGTCCGAGGTGTCGCCACTGATGCCGATGGCCCCCAGCAACTCACCCGCCTGATTGCGGATCAGTACGCCGCCGGCCACTGGAATCACTTCGCCTGCGGTCAGGCTGTTGATGGCGGAAAAGAACGCCGGCATGGCCTGGGCCCGACGCGCCAATTCACGACCACCCAGGCCCATGCCCAGGCAGCCACGGGCCTTGCCAGTGGCGATCTGTGGCCGCAGGAAGCTGGCCTCGGGGTCGCGCAGCACCGCCAGAGGATGGCCGGCCGGGTCCAGCACCGCGGCGGCCAGGGGGCGAAAGCCCAGTTCCCGGGCGCTGGTGATGGCGGTGCGGGCGATGCGGGTGGCGGTGTCCAGGTCAAGTGCATACAAGGTCATGTTCAAAGGCTCCATTTGCCAAGGGCCGCGACCCGGTCGCGGGTGTAGAGGTCGGTCCATTTCAGGCTGTTGAAGTCCGACACCTGTTTCGGGTTGTAGGCTTGGCGCTCCAGGTTCACCGGTTGCCCGGCCTTGTACACCGCCTTGAACTTGCTGCGGTCCTGAAGCAGGCGGATGTCCTCCAGGGGCGAGCCGTCGAGGATCAGCAAGTCGGCCTGCTTGCCCACTTCCAGGCTGCCCAGGGTTTCGCCCCGGGGCATGCAGCGCGCACCCACGGCGGTGGCGGCGTACAGGGCTTCGGCCGGGGTGAAGCCGAGGCGGCTGACCAGCAGTTCCAGCTCCCGGGCGTGCCATTCGCCGTAAGGGGTCACGGCAAAGCCGCTGTCGCTGCCGCAGGCAAAGGGCACGCCGGCGGCCTTGGCCCGTTTGAGCACCGCCGAGCCCACTTCCAGCGTGCGCGCGCAGTAGCCGGCGTAACCGGTGCTGATGGCCGGGTCATGGGGCTGGCAGAAGTCCACGGTGTTCTGCGGAAAGGTCATGGTGGGCGCGAGGATGGTGCCGGCCTCCAGCAAGGCTTCGATGCACGCATCGTCCATGTAGAACCCATGGAACAGCAGGTCGACGCCGGCCTGGGCGGCGTACATCACCGCTTCGCGACCGTAGGCGTGGGTGGCCACCTTGCAGCCCAGGCGGTGGGCTTCCTCGACCATTTCCCGGGTTTCGTCGGCGGTGAAGGCGGCGATGATTTCGCCGTTGGGCCGACGGTGGGTACCGTCCATGGCGATCTTGATCAGGTCCACGCCGTCCTTGGCCTGGGTGCGGATTTCCGCCAGGGCTTCGCTGCGGCTGGTGACCAGGCGTGCGGTGAAGTACTCCGGGGTGCCGATGCGACTGGGAAACCAGTCGTTGAGGCTCTGACGGTTGGTGATGACCCGGCTGCTGGCGGCGATGCGCGGGCCTTCGAACATGCCGGCGGCGATGGCGTTGCGCACCGAGATGCTGAGCTGGCCGCTGTCGCCGGGGCAGACCATGCTGGTGACCCCGGCGGACAGCACATGGCGGGCGAAAAACATGCCGCGCAGGGCGCGGAATTCGTCGCTGGTCCATAGGTCGATGTCTTCTTCGCTCTGGGCGTTGCCGAAGGCCAGGTGGGTGTGCACGTCCACCAGGCCGGGCATGACAAAACCGTCGCCGCTGTCGATCACCTGGTCGCCGGGTTGGGGCGCCGGGGCCTGGGCTCGGGGGCCGACATGGCGGATCAGGCCATTCTCGATCACCAGGGTCTGTTGCTGGCGGGTGTCCAGGCCGGTGCCGTCGTACAAGGTCTGGCAGTGCAGGTGCAGGCTACTCATGGTCGGTCTTCTTGTTGTGGGCAATGGGGCACGAGGCTAGGGCGCAAGGGCGGGGGGCGACCAGCAGATTGCATCGATGGCCGGCCATCGACGGCGTCGATACCTGGGGCCAAGGCCCGTGCCGACAGGGTCGGGCGAGGGGCGGGGAAGGGCTGGGCCCAGGCATCGTGATGGTCAATGCCAGGCATCGGGATTAGTCACTGTTCCTGGCGGGGGCGGCTTGCCTAGGGTGTGCCGCCGTCAGTCCGACGGTGCCCCGAAAAGGAACTTGCCATGAGCATTCAACTGATCGAACAACAACTGCTGGAGCGGGAGCAGGCGCGCCGCCGGGCGCTGGTGGAAGAAGACCACGCCCTGGCCGCCGAAATTTTTGCCGATGACCTGGTCTACGTGCACACCACCGGCCTGGTGCAGGGCAAGGCCGACTACCTGGAGTACGCCCGCAGCGCGGTGCGCTACCTGGCTATCGAGCGTGGCGACTTGCAGGTGCGCTTGTATGGCGAGGACCTGGCACTGATGACCGGCCCCCAGAGCAACACCCTGTGCAAGCGCGGCGGCGAGCAGAGCATCAGGGCCGAGGGGTTTGCCACCCAGGTCTGGGTACGGGGCCGGCAGGGATGGCAGATTGCCTCGTTCCACGCCACCCGCTGCGCGGACTGAACACGCCGAGGCCGGGACCCTGTCGGCCCCGGCCCTCACTCACGCGGCGACGCGCTGGTCCAGGCTCTGGGTGAATTCGCTGATGCGCTCGCGCAGCCAGCGGTGCATCGGGTCGCCGTCCATGCTGCGGTGCCAGAGCATGTGCTCGCGCATCACCGGCAGCTTCACCGGTGCCGGCAGCAGGCGCAGCGGCAGGTGTTCGGCGTACAGCTCGGCCAGGCGCCGGTGCATGGTGGCGATGCGCTGGGTGCCGACGATCAGTTGCGGCAGGGTGTTGAAGTCGTTGGTGATGACTTCCAGGCGGCGGTTGAAGCCGTACTGGTTCATGAACCAGTCCTCGATGCTCAGGTGCCGGTTGCGCCCGAACCCCACCGAGATATGCCCCATGTCCATGTACTGCTCCAGGGTCAGGCTGGCGCCGACGTGGGGGTGGTCTTTCCACACCACGCACACCTGCTCTTCCTCGAACAGCAATTGCGCCGGGTGGCCTTCGATGATGTAGCGCTCGGGCACGATCATCAGGTCCACCTCGCCGCGCACCAGCAGGTCGCCGGAGTTGTCGCCGGGGCCGAGCATCTCGAAGGTGATCAGGGGCGCCAGGTGGTGGATTTTCTGGATCACCCGGGCAAACAGCACGCTGATCAGGTAGTCCGAGGTGATCAGGCGAAAGTGGCGCTTGCTGGTGGCGGGGTCGAACACCGGCTTGGCGGTGATCGACGACTGGATCGTCAGCAGCACCTCGCGCACCGGCTTGGCCAGCTCCAGGGCGTAGGGCGTGGGCTGCATCTTGCGCCCCACCTGGACCAGCAGCTCGTCTTCGAAATAGGTGCGCAGGCGGCCCAATACACCGCTGGTGGCGGATTGGGTCAGGTGCAGGCGTTCGGCGGCGCGGGTGATGTTTTGCTCTTCGAGCAGCACATCCAGGGCCACCAGGAGGTTCAGGTCGAGGTGATTGAAACGCATGGCAGGCTCATCGCTTGTTGTATTTATTTTGTCGATACCTTCCGGCGTTGGCATCGCCGCGTCAATCCCCTTATTGCTCGGACGACGGGCTGAAGCAGCCATCGCCCGGAGCGCTGGATGTTTGCACCACGTATTGCGTTTGCCGATACGTCACATCCCCACAAGCGATTAGTCAGGGCCGCGGGCCGGCGGCAATCTCTGGCGCCAGCCGACCAGACATTTGCGCTGTCCGGCACCACCAGCGCAGCCCGGCGCCCCGGTTTCGTCCAGAAGCGCGCGGCCTGCGTCACATAATGACAATGGAGTGGTTTGCCATGAATATCCTTGGCCTTGACGCGCTGGTGTTTGGCGTCGATGACATCCAGGCCTGCAGCGATTGCCTGCGGGACTACGGCTTGACGCCGGTAGCGCTGGACCCGCAGGGCGGGCGTTTCGAAGCCCTCGACGGCACGGCGATCATCATCCGTCCGGCCGACCATCCGCAGTTGCCGCCGGCCATCGGCCCGGCACCGTCCCTGCGTGAGACCGTGTACGGCGTGGCCGACGCCGCGACCCTCGACGCCATCGGTCAGGAACTGGCCCGTGACCGTGCCGTGACCTGGGACGAGCAGGGCGCCTTGCACAGTGTCGACGACATGGGTTTTGCCATCGCCTTCCAGGTCAGCGTGCGCCGCCCCTACAGCGCCCCGGCGGACCTGACCAACGCCCCGGGCAGCGCGCCCCAGCGGCCACTGAACCAGGCCGGCATCAGCCTCGATATGGCAGCCGTGCCGCGCACCCTGTCCCACGTGGTGTATTTCGTGCCCGACTCGGCCAAGGCCGAAGCCTTCTACGCCGAGCGCCTGGGCTTCAAGACCACCGACACCTTTATCGGCGTCGGGCCCTTTATGCGCCCCAGCGGTTCGGACGATCACCACTGCCTGTTCATGATCCAGACCCCGCCGCACATGAAGGGCTGCGAGCACTTCACGTTCCACATGGGCAGCGGCACCGAAGTGCTGCTGGCAGGGCGGCGGTTCGAGCAGAACGGCTGGACCAGCTTCTGGGGCCCGGGCCGTCATCTGTTCGGTTCCAACTGGTTCTGGTACTTCAACAGCCCGCTGGGTTGCCACATCGAATACGACGCCGACATGGACAAGCATGACGACGCTTGGGCCGCACGCCAGGCGCCGATGTCGGCGGATAACTCGCAGCTGTTCCTGTTCAACTCCCGGGACAAATGGGCCCCCGGCGGACCACCGCCAAAGCAGGGGTGAGCCGGGTGGCAAGCGTGGAGCCCTGGCTCAAGCTGTGCCGCCCCGACGAGCTGCTGGAAGGCCAGTCAAAGGGCTTCGACCCGCTGCATGGCGGCGCCGACAGCCTGTTCGGTCTGCGCCACCAGGGGCAGGTGCGGCTCTACCGCAACCGTTGCCCGCACCTGGACGTGCCCTTGCCGTATCGCAAGGACCGCTACTTGAGCGCTGACGGCCAGCGAATCATCTGTTACGCCCACGGCGCGCAGTTCCTCGCCGACAGCGGCCAGTGCGTGTACGGCCCCTGTCTGGGGCAGCACTTGAGCGCCGTGGCGTGGCAGGAACGGGACGGTTGGCTGTGGGTCGAGGCGGCGCTGCTACAGGGTGCGGGCGGTTGATCGAGGTATCGCGTGGCGTGATAGGTCGCATCTGATCATGCAATTAGTCAAATCCATCGTTAGGCGAGAAGCTGCAAGGCATCCGGGTTCAGCCCTCGGCACTCGCGAATAACAATAAGAAGTGAGGCTTGAAATGAGCGCAGTCAACAAGGTGTTAATCGTCGGCGGTGGTATCGGTGGCCTGTGTGCCGCCATTGCCCTGCGACGCCGTGGTATTGCAGTGGATCTGGTGGAGCTCAAGGCGCAATGGACGGTCTACGGCGTGGGTATCATCCAGCAGAGCAATGTGGTGCGCGAGATGGCCAAGCTCGGTGTGCTCGACGGCTACCTGGACGCCGCCTACGCCTTTGAGGATGTGGCCATCTATGACCTGCAAGGCACCCAACTGGCGCGGATCCCCGGCCAGCGCCTGGCTGGCCCGGAGTACCCGGCCAACGTCGGCATCTCGAGGCTCGCCCTGCACCAGGTCCTGAGTGAAACCGCCATCGAACTGGGCACCCAGGTGCGCCTGGGGCTCAGCGTGGACAACCTGGATCAGGACGTCGACGGCGTTGACGTGCTGTTCACCGACGCCACCCGGGCACGCTACGACCTGGTGGTGGGGGCCGACGGCCTGTATTCGAAAGTCCGCAGCCTGCTGTTTGGCGACGCCTATCAGCCGCGCTTCACCGGCCAGGCCGTGTGGCGCTACAACTTCCCCCGTCACCCCGGCATCGATCACCTAGCCAACTTCCAGGGCCCCGACGGCAATGCCGGCCTGGTGCCCCTGGCCGGTGACCTGATGTACCTGTTCCTGACCTCCCATGAACCGAGCAATCCGTGGATGGATCCAGCGTCCCTGGCCGCCACGATGCGCGAACGCCTGCAAGGTTTCACCGGGCTGATCGGCGAGCTGCGCGAGCAAATCACCGACAGCAGCCAGGTGGTCTACAAGCCCATGGAAGTGGTGTTCGTCGATGAGCCCTGGTTCAACGGCCGGGTGCTGCTGATCGGCGATGCCGCCCACGCCACCACCCCGCACCTGGGGCAGGGCGCTGGCATGGCCATCGAAGACGCCGTGGTCCTGGGCGAAGAACTCACCGCCGGCGGCAGCCTGCACGAACAACTGCAGCGCTTTATGGCCCGGCGTTTCGACCGCTGCCAGTTCATCAGCGAAAGCTCGGTGCTGGCCGGCGACAAGGAAATGCAGCGCGACCACAGCTTCGACCGCATCGGCCTGGTACGGCAGATGCTGCAGCGGACCGCGCAGCCGATCTGACCCCGGCGCCACCGGCTCGGCCCAGGCCCGGCCGGTGCGCCCGATCACCGCTCGACCCACTCCCGTCACAGCGTGCCTTGCTTGAGGACGGGGGGCTTGTGCAAGAGCGACTGGCTCCAGCACCACGTTTTCAACCGCTACTGACACACAACAATAATAAAGAGGGTTGCATTGATGACTACTCGCAAGTCTTCCCCATCGCGCCGCGTACCGCTGTCCCTGGCGGTGGCCATGGCCCTGGGTGCCCCGGCGGTCCAGGCATTCGATATCGACACCGGCGTGCCCGACCTCAGCCTGCGCTGGGACAACACCCTGAAATACAGCTCGGCCTGGCGCCTCAAGGACCGCAGCAGCAAGCTCAGCGACGGCACCACCTCGCGCAACCAGGACGACGGTGACCGCAACTTCGAAAAGGGCCTGATCTCCAACCGCCTGGACATCCTCTCGGAGATGGACATCGGCTACCAGAACGTCGGCGCCCGGGTCAGCGGCGCCGCCTGGTACGACACCCAGTACCAGCGCAGCAACGACAACAACCCGACCCGGGCCAACCAGCGCTCGGTGGCCTACGACGAGTTCACCGATGACACCCGGCACCTGCACGGCGGCGACGGCGAACTGCTGGATGCCTTTGTCTACTGGAACGGTGAGCTGGCGGAGCGCTCGATGTCCGTGCGTCTGGGTCGCCATGGCCTGATCTGGGGCGAAAGCCTGTTCTTCGGCGGCAACGGCATTGCCGGCGGCATGGCCCCGGTGGACGTGGTCAAGGCGCAGTCGGTGCCCAACACCCAGTTCAAGGAAATCACCCGCCCGGTCAATCAGCTGTCGGCCACCTATCAACTGACCCAGGACCTGTCCCTCGGGGCCTTCTACCAGTTGGAATGGGAAGAGACACGCCTGCCGGGCGTGGGCAGTTATTTCTCGGTCAGCGACACCATCGGCGAGGGCAACGAGCGGCTGATCGTCGGCGCGCCATTCCCGGCGTTCCTCGGTGGCAATGCCGACAGCCCGGCGGCGTTTTTCCACGGCAAGGACAAGAAAGCCCGCGACTCGGGGCAGGGTGGCTTGCAGCTGCGCTACTCGGGGGCCGAGGCCGACTACGGCCTGTACGCCATCCAGTACCACGACAAGGTCGGCAAGCTGTACCTGAAACCGGTGGCCGGCCAGCCCAACTTCAGCACCGGGCAGATCGGCGATTACTACTGGGTCTACCCCGAGGACATTCGTGCCCTGGGCGCCAGTTTCTCCACCACCGTGGGCGCCTACAACTTCGCCGGCGAAGCCTCGATGCGCTGGAACATGCCCCTGGTGTCCAACGGCCAGACGGTGCTCGCCGGGGTCGATGCCGACAACGACAACCACCCGCTGTACGCGGTGGGCCGCACGGCGCACATCAACCTCAACACCCTGGCTTCGTTCGGCCCGTCCTTTGTCGCCCGCGAGGCCAGCCTGGCCGCCGAGGTCGCGTGGAACCGCGTGCTCAACGTCACCAAGAACCGCGAAGCCCTGGACCCCGGCGCCACCGACGACGGCCTGGGCATGAAGCTGGTGTACACCCCGACCTATCGCCAGGTGTTTGCCGGCGTCGACCTCAGCGTGCCCCTGGGCATCAGCTACTTCCCCCTGGGCAAGTCGGCGGCCATCGGCTCCTTCGGTCCGGACAAGGGCGGTGACATGAACATCGGCGTCAGCGCCACCTACAAGGACCGGGTCACCCTCGGCCTGACGTACACCCACTACTACGGCCCCGAGGACACCAACCTCAACGCGGCTTCCCAGTTCACCTACAAGCAGTCGCTGAAAGATCGGGATTACCTGGCCTTCTCCGTCAAGAGCACCTTCTAAGAGGACATGCCCATGAAGCGCCCATTTGCACTCAAGACCCTGTGCTGTGCCCTGTTGGCCGCCGTTGCCCTGACCAGCGGCCTGGCCCAGGCCGCCAGCGCCGAAGACGCCGCCAAACTCGGCAAGAGCCTGACCCCGCTGGGTGGCGAGCGCGCCGGCAATGCCGACGGCAGCATCCCGGCCTGGACCGGCGGCTACACCCAGGTCGACCCGGCCTACAAGGCCGGCGGCAAGCGGGGTGACCCGTTCGCCAGCGACAAGCCGTTGTTCAGCATCACCAGCAAAAACCTGGCGCAGTACGCCGACAAGCTCAGCGACGGCACCAAGGCCATGTTCAAGCGCTACCCCGAGACCTATCGCCTGGATATTTACCCGACCCGCCGCAGCGCCGCGGCGCCGCAATGGGTGTACGACAACACGGCGAAAAACGCGCTCAACGCCAAGCTGGTGGAAAGCACGGCCGGGCCGGTGCCGGAAGGCGCCTACGGCGGCATTCCATTCCCCTTGCCGCAGAACGGCGCCGAGGTGATGTGGAACCACCTGCTGAACTGGCGCGGCACTTCGGTGGCCATGCATTTCCGGCACTACCTGATGACCGCCGACGGCAGCCAGGTGATGACCACCGACGGCAAGGCGATCCAGGAAATGCCCTACTACTACCCCGAGGGCAGCGCGGCCGGTTTCGACGGTGACTACTGGCTGTTCCGCCTGCTCAACGTTGGCCCGCCGCTGCGTGCCGGCGAGCAGATCATGGGCCGCACCAACTACAACGGCGACACCTCCCAGGCCCATGTCTACCTGACCGGCCAGCGCCGCGTGCGCAAGTTGCCCAACGCTTGCTGCGACACGCCGACACCGGCCACCGCCGGGGTCATGAGCTTCGACGAGCTCAGCGTGTTCCAGGGCCGCATGGACCGCTTCAACTGGAAGCTGGTGGGCAAGCAGGAAATCTACGTGCCCTACAACACCAACAAACTGCTGACCGCCGGCAAGCCCGAGGACTTGTTCGCCAAGCACCACATGAACCCCGACTACCTGCGTTGGGAACTGCACCGCGTGTGGGTGGTGGAAGCCGACCTGGCACCGGGCAAGCGCCACCAGTTGCCCAAGGGCCGTTACTACTTCGACGAAGACACCTGGCAAGCGCTGCTGGGCGATCGCTGGGACGCCAACGGCCAACTGGCCAAGACCCTGTGGGCGCTGCCAGCGGTGATGCCTGACCTGCCGGCCCACGCCACCTTGTCGTCGGGGTTCTACGACCTGACTTCCGGCGCCTGGTTTATCCAGAACGTCTACACCGGCCTGCCTGAGCAATACGGGGTGGTGGATCGCTACAAGAAGTCCGAGTTCTCGCCGGCGGCCATGGCCGGTCAAGGGGTGCGCTGAGTCGCCTTCGGGCAGGGCTGGCCACGCCGTGGCCAGCCATGGGTAACGCAGGATTTGCCGAGGTACGCAATGAACAGAATTCATCAGGCCGGCCGTTGGTTAATGGCCCTGGCCTTGCCCGTCAGCGCCGGCTTGTGCCAGGCCCAAACGGCGCCGGTGGGGGAGGTGCTGGACACCCCGGCGTTGCAGGTGGCCCGCGCCGAGCAAGCGGTCATGACCGCCCTGGCTCGCGCCGGAGAACGCCTGGTGGCGGTCGGGGAACGCGGCTTGGTGCTGCTCTCTGACGACAACGGCCAACACTGGCGCCAGGCCCAAGTGCCGGTGTCGGTGAGCCTGACTGCGGTGCAGTTTGTCGACCCGCGCCAGGGCTGGGCGGTGGGGCACGCCGGGGTGGTGCTCAAGTCGGTGGACGGCGGTGAACACTGGACCCTGCAACTGGACGGGCATCAGGCCGCGCAGATCGAACTGGCCGCTGCACGCCAGGCCCTGGACAACGCGGCGGATGCCGACAGCGCCCAGGCCCGGGTGCAGAGCGCCGAACGCTTGCTGGCCGAAGGCGCCGACAAGCCGCTGCTGGCGCTGCAGTTTGTCGACGCCCGCCGCGGCCTGGTGGTGGGGGCCTATGGCCTGGCCTTGCAGACCCTGGACGGCGGCGCCACGTGGCAGTCGCTGATGGGGCAGATCGACAACCCCGGCGGTGCCCATTTGTACGCCATCGCCCATCAGGGCCCGCGCTGGTTCCTCGGCGGCGAGCAAGGCTACCTGGCCCGTTCCGAGGATGACGGCCAGTCCTTTGTCGCACTCGACAGCCCCTATGCCGGCAGCTTCTTCGCCCTGCAACTGCGGGCCGACGGCGCCTTGCTGGTGGCCGGGCTCAAGGGCCACGCCTTTGTTTCCAGCGACGGCGGCGACAGCTTCCAGTCGCTACCGGTGGCGCAACCGGTGTCGTTCAGCGCCGCCACGCGACTGGCCGATGGCCGCGCCTTGCTGGTTAACCAGGGCGGTGCGCTGTTCCTCGGCGACGGCCCCGGCGGGGCACCTCTGCAGCCGTTTGCCCAGCCCCTGGGGCGTCCTGTCGCCGGGTTGATCCAGGCCGCGGACGGCAGCCTGGTGCTGGCCGGATTCACCGGGTTGCTGCGCTTGCCGCAACCTTCCCCTGCACAAGCGGAGTGAGGTTATGAAGTCCTCTGAGCATTTTTCCGGCGCGGCCGGGCAGGCCTCGGCGCCGTTCGACCCGCGTTCGGGTTCGCTGATCGAGCGCCTGTTGTTCAACCACCGGCTATGGGTACTGCTGGTGTGCCTGGTGCTGACCCTGTTCCTGGGCGCGCAATCGAGCCGCGTGGAGCTCAACGCCAGTTTTGAAAAGATGATCCCCACCCAGCATCCCTACATCGCCAACTACCTGGCTCACCAGCAGGAAGTTTCGGGCCTGGGTAACGCCGTGCGCATCGCTGTGAGCCAGCGCCAGGGCGATATCTACGACGCCGATTACCTCAATACCCTGCAGGCCCTGAGTGACCGCATCTACCTGCTGCCGGGGGTGGACCGGGCCTTTATGAAGTCCCTGTGGACCCCGGCCACGCGCTGGGTGGCGGTGACCGAGGAGGGCCTGGACGGCGGCCCGGTGATCCCCGACGACTACAACGGCGATGCCAATAGCCTGGCCCAGTTGCGGCGCAACGTGCAGCTGTCCAACGAGATCGGCCAACTGGTGGCTTTCGACCAGCAATCGAGCATCATCCAGGTGCCGTTGCTGGCCCGTACCGCCGATGGCAAAGCCCTGGACTACAGCCAATTGTCCGAGCAACTGGAGGCCCTGCGCAGCCAGTACCAAAGCGACAAGATCGACATCCACATCACCGGTTTCGCCAAGAAAATGGGCGACCTGATTGCCGGCCTGAAGCAGATCCTGCTGTTCTTTGCCGTGGCAATCCTGATCACCACGTTGGTGCTCTACTGGTACACCCGCTGCGTGCGCAGCACCTTGCTGGTGGTGTTTTGCTCCCTGGTGGCGGTGGTCTGGCAACTGGGGCTGCTGCCGTTGCTCGACTACCAACTGGACCCGTATTCGGTGCTGGTGCCGTTCCTGGTGTTCGCCATCGGCATGAGCCACGGCGCGCAAAAGATGAACGGCATCATGCAGGACATCGGCCGTGGCATGCATCGCACGGTGGCGGCGCGCTTCACCTTCCGCCGGCTGTTCCTCGCCGGGCTCACCGCCTTGCTCTGCGATGCCGTGGGGTTCGCGGTGCTGATGATTATCCAGATCCAGGTGATCCAGGACCTGGCGGTGATCGCCAGCATCGGTGTGGCGGTGCTGATTTTCACCAACCTGATCCTGCTGCCGGTGCTGCTGTCCTACGTGGGCGTCAGTGGTCGCGCGGCACAACTGAGCTTGAAGAGCGAGCGCGCCGACTTGACCGGGCAGCGGCGTCACGGTTTCTGGCGCTTTCTCGACCTGTTCACCCACCGTCGCTGGGCCGCGCTGTGCATCGCCGTGAGCCTGGCCCTGGCGGTGCTGGGGTTTATCGTCAGCCTGCAATTGAACATCGGTGACCTTGATGCCGGCGCCCCGGAGCTGCGCGCCGACTCGCGCTACAACCGTGACGACGGCTTTATGACTCGGCACTACGGTGCCAGCAGCGACCTGTTCGCGGTGATGATCAAGACTCCAGCCGGGGCCTGTGCGCGCTACGACATCCTGCGCAAGGTGGATGCCCTGGACTGGGAACTGCGGGGCCTGCCGGGGGTGGATTCGACCAACTCCCTGGCGCTGCTCAACCGGCGCATGCTGGTGGGCCTCAGCGAAGGCAACCCCAAGTGGTACGAGCTGCAGAACAACCAGGCCATGCTCAACATGATCACCGCCGGTGCGCCCCGCGGCCTGTACAACGAAAACTGCAGCCTGCTGACCCTCTACGCCTACCTCACTGACCACAAGGCTGCGACCCTCAACCGCCTGGTGCAGCATGTGGAGCAGTTTGCCGCTGCCAACAATAACGATGAGGTGCAATTCCTCCTCGCCGCCGGCAACGCCGGGATCGAGGCCGCGACCAATATCGTGGTCAAGCAGGCCAGCCACGAGATGCTGTTCTGGGTCTATGGCGCGGTGATCCTGTTGTGCCTGATTACCTTCCGTTCCTGGCGCGCGACCCTGTGCGCAGTGATCCCGCTGATGCTCACCTCGATCCTTTGCGAGGCGCTGATGGTCGGGCTGGACATCGGGGTCAAGGTCGCCACCTTGCCGGTGATCGCCCTGGGCGTCGGCATCGGCGTGGATTACGCGCTGTACGTGATGAGCATCATGCTCGGCCACCTGCGCCAGGGCAGCAGCCTGTCCGAGGCCTATTACCGGGCCCTGGTGTCCACCGGCAAGGTGGTGATGCTCACCGGCATCACCCTGGCCATCGGTGTGGCCACCTGGATCTTCTCGCCCATCAAGTTCCAGGCCGACATGGGCGTGCTGCTGGCCTTCATGTTCGTCTGGAACATGGTCGGTGCCCTGGTGCTGCTGCCGGCCCTGGCCTACTTCCTGTTGCCGGTCAGCCGCCAGGGTGTTCCCGAAGCCCTGGCTCCGAGCGTGCCGGCCACTCGCGAGCAAGGCGCCGATGCCGAGCTGTGGCGCAGCGCCCGGACCCCAGCCTTGAGTGCCAGCTACCGCCATTGAAACAGCCCTTGCCAGAACAATAAGAGAGGACCGCTCCATGAATGCCGCCTTTGTGTTTTTCCAACCGATCTGGCTGGGCCTGCTGCAGGGCCTGAGCGCCTACGGCGAAGCCTTGTGTTCGTTGCCCACCCAGGAGTCGCGCCATGAGCCTTGAGCGCCAGGCGGGCTTGCCGCAATCGCTGTTGCTGTTGTTCGGCAGTTGCCTGCCGGTGCTCGGTGCGGTGCTGCTGGCGCCGGTGCTGCCGCGCATGCAGCAGCACTTCGCCGAGACCCCGGGCGCCACGGTGCTGGTGCCCATTGCCCTGACATTGCCGGCGCTGGTGATTGCCCTGTTGGCGCCGTTCGCCGGGATCATCGCCGACCGGGTAGGGCGCAAGGCCCTGTTGTTGTGGGCGATGTTGCTCTACAGCCTGTGCGGGGTCTTGCCGCTGTGGCTGGAGTCGTTGCCGGCGATCGTCCTCAGCCGCGCCGGGATCGGCCTGGCCGAGGCGGCGATCATGACCTGCTGCACCACCCTGATGGGCGACTACTACCAAGGCGCCCGCCGTGAACGCCTGTTCGCCCTGCAGATGGTCGCCACCTCGCTGTCGGCCGCGCTGTTCATGGCGGTGGGCGGGGCCCTGGGGGAAAGCGGCTGGCGCACGCCCTTTGCCCTGTACGTGGTCGGCCTGGTGTTCCTGCCGTTGATGGCGCGCTGTCTGTGGGAACCCCTGGCCCAGCGTCAGCCCGACGTCGAGGCACCGCTGAACGCGGGTTTTCCCTGGGCCAGCCTGATGCCGTTGTACGCCCTGGCGCTGCTGGCGGGGTTGAGCCTGTTCGTGGTGCCGGTGCAGGCCGGTTACTTGCTTAACCTGCTGCACATCGACGGGCCGCAACAGATCGGCATGACCATGGGCGCCAATCAACTGGGGGTGCTGGCCGGGGCGTTGGGCTTTCGTCTGCTCAGTGGCTGGCGTCGGCATTACCTGCTGGCCCTGGCCTTTGTCTTGGCCGGTGGCGGCGGGGCGTTGATGGCCGGCGCCGACAGTCACGCTCAGGTGGTGCTGGCGGTGTCCCTCAATGGTTTGGGGATCGGCTTGATGTTGCCGACCTTGATCACTTGGATCATGGCCCAGGTGGACGTGACCCAGCGGGGCCGTGCCGCCGGTGGTTTCACTGCGGCGATCTTCGCCGGTGAATTCATCAGCCCGCTGGTGGTGTTGGGTATCAGCGGCGCCCTGGGCGGCACCTTGCCCCTGGCCCTGGGGGTGGTGGCCGGCCTGCAACTGCTGGTGGCCCTGTCCTGCCTGGGGCTGCAGCGCCTGGCGGGGCGGGCACTCGCCGCCACGCCGGCAGTCGCGAGCAGCGGCTCATGAACGGGCCCTTGTTCGACCTGTCCGGCAAGGTGGCGCTGGTGACTGGTGCCACCCGCGGCATCGGCCTGGCGATTGCCCGGCTCTACGGCGAGGCCGGCGCCCGGGTGTTGATCTGCAGCGAGAACGGCGAGGACTGCGAGCGCGTGGCGAGCCAACTGCGGGAGGCGGGCCATGATGCCGTGGCGGCCGCCGCCGACTTGAGCCAGCAGGCCCAGGTCGAGGCCCTGGCCGATGATGTGCTGCAACAGTTCGGCGCAGTGGACGTGCTGGTGTGCAACGCCGGCGTGGCCCCGCACATGGGCCCCCTGGCCAGCGCCAGCGCCGAACAGTGGCAACTGACTTTCGATCTCAACCTGCACAGCGCGGTGTGGCTGAGCAACCGCCTGCTGCCGGCCATGGCCGCCCGGGGCGGCGGCCGGGTGCTGTTGATGGCCAGCATCGCCGGGGTCCGGGGCAATCGCGGGCTGGGCCTGTACGGCCTGTCCAAGGCGGCCCTGGCGCAACTGGCGCGCAACCTGGCGGTGGAGTGGGGGCCGTCGAACATTACGGTCAACGCCATCAGCCCCGGGGTGATCCACACCGAATTTGCCCGGCCCCTCACCGAGCAACCCGAGGTAATGCAACGGCGCCTGGCCCTCACGCCCCTGCGCCGGGTCGGCACGGCCGACGAGGTGGCGGCCCTGGCCCTGCTTTTGGCAGCAGCGGGCGGCGGTTTTATCAGCGGACAGAATCTGATCGTCGACGGTGGCACCACCATCGGCGACGGCAATTGAGCAAGGAGTCACACATGCAAGCACTTCCCGGTTTCAAGCGAGTGGTCACCGGCCATGACGCACACGGCCAGGCGCAGGTCGCCTCGGCGGGCCCGACGCCGAATGTTTTCCCGCTCAAGGCGGTCCCCGGCACGGTGTTTTATGAGGTGTGGAACAGCCTCGGCAGCCCGGCCGTGCTGGACAACGGCGCCGACCCCACCGACCAGCCGTTGCAACTGAGCCCCGGCGCCCAGGGCAGCGTGATCCGGGTGGTGGACATTCCACCGGACAGCGTGCAGAACCAGGTCAGCGCCGCCGATGCCGCCGCGGCCTTCGCCGAAATCGGCCAGGCCCACGCCGGCACTGGTAACACTGAGTCGCGGCACAAACTCATGCACCGCACCCAGACCCTGGACTACGGCATCGTTACCGAGGGCGAGGTGTGGCTGGTGCTGGACCAGGAAGAAGTGCACCTCAAACGCGGCGACGTGGTGGTGCAACGCGGCACCAATCACGCCTGGAGCAACCGCACCGAACAGATGGCGCGCATGGTCTTTATCCTCCTTGACGGGCGTTACGCCGAAGCTGTGCAGGGGGTGCAGGTATGAAACTGGCCACCCTGAAAAACACCCAGCGCGACGGCCGCCTGGTGCTGGTGTCCCGCGACTTGCGTCAGGCCCTGGACGTGGCAGCGATTGCCCCGACCCTGCAGCAGGCCATCGAGGACTGGCCCCGGGTCGAACCCGCGTTGCAGGCCTTGTCTGACGAGTTGAACGCCGGTCGTGCCGAGGGCGCCTTTGCCTTCGACCCGGCCCAGGCCGCCGCGCCCTTGCCTCGGGCCTGGCAATGGCTGGATGGCTCGGCATTCCTGAGCCACGGCGCGTTGATGCAGAAAGCCTTTGCCCTGGACCCCATCGACGACGCCGAGCGCATTCCGTTGATCTACCAGGGTGCTGGTGATGATTTCCAGGGCGGTCGCGACCCGCTGCGCCTGCCCAGTGAACAGCACGGCATCGACTTTGAAGGCGAGTTCGCGGTGCTGCTGGACGAGGTGCCGCTGGGCTGCCCGGCGCAGCAAGCGGCGGGGCATATCAAGCTGATCCTGCAACTCAACGACGTCAGCCTGCGGGCCCTGGCCCCTAGGGAGATGAAGACCGGTTTCGGCTTCCTGCAGGCCAAGCCTTCGTCGAGCTTCGCCGCCGTGGCCATTACCCCGGATGAACTGGGAGCGGCCTGGCACGACTGCCGGGTGCACCTGCCATTGCAGGTGGAGTGGAACGGCCAGTGGTTCGGCGCGCCCCAGGGCGGCGCCATGCATTTCGGCTTTGACCAGTTGATTGCCCACGCGGCCCTGACCCGGCGCCTGAGCGCCGGCACCTTGATTGGTTCCGGCACCGTCTCCAATGCCGATCGCAGCGTGGGTTCGGCGTGTATTTCCGAGCGCCGGGCCATCGAGATGATCGAACACGGCGCGCCGCGCACCGGGTTTATGCAGTTTGGCGACCGGGTGCGCATGGAGGTGCTGGGCCTGGACGGCCAGTCGCTGTTCGGTGGCATCGACCAGCAGGTGCTGCCATGCGCGTGATGATTACCGGGGCCAACGGGTTTGTCGGCCGGGCGCTGGTTCAGCGCTTGCTGACCGAGGGCCGGTTGCGCGGCCGGCCGATCAGCGCGCTGATTCTGCTGGACCAGGACCTGCAGGGTTTTCCCGAGGACCCACGGTTGCGCCGCCAGCGCGGCAGCGTCACCGATGCGGCCTTGTTGCGCCGGGTATTGGCCGATGGCATCGACGTGGTGTTTCACCTGGTGAGCATTGCCGGGGGGGCTGCCGAACAACGCTACGAACTGGGCTATCAGGTCAATTTGCTGGCCAGCCTGGAGTTGCTCAACCAACTGCGGGAGCTGCCCGGCGCGCCGGTGCTGGTGTACGCCAGCAGCGTGGCGGTGTACGGCGGCGACTTGCCGGCGCGGCTGGACGAGTCGCGCAGCCCGCGGCCGCAACTGTCCTACGGCGCCCACAAGCGCATGGTGGAAGTGGCCCTCGACGACCTGGCTCGGCGTGGCGAGGTCGACGGCCGTGCACTGCGCCTGCCGGGCATCGTCGCCCGCCCCAGCGAACCCAACGGCCTGCGCTCGGCCTTTATGAGTGACCTGCTGCACGCCTTTGCCGGTGGGCAGGCCTACTGCTGCCCGGTGTCGGCCGAGGCGACGGCTTGGTGGATGTCCCTGGACTGCTGCGTTGCCAATCTGTTGCACGCCGCCGAGTTGGACGCTGCGGCGCTGGGCGCGCAACGAGCCTGGCAGTTGCCCCTGCTGCGGCTGTCCATCGCCCAGGTCATCGATGCCTTGGCCGGGGTCTACGGCGAGGACCGGCGCGGGCTGATCAGCTTTGCTGCCGAGCCTGAGCTGGAAGCCTTGTTCGGCCGTTTCCCCCCGATGCACACGCCCCAGGCCCGTGCCCTGGGGTTTCGCCATGACGGCTCGGCGGCGGCCCTGATCCGCCACGCCTTGCCACTGTCTTCTCCTTCGCGGCGTCGCCGCGCTGCCCGAGTGCCTGCCCATGAAATCGACTAAACGCCGCCTGGTGGACCTGTCCGTCACCCTGGAAAACAACCCCTACACCGATCCGCCGCCGTTGCTGCCGAAGATTGAATACAGCGACCACCAGCAAGGTTGGCCGGAGATGGCCGCGATGTTCCCGGGGCTGAACAAGTCCGACTTGCCGGGGGACGAATCCTGGGCCGCCGAGCGCTTGCAGATCACCACCCACAGCGGCACCCACATGGATGCGCCCTGGCACTACGCATCCACCACCGACGGCGGCCAGCCGGCCTTCGGCATCGATGAACTGCCGCTGGAGTGGTGCCTGCAAGCGGGGGTCAAGCTGGACTTCCGCCACCTGCCTGATGGCCACGTGGTGACTGCGCAGCAAGTCGCCGACGAACTGGCGCGCATCGGACATGAGTTGCAGCCGTTGGACATCGTCCTGGTCAACACCCGGGCCGGGGCCCTGTTCGGCCAGCCGGGCTACCTCGACGCCGGCATCGGCATGGGCCGCGAGGCGACGATGTACCTGCTGGAACGTGGGGTGCGGGTGGTGGGCACCGATGCCTGGAGCTGGGACGCGCCGTTCAAGTACACCCGCGAGCGCTTCAATGCCAGCGGCGATGCCTCGATCATCTGGGAAGGGCACAAGGCCGGGCGCGATATCGGCTACGGCCAGATGGAGAAACTGGCCAACCTGGAAAGCCTGCCGGCCACCGGGTTCACCGTGTCGTGCTTTCCCTACAAGATCCGCCGGGCCTCGGCGGGGTTCGTGCGGGCCGTGGCTATTTTCGAGGAGTGAGCCGTGTTCAAGTGCTTGTCTGTTGTGGCCCCGCTGTGGGCCTTGCTAGCCCTGGCCAGCCAGGGTGTGTTGGCCGCCGAGGCGCCGCGGCCGAATATCCTGCTGATCGTTGCCGATGACCTGGGCTATTCCGACCTCGGTGCGTTCGGGGGCGAGATTCACACGCCCAACCTCGACCAGTTGGCGGCCAACGGCCTGCAACTGACCAACATGTATGCGGCGCCCACCTGTTCGCCGACCCGCTCGATGCTGATGTCGGGCACCGACAACCACCTGGCGGGGCTGGGCAGCATGGCCGAAGGCTTGCAACCCTTCCAGCGTGGCAAGCCGGGGTACGAGGGCTACCTCAACCAGCAGGTGCACTCCATCGCCCAGTTGCTTCAGGATGGCGGTTACCGCACCAGCATGGTGGGCAAATGGCACTTGGGCCTGGAGCCGGACCAGGGCCCGGATCGCCGCGGCTTCCAGCAGTCTTTTACCCTGCTGGAGGGCGGCGCCTCGCACTTCAAGTCTGCCGACGTCGAGCCGACCAAGATCGAGCAAGTGCATTACCGGGAGAACGGCCAGCCGGTGACCTTGCCCGAGGACTTCTACTCCACGGATTTCTATACCGACAAGCTGATCAGCTACCTCAGCCAGCCGCGGGCCGCGGGGCAGCCGTTTTTTGCCTACGCCGCCTTCACGTCGCCCCATTGGCCGTTGCAGGCACCGGCGGCCTACCTGGACAAGTACCGTGGGCGCTATGACCAGGGCTACGACGCGGTACGTTTGGCGCGCATCGAGCGGCTCAAGCAGCGCGGGCTGATCAGCGCCGATTTTGTCCCGGCAGCCACCTTGCCGGCCAATCCGCAATTGCCGTCCTGGGACCAACTCGACGCCGAGGGCCGTGCCTATGAAGCGCGCAAGATGGAAATCTACGCGGCCATGGTCGACAACCTCGACCACAACGTCGGGCGCCTGCTGGAGTACCTCAAGGCCAGCGGGCAACTGGACAACACCCTGGTGGTGTTCATGTCCGACAACGGCGCGGCCGGCGAGCGTCATGAGCAGTTCTACCCCAAGGGCCCGAACACCGATAACCGCCTGGCCAACCTCGGCAAGCGTGGCTCGCAGATTGACTACGGCGCCCGTTGGGCCGAGGTCAGCGCGGCACCGTTCCGCCTGTTCAAGGGCACCCCGGCGGAAGGCGGGATCAGCGTCCCGGCGCTGGTCCAACTGCCCCAGGCGTTGCGGCGCCAGGGCCTGGAACGGGGTGTGGCACGGGTCGACGATCTGGCGCCGACCTTTCTCGCTCTGGCGGCTATCCCTGACCCGGGGGATCGTTATGCCGGCCAGCCCAAGCACCCGATCACCGGGCAGTCGATGCTGCCGCTGTTGCAACAGGGAGCGGCGATTCATGGCGCGCAGCCGGTGTTGGCCGGTGAGCTGTTCGGCAACCTCTACTACCGCGAGGGCAACCTGAAGTTGCTGGGCATGCGCGGGCAGGTGGGCTTTGGCGATGGGCCGCAGCCGCTGAACTGGCAACTGTTCGACCTGGCTCGGGATCGTGGCGAAGGCCATGACCTGGCCGCCAGCCAACCGGCCACGGTGGAGCGCCTGCGCCAGGCCTGGCAGGGCTATGCGCGGCAAGTGGGGGTGGTCGCACCGCCGGCGCCGCGGCAACCATGAGGCGTGGGCACCTGGCGCTGCTGCTGGGTGGCGTGCTGTTGCTCGCCTGGGGCATCGGCCTGGCCCGCTGGCAGCCCGCGCCGGCCCTGGCGCGCCTCGGGGATGCTCGGGGTTGCGCCGCCTATGGTGGCTTGCCGCCGAATTGGGGCACGGACCCGCTGGCGGGCATGCTGCGCATCACGGGCGGGCAGTACACCCCCGGCAGTGAGCGGGGCTACCCGGATGAGCGGCCGATGGGCCCGGTGCAGGTGGGGGATTTCTGGATCGACCGTACCGAGGTGACCCAGGCCCAGTTCGCTGCTTTTGTTGCCGCCACCGGTTACCTCACCGACGCCGAACGTGAGGGCGGTGCAGCGCTGTTCCAGGTGCCGAGCCAGGACGCGCTCAGCAGCCTGCCTCTGGCATGGTGGCACCTCGTCGCCGGGGCCAACTGGCGCCAGCCCCAAGGGCCAGGTTCTGCACGCGTCGCTGGCAATCTGCCGGTGGCCCTGGTGACCCTGGCCGATGCCCGGGCCTACGCCCAATGGCGCGGCAACGACCTGCCCAGCGAAGCCGAATGGGAATACGCCGCACGGGGCGGGCGCCAGGGCCAGGCCCTGGACGAAACCCCGGTGGATGACCAGGGCCGGCCGACCGCCAATTATTGGCAAGGGGTGTTTCCGTTGGTCGACAGTGCCGAGGACGGGTACGCCGGCGTGGCCCCGGTGGGGTGTTTCGCCGCCAACGGCTACGGCCTGTTCGACATGATCGGCAACCTCTGGGAATGGACCGGCGACCAGTACAGCGGTCCGCTGCAGAACCACGCCAACGGCGACCCGGGCCTGCTGCGCCGCCTGCCGATCCAGGGCCCGCCACGGCAGGTGATCAAAGGCGGCTCGTTCCTCTGCGCGGCCAATTACTGCCAACGTTACCGAGTCGCTGCGCGGGAACGCCAGGAGGCCGATATGGCCACCGCCCACGTGGGCTTTCGCACGGTACGGCGGGTGACGGCGCCTTGAATCGCACCACCGTTCCCTAGGCGCTGGCGTGCCAGCGGTGAGGCCTGCAAGACCGCCATCGCCGGCAAGCCGGCTCCTACAGGATTTCACGCGGCATCTTGCTGCTCGTAGGCGCTGGCAAGCCGGTTCCTAGCGGGCCGCCCAGGCGTTGAAGCGCTGTTCCAATTGTTCGCCATGGTCGGCCCAGAAGCCGGGGTTCATTGCCAGTTGGTGGGTCAGGTCGGGCAGTACGTTTAGCCGTTGTTCGCCCAACAGGGCGTTGGCCTGCTGGTTCACCGGGGCGTAGGCGATGTGCTCGGCGTAGGCTTTCTGCTGTTGCGGCTGCAGGCTGTGGGTGATGAATTTCAGGCTCTCGGCGCGGTTCTTCGCGCCCCGGGGAATGGCCCAGGCGTCCATGTCATACAGGCCGCCGTCCCAGACGATGCGCAGGTTGCTCTGGGCTTGCACCGCGCTGATCCGCCCGCTGTAGGCGGAACTCATGACCACGTCCCCGGAGGCCAGGTACTGCGGCGGCTGGGCGCCGGCTTCCCACCACTGGATGCTCGACTTGATCTGGTCCAGCTTGCGAAAGGCCCGGTCCTGGCCCTCGGGGGTGCCCAGCACCTGGTACACCTCCTGGCTGGGTACGCCGTCGGCCAACAGGGCGAACTCCATCGTGTACATCGCGCCTTTGCGCAGGCCGCGTTTGCCGGGGAATTTCTTCAGGTCCCAGAAATCCGCCCAGCCCTGGGGCGTGCCCTGCAGTTTGTCGGCGTTGTAGGCCAGCACCGTGGACCAGACGAAGAAGCCCACGCCGCAGGTCTGGGCCGCGCCGGGCAGCAACTGGGCGGCCAGTTGCGGGTCGACACTGAATTCTTCCAGCAAGCCTTCGTCGCAGGCCCGGGCCAGTTCCGGCAGCTCCATTTCCACCACGTCCCAGGAGACGCTGGCGGTGTCGACCATGACCTTGATCTTGGCCAGCTCGCCGTTGAATTCACCGGCGATGATCCGGGTGCCATGCTCGGCTTCGTAGCTCTTGTAGAAGGCCGCCACCTGGGCGTCCTTGTTGGCGCCGCCATGGGACACCACGGTGAGGTCGGCCAGGGCCGAGGTGCAGCCGAGGGCCGAGGCCAACAGCATGAGGGGCAGAGTCAGTTTCTTATTCATTATTGAGATCTCCAGAAGGGCGCGACGCAGGCCTGGCAGGCAGTGTGGTCCTGCGGCTTGGAGTCTCCGGGGTGTGGGGCTGGGGCGGCAATCAGACCAAGTTAAGATTCCGCAGGCGGCCTTAGTACCTCCGTATGAGGGGCTGTGCGGGCCGCTGCGGCGATGGCATTCTGCTCGCCCCGGCACCCTGGCCACCCTGGAAACAACCCATGCCCCTGACCATCAGCGACCTTGTCGAAACCCCTGAATTGCGCACGCGGCTGATCAGCGGCGCCGAGGGGCGCGGGCGTACTGCGCGCTGGGCCCATGTCTGCGAGTTGGCTGACCCGGCCCAGTGGCTCGGCCCGGGGGATTTGCTGATGAGCACCGGTATCGGTATCCCGGTGGCGCTCGAGGAGCAGCGCCGTTATGTGCGCGACTTGCAGGAAGCGGGGCTGGCCGGGTTGATGATCGGCGAGGGCATGCAGGCCCCGGCCGACTTGCAGGGCTTGCGGGAGGCGGCCGAGGCCTTGGGCTTTCCCTTGCTGATGACCGAGTACGGCGTGCCGTTTTCTTCGGTGACCCGGGCCATCATCGAGGCCAACCAGCAGCAGGAAGCTGAGCGTCGGCAAGCCATCAGCCGGGTGTATGAAACGGCGCGCATGGGCATTCAGGGGCTGGGCCTGGAAGCGCTGTTGCAACGCCTGGAAAAAGACCTGCGGGCGCGGCTGACACTGCTCGATCCGCTGACCCTGGAACCCTGGTTGCCCGGCCTGGAAGGATTGGCCACGGCTGATCGCGAGGCCTTGCGCGGGCGCCTGGACACGCCGGGCAGCGTGCCGGTGGTGCAACGCTGGCGCGGTGCCGAGGCTGAAGGCTTGTCGATGGCGGTGCCCAGCCGCCGTCCCTGTGTGCTGGTGGCCCAGGGCGCGGACCTGCCGGATTACGGCCTGTTGCACCATGTGGTGGCGGTACTGGGCATGGAGTTGGCGCGTTTGCAGGTGGAACGCGAACGTCATCTGCGCCTGGCCTCGGAGCTGCTCGACGACCTGTTCCAGCAACGCTTGTCGGCGCGTCAGGTGAGCGAGCGCCTGGCGTCCTTTGGTGCCGAGTTGCAGAACCTGCGGGTGGCAGTGGCGCCGCGGGCCGGGCGCGAGCTTAGCGAACTGGATGACCGGCTGTGTCGCGACGGTGTGCAGGCGCTGCTGCGGGTCCAGGGTGAGGAACTGATGGTCTTGCTCTGGCAGGAGTCGGCCCCGGCCCAGGTCCAGGCGCGGTTGCAGAGCTGGCTGGGGCTGAGCAATCCCCTGGGGCATGCCGAACGTTGCCTGGAGGCCCTGCGTGAGGCGCGTCTGGCGTTGGCCCATGCCTGTGCCGAGCAGCCCCTGGCACGTTACGAACACATGGGCGCCACGGCGCCGTGGCTGGCCCAAAGCCTGGACGGCGCGGTGCAGACTTTTCGCCGGGTCCTGGGGCGCCTGGCGGATTACGACCAGCAGCAAGGCGCGCCGCTATTGCGCACCTTGCGGGTGTTCTTGGAGCACAACCGCTCCTGGTTGAGCGCGGCCCGGGAGCTGCACGTGCACAAGCAGACCCTGGTTTATCGCATCCGCCGCATCGAGGAAATCACTGGGCGCTCCCTGGACACCACCGAGGACGTGGCGATTCTCTGGTTCGCCCTGCGCAGCGCCGAGGTTGCGGGCATCGAGCCGGGCGCCGTGACACTCAAGGAATGATCACAAAGCTCTTGCGCAGGGTTTCCCGCACCTCCCAGATGCCCTGGCAGTTGGCCGGAAACAGCACGGCATCCCCGGCACGCAGCTCCAGGGCCGGGCCGTCATCGGGAATGAACCGGCAATGACCGGCGATGATGTGGCTGAACTCACGCTCCAGCACTTGGCGGCGCCAGCGTCCGGGGGAACATTCCCAGACCCCGGTCAGCAGTGACTGGCCGGCGTCCTGGGCCAGCAGGCGGGTTTCGGCAACGGGCGTGCCGAGGGGCTCCTTGACCGGTTCGGGCCGGCCCAGGGGCAGGTGCGCGGTGTCGCTGAACAGAATGGGTGAGGGCATGGTGTTTCTCCGGGGTCAGATGGCTTTGTCTTCGAGGCCCGAGGGGGCCAGGCTCGCCAGGCTGCGGTCGAGCCACGAGGGCGCGCGGCCTTGGGCTTCGGCCCGCTCCTTGCGTTGCACTGCGTTGCGCACCAGTTGCCCGCCGCAGTAGCGCAGGGGCTCCGGGGGGAAGTGGCGCACCGGGCGATTGACCAGGCCGCAGTGGCTCCAGGCATCGTCCAGGCCCAGGGCCAGGCTGGCCAGGATGCGCCCGCCGAGGCGGCTGGGGCCGACGCCGTTGCCGCTCCAGCCCAGGCCATAGACCACCCCCGGGCAGCTTTTCAACTGGCCGAAGATCGGCAGGCTGTCGTAGGTGCGATCGATCGGCCCCGACCAGCTGTGCTCGATGGCCACGTCCGCCAGTTGCGGGTAGGTGCGGCGAAAGTCGGTTTCGACCTCGGCGTGCAGTTGCGGCAATTGGTCATAGCGCTGGCCGACCCGGCTGGCAAAGGACATCAGCCCGGTGCCCTTGCCGAAGACGATGCGCCCGTCGCGGGTGGTGCGGTAATAGTCGACCATCAGTTGCGAGTCGGTGATTGCCTCGCCACCGGTCCAGCCAATCTCTTGAAGGCGCTGGGGGATGGGGGCCGTGGCGATGATGGTGCTGCTCACCGGCAACAGGCTGCGGCGCAGTTCCGGCAGCTCGGCGGCCCAGGCGTTGGTGGCCAGGACCACGCGCTGCGCCTGTAACTGGCCGTGCTCGGTGTGCAGCCGGGTGGGTTGGCCGGGTTCCATCTTGCTGACCCGGCTGTTCTCGAAAATCCGAACCCCTTGTTCCAGGGCCACCCGCCGCAGGCCGCGCACCAGGCGCGCGGGCTGTACCGTGGCGTTGCTGGCTTCCAGCACCCCCTCCAGGTGCCGGGATGAACCGCTGCGGCGAGCCACGTCGGCGCTGTCCAGGGGGCTGAACACCTGTTCACCCAGTTGCCCGCAGGTGCGCCGCACACCTTCCCAGGCGCCGCGCTGGGCCTCGCTGGTGGCGGTCCAGAGCCAACCGGCACGGCGAAAGTGCGCGTCGATGCCATGGGCCTGGCAAAACCCTTCGATCTCATCGATCGCTTGCACCGACGCCCGGGCCAGGCGCAAGGCTTCTTCGCGCCCGCAGAGGGCCGTGAGGGAGCTGATCTTCGGCCACCAGGACATGACAAAGCCGCCGTTGCGCCCCGAGGCGCCGCCACCGCAGATGTCCTGTTCGAGGATCGCCACGGTCTTTTCCGGGGCCAGTTCACGGATGCGCAAGGCGGTCCACAGCCCGACAAAACCGCCGCCGAGAATGGCGATGTCGACCGAGTGCTGACCCTCAAGTGCCGGTGCCGGCGTCAGTTCATCGGCTATTTCCTGGAGCCAGAGTGACCGCTTCATCGTCGTGCCCATTGCTGTTGATCGAAGGCTGACTGTGCGCGGGCAGGGCGCGGCCGGGCAATTGTGCTTAGCGCAGAATCCGCCGGGGTGGCTTGTGCGAAGGTACGAACGCTTAAGCGCGCGCCCGGTCGCGTGACCGGGGCGAGGCGCCTGGGTGGGATGGCGTCGGGGCGGCTGACGCCTTAGCCGGTTGGAGCCAGCACCGCAGAGGGGCCCGCGACTTTAGCGGGGCGTGCCCGCAACAGCGCGTCGATGGCCTGTCGATAACTGCTGCCCGCCAGGTTCATGCTGTTGTTGTGGGTGGCGCCGGGCACCAGCAGGAGTTTTTTCGGTTCCAGGGCGGCGTTGAACAGTTGCTGACTGAAGCGCGAGGGTACGTAGCGGTCGTCCAGGCCGTGGACCACCAGCAGCGGCATGCCGATGTCGCGGATCTTGTCCAGGGAGTCGAATTTCTGCGACAGCAGCCAGCGCACCGGCAGCGACGTTTTGGCCACGGCTGCGGCGGCGTCCCCCAGGGAGGTGAAGGTGGACTCGATGATCAGCCCGCGGGCTGGGATGGGCGTGCCTTGCTGGCGCGCCTTGTTGCCCAGTTCGGCGGCCAGGTCCACGGCCACGGCGCCGCCCAGGGAGTGGCCGTAGATCAGGCGTTTCTCCGGGTTGGGCTGCAGTTGCTGGAAGCGTTCCCAGGCGATGCGTGCGTCTTCGTAGACGGTGCGTTCCGAGGGCAGGTCGCCGTGGCTCTTGCCAAAGCCGCGGTAATCGATGGCCAGCACCGAGTAGCCCAGGGCATGCAGTTGTTCGATGCGAAACAGCTGCCCGGTGAGGTTCCAGCGCACCCCGTGCAAGTAGAGGATGGCCGGTGCGTCGGCGCGGGCGGCGGGCCACCACCAGGCGTGAATGTTCTGCCCGGCCTTGAGGCTTTTCGGCGTCAGCTCCAGTTCCTGGACGCTCTTGGGCAGGCCGCGGTACCAGCCGGCGGTGCCGGGCTCGATGCGAAACAGCAGTTCGCGCTCCTTGTGTTGCAGCACCGCGCAACCCACGGGCAGGCCGACCAGCAAGGCGGCCATGCACAACAGGGAGAGCCAGCGCCGGCCGGCACGCTTGAGTAGGGAGGCAGTCATGAAGGTGCAGTCATGAAGAGGGTCACCACCGGGGATCAATGTCGCGTTTTAACAGAACTGTCAGCGTCGCGCGTATGGATTTCGTCGGCGGGCGGGCGCGGATGTTTTACAAAATGCTGGGCGGTTGACGGCTATATGGTTGCACGGTACAACTAATCATCATTTTTACGAGGTGTCAGCCATGCCCAGTCATCCTTACGCTGTGATCGACCAACTGCGTTCGGCGTCGCGTTTGATGGTGCGCGAGCTGGGGTTTATGCGCAGCACCCTGGCGGCCACCGACTACCCGCCGTCGGCGGTGCATGCCCTGGTGGAGGTAGGCGAGCGCGGCACCTTGACCGGCGGCGAGTTGGCGCAGTTGCTAGGGCTGGAAAAATCCAGCGTCAGTCGCCTGCTGCGCAAGCTGGTGGAGGCCGGTGAAATCGAGGAAATCCCCCACCCGGACGACGCACGCTCCAAGACCTTGCGCCTGACGCCGAGTGGTCGCGGCACCCTGGACGGGATCCAGGCGTTTGCCCGGGCCCAGGTCAGCGCCGCCCTGGAACACCTGACCACTGCGCAACAACACCGGGTGCGCACGGGCATCGCCGATTACGCCGAAGCGTTGCAGGCCCAGCGTCTGGGGCAAGGCCTGCCGGGTACCGAGACCGCGCAGATCGTCGCCGGTTATCGACCGGGCATCGTCGGCCACATCACCCAGATGCATGCCGCGTACTACGCCCGCAAGGCCGGTTTCGGACAGCCTTTTGAAAGCCTGGTGGCAACAGGCCTGGCGCAATTGACGGGGCGCCTCGACAACCCGCGCAACCAGGTGTGGTTGGCCCTGGACGGCGAGCAGGTGCTGGGTTCGATTGCCATTGACGGTGAAGGCGAGGGTGGGGAGGCGACGCTGCGCTTCTTTATTCTCGATGAGTCGGCCCACGGCCGGGGGCTGGGCAAGCGTCTGTTGGCCGAGGCGCTGGCGTTCTGTGACCAACAGGGTTTTGTGGCAACGCGTTTGTGGACCTTCAAGGGCCTGGACGTGGCGCGTCGGTTGTATGAAGCCAATGGCTTCGGCCTGGTGCAGGAACAGCCCGGGGAGCAGTGGGGCGCACCGGTGATCGAGCAGTGCTTTGTGCGCCCCGGCCCCGTTTGAGCAGCCGTTCAGCAGTGACGCAAGCCTTCGAGGCTCAACTGCGCCAGTTCGCGAACCCGCACGTCTTCATCCTGCAAGGCCCGTAGCAAGCCCTGGATGGCCTCGGCCTGGGCAGCCTCGCTGAGCCAGCGGTTATCCAGCACGCAGGCGGCGTGGCGCCGGATCACCCGGTGCGGTGATGTCAGGCCGAGCAGGGCCTGGGGCAGGTCCTGATCGTTGATCGTGATGAACGAACGGCCGGGCTTGAGTGCTTCCTCCACGTCAGCGGTGAGGCCCGGGCGTTGTTCGAGCAGGGTGATCAGTGCGCCGTAGTCCAGGGGCGCCGGCTGGGCACGCTGATCACTGAGGGCCTTCAGGGGCGCACACAGCCCTTGGACCGCGACGTCATCGGCTTGCCCCAGCAACCACGCCACATCACCCAGACAGGCCAGGGCCCGGGCGCACCAATGGCGGGTCGGTTGTTCCTTGGCGTTGCCCAGGCGCTGGCGCAGCGCCTCGATTACTGCTGCGTCGGCATGCCCGGCCAGGCCGAGGATGCGTGCGATAGCGTAGGCGTCCTTGACCGTGTGCAGCCGTTCGATCAAGGCGCTGCTGGCGGCGGCGCCCTGGGCGATCAACCAGGCCTCGGCTTCTTCGGAGCTGATGCTGTGCACACGTTGCAGGCGGTCCAGGTAAAAGCTCACCTGTTCGGCGTGGGGCAAGGCGGCGATTTCTTCGCGCAGGCGGTCTTTGGCGACTTCTTCGGGGAAGTGCCAGGCAAAGAGTTCAGCGGTCAGGCTGGCCCGGGCCAGGCCCACCTCATCATTGAAGTCATGGAACAGGGCCACAAAGTGCGGATCCACCCGGGGATCGTTCTTGAAGTGCTCGCGCAAGGCCCGTGCGGCCTGGACCACGCAATCGACGAACTGCGCTTCGACCGCCTGCCAATGCTGCGGGCCGGCGCGGTTGGCCTCGTTCTGCAAAGGCAAGTCCCAGGCCTGTAGCGCCGGGTTGGCGTAGTCATCCAGTTCCCAGTCCCAGCGCCAATCGGCAGGGTTCCAGCGTACGCCGCTGATGTCCCCGGGCTGTTCCGGGCCGTGATCGTCCTCCAGGGTCGCGGCGCTGCTGACGGCGAGGGAGGGCAGGTCGATCACCCGCTCTTCTTCGCGGTAGCTGGCATGGAACGCCACGGCGTAGGGCGCGGGGATGCCCTGCTCCAGCAGGGTGTCGAGGGCCGCTCGGGCGCTGTCGAACAGGGCGTTTTGCAGGTCGTTCCAGTCCATGGGGGCATCCTTGGCAAGCAGGGGGCAGGCGCTGCGTCGCGCGCGGTGGCGAACTTTGGCCCAGGCGCCGGTCTCTGTAAAGCCCGTGCTTGAGCCCTTGCCGCGGTGCCTACGACTGAACCAGGGCCTTGTCGCGGCGGATCTGCATGATGGCCGGCAGTTGTTCTTCGATCCAGTCCACCAGGGCTTCGACCCGCACCGCGGCTTCCCGGCCCAGGGGCGTGAGGCTGTACTGCACGTGGGGCGGCACCACCGGCAGCGACTCGCGATGGATCAGCCCATCCCCTTCCAGGCCTTGCAGGGTCTGGGCGAGCATTTTCTCGCTGACGCCGCCGATCTTGCGCCGCAGGTCGCTGAAACGCTGGGTGCCGCTGATGAGGATGACCAGCACCAGTACGCCCCAGCGATTGGTCATGTGCTTGAGCACTTCACGGGAGGGGCAGTGCGCATCCAGCAGCTCGCCGCGGCGTAATTTGGCGGACAAGGGCGAGGCAGGGGCTTGGGGGAGGGTCATGACACTTACCTTTTTGTACGTACTTACTAAAAGTTAGTTAGAGCGCTAGGGTGAGCGCTCATTCTTTTACAGGCAAGGATTTTTCCGATGATTGCGATAACAGGTGCAACCGGCCAATTGGGCCGTCTGGTGGTCGAGGCGCTGCTGCAACGGGTGCCGGCCAGTGAGCTGTTGGCCCTGGTGCGTGACCCGTTGAAGGCCCAGGACCTGCAAGCCAAAGGCGTGACCGTGCGCCAGGCCGATTACGACCAGCCACAGAGTTGGGCCAGTGCCTTGCAGGGGGTTGAGCGCTTGCTGCTGATTTCCTCCAATGCCATCGGCCAGCGCTTGGCCCAGCACCAGGTGGTGATCGACGCCGCCAAGGCGGCCGGGGTGCAACTGCTGGCCTACACCAGCGTGCTGCGCGCCGACACCTCGAGCCTGGGCCTGGCCGCCGAACACGTGCAGACCGAACAGGCCCTGGCGGCGTCGGGCCTGGATTACGTGCTGCTGCGCAATGGCTGGTACCACGAGAACTACACCGCGGGGGTAGGCCCGGCGGTGGAGCATGGGGCGCTGATGGGCAGTGCCGGCAATGGGCGCATTGCTTCGGCCAGCCGCGCCGATTACGCCGAGGCCGCCGCCGTGGTTCTGACCCGCGACGACCAGGCCGGCCAGGTCCATGAGTTGGCCGGTGACAGCGCCTACACCCTCAGCGAACTCGCCGCCGAAGTGGCCCGTCAATCAGGCCGGCCGGTGGTTTACCAGGACCTGCCAAAGGATGATTTCCAGGCGGCGCTGCTGGGCCTAGGATTGCCGGGGTTCGTGGCCGAGTTGCTGGCCGATTCGGATGCCGCTGCCGCCCATGGCGCCTTGTTCGATGAAGGCCGGCAACTGAGCCGCTTGATCGGTCGTGCGACCACACCGATCGCCGACGCGGTGGCCGTCGCCCTGCGCGGTTGATGGCCTGACCCGCCTTCAAGGCCGGCGTCTTTGCACTGGAGCGGACGCGCTCTTATGCTGGACGCCGGTTTTATTTCAGCCTGCCGGAGACCCTTCTTATGAAAGCCATCAAGCTCAGCTTGCCCGCGACCCTGGACAACCTGCACAGCGTCGAGCTGCCCGACCCGGGCCAACCCGGTGCCGGGCAGATCCGTGTGCGCCTGCATGCCTGTTCGCTGAACTTCCACGATTACGCGGTGGTGACCGGGGCCCTGCCCACCGCTGATGGCCGCATTCCCATGGCGGACGGCGCCGGGGTGGTGGAAGCCGTGGGCGCGGGTGTCAGCGAGTTTCAGGTGGGTGACCACGTGGTGTCGTGTTTCTTCCCGCATTGGCATGACGGCGGTGCGGCCATTGCCGACTTCAGCACCACCCCGGGCGACGGCGTTGACGGTTACGCCCGGGAAGTGGTGGTGCAGGCCAGCCACTGGTTCACCCGCGCGCCGGCCGGCTACAGCCACGCCGAGGCCGCGACCCTGACCACCGCCGGGCTCACCGCTTGGCGCGCTTTGGTGGTGGACGGCGGCCTCAAGGCCGGGGACAGCGTGTTGGTGCTGGGCACCGGCGGGGTGTCGATCTTCGCCCTGCAATTGGCCAAGGCCATGGGGGCGACGGTGATCGCCACCTCGTCCTCCGATGAGAAGCTGGCGCGGGTGCGTGAGTTGGGGGCTGACCACACGATCAACTACCGCCAGCAGCCGGAGTGGGGCGCCGAAGTGCTGAAACTCACAGGCGGCCGGGGCGTCGATCATGTGGTGGAGGTCGGTGGCCCGGGCACCCTGCCGCAGTCCATCACGGCGTGCCGCATCGGCGGGCACATTGCCCTGATCGGCGTGCTCACCGGCTGGGCCGGTCCGGTGCCCACCGCAGCGCTGATGGCCAAGCAACAACGCCTGCAAGGGCTGATTGTCGGCAGCCGCCAGCACCAGTTGGAGATGATTCGTGGGCTGGAGGCCACCGGCATCAAGCCGGTGATCGACAGCACCTTTGCCCTCGACGACATCGCCAAGGCCTTCGCCCATGAAGCCTCGGGGGCGCACCTGGGGAAAATCTGCCTGAGCTTCTAAACCCTGCCTCATGGCCGGGCGCCAGGCCCGGCCAACGCTTCAGGCTTCGGCGCGCTGGTGCTTCTTCAAGCGGTAGGCAAACTGCGCCCGGCTCAGCCCCAGCAAACGGGCGGCGGCGGCCAGGTTGCCGGCGCTTTTTTCCAGGGCCTCGTTGATCAGCCGTGACTCCAGGCCGTCGATGGAGAAGTCCGGGTCGCGCTGATTCAGGCTGTCGAGCAGCGTCGCCTGGGCCTGATCGCTTGCCCCTTGGGTCAGGGACAGGCTGCCATGATCATCCAGGGAGTAAGCCTCTTCGGGTAAAGATTCATTGCGAAACAGGTGCACCAGATCAATCGCCTGGCCGTCTTCGCTGGCGATCAGGCCCCGTTCGATCAGGTTCTGCAGTTCCCGCACGTTGCCGGCAAAGTCATAACGCAGCAGCACCTTCAGGGCACGCATGGTCAGCCCGGCCGGGGTGCGCGCGTACTCGTGGCAATAGCGCTGGAGAAAGGCGTTGATCAGCAGCGGAATGTCATCGCGGCGCTCGCGCAGGGGCGGCAGGGCGATGGGGTAGACATTGAGGCGGTAGAACAGGTCGGCGCGAAACTCGCCGTCGGCCACCGCTTTACGCAAATCAATGTTGGTGGCCGCCACCACCCGCACGTCCACGGCAATCCCGTGGCCGCCGCCGACCCGTTCGATTTCCCGCTCTTGCAGGGCACGCAGCAGCTTGCCTTGACCGGCCAGGCTCAGGCAGGTGATTTCATCCAGGAACAGGGTGCCGCCCTGGGCCCGCTCAAAGCGCCCGGGCCGCGAGTGGGTGGCGCCGGTGAAGGCGCCGCGCTCGACGCCGAACAGCTCGGCTTCCATCAGGTTGTCGGGGATCGCCGCACAGTTAAGGGCGATAAAGGGCCCGGCCCGGCGCTGACTGAGTTGGTGCAGTTGGCGGGCGAAGAGTTCCTTGCCCACGCCCGATTCGCCGCTGATCAGCACCGTGGCCGGGGTCGCCGCCACGCGCTGCAGGGCTTGGGTGGCGGCATTGAACGCTGCGCTGGTGCCGATCAGCGGCTGCTGGCTGGAGGCCGGGGCGATGACGGCGGACGGTTTGGCCGCTGGGACCGGGGCGGCCAGCGCCGGCAGCGGCGAGACATTCAGGTAGCTGAGGTCCTGCTCGACGTCGCCCCACTGGGCGGCAGTCTTGCCCAGCACCCGGCAGTTGGCGTGGCCCATGCCGCGGCATTCCACCTCGCGGAAAATCACCATCTGGCCAAACAGGCAACTGACGAAACCGATGGCGTAGCCCAACTCGGTCCAGCACACCGGGTCCTGGCCGATGCCGTAGGCGGCCACGTGTTCGTCGGCTTCGCAGGAGTGGTGCCAGAGGAACTCGCCTTCGTAGAAGCCCGAGTCGGCGTCGAACTTGAAGTGCAGCGGCTCGACCTTGGTCATGCCTTCCAGGCTGTGCAGGTGGGTGCCGGCGCGAAACACCGCCGCCGCATCGGCCTGGGGCCAGCGCTCACGGATCAGCCGCGCATCCCGCGCCCCGGAAGCATAACCGGTGCGGGTGAACAGCCCGCGCGCCTGCTCCAAGCCTTGGCGCTCGATGATCTCCCGGCGCAGGGCGCCAAAGGAGGAGCTGTGCAGCAACAGCATGCGCTGGTCGTTGAGCCAGATGCGCCCGTCGTCGGGGGAGAAAAACAGGCAGTCATTGAGTTCGGCCGGTGTCGGTGAGCTGCTGGCGCTGAGTTCGCTGCTGTCGCCCCGTGGGCGGTAGGGTTCGCTGGCCACCTGGTGGTCGGGCAGCGGGCAGTGGGGAGTTGTCATTGTGATGCCCCTGGAACGCAGTGATCGATATGAGCAATTGGCGAGATAGTTATTAAACATAACTTTATCAATTGAACAAGCGCGGCCGTCGCAGGGGCCACCCGGGACGGGCGATGAGTCACTGGTTCCATCGTGCAAAGGCTTGAGCTAGAGCGGTCGGCGTGTCATCTGCAAGCGCCGTGGCGAAACCGGCACAGCCCTTGCTCAAGGCCTGGTACGGCGTTGTGTGAGCCCTTGGGGCCGCGACGACGAAGACAATTACAAGAACCGGGAGTGTGCAATGTCTGTGTCTGAAACCCCTCAATTTCTGCGGCGGGCCCTTGAGTCCCAATGCCTGTTCAATGGTGACTGGGTGCCCGGGTCGGCCCCGGTGCAAGCGGTGATCGAGCCGGCGACCGGCGAGGTGCTGATGCACAGCGCCATGGCCGACCCGGCCGATATTGCTGCCGCTTGCCGTGCAGCGTCCCTGGCTCAGCCGGCCTGGGCGGCCCTGGGACCACGTCAGCGTGCCGAGGTATTCCGCAAAGCGGCTGGCTGGGCCCAGCAATCTTTCGACGAACTGGCTCTGTATGTCGCTCGGGAAACCGGCGGCGCGCTGTTCAAGGGTGAGCATGAAGTGCGCGAAGCCATTGTGTTGCTGCACCAGGCGGCAGGGTTGCTGTCCCAGCCCCACGGCTTGGTGTTGCCCAGCGAAGCGGGGCGCTTGTCCTATGCGCGGCGCCAGCCCCACGGCGTGGTCGGGGTGATCTCGCCGTTCAATTTCCCGCTGATCCTGTCCTTGCGTTCGGTGGCCCCGGCCCTGGCGGCGGGCAATGCAGTGGTGCTCAAACCCGACCCGCAGACCCCCATCAGCGGCGGCTTGCTGATTGCCCGTTTATTCGAGGCCGCCGGCTTGCCCAAGGGCCTGTTGCAGGTGTTGCCGGGGGCCGCGGATGCCGGCGAGGCGCTGTGTCGTGACCCCAATGTGCGGATGATCGCCTTTACCGGCTCCACCGGCGCCGGGCGCAAAGTGGCCGAGGTGGCCGGGCGGCATCTGAAAAAGGTCGCCCTGGAGTTGGGCGGCAAGAACCCGCTGATCATTCTTGAAGACGCCGACCTGGACCTGGCCGCCAGCAATGCCGCCTGGGGCGCCTGGCTGCACCAGGGGCAGATCTGCATGGCCAGTGGCTTGATCCTGGTGCATGAATCCATCGCCGCCGCCCTGACGCGCAAGCTGGTGGACAAGGCCCGGGCCCTGACCGTGGGCAATGCCGCCCGGGGCGAGGCCGCCCTGGGGCCGTTGATCAACGCCCGGCAGTTGCAGCGGGTGGAGCAGATTGTCAGGGACACCCTGGACGCCGGCGCGCGCCTGGAAGCGGGGGGCGAGTCCCACGGCCTGTTCTATCAGCCGACGGTGCTCAGCGGTGTGCGCCCGGGCATGCGCGCCTTCGAAGACGAAGTGTTCGGCCCGGTGGCCACGGTGGTGAGTTTTGCCAGCGATGAAGAAGCCATCGAGTTGGCCAACCGCACTGAATACGGCCTGGCTGCCGCGGTGATTTCGCCGTCGGTGGGCCGCGCCATGGCCATCGGCGAACGCCTGCAGTGCGGGTTGCTGCACATCAACGACCAGACCGTTGCCGACGAGTGCGTCAACCCCTTCGGCGGGCGTGGCGCCTCGGGCAATGGCGGCAGCGTCGGCGGCCCGGCGGACTGGGACGAGTACAGCCAATGGCAATGGGTCACGGTGAAAAACACTCCGCCGGCCTATCCGTTCTGACGTTCACCATCGCGCATGCCTGCACCACAACCCTGCCTAGACAAGAATAAGAGGGCTTGAACATGAACCTGCATAACAAAACCCTGGTGGTCACTGGTGCCGCTTCCGGTATCGGCGCTGAACTGGCGCGCCTGGCGCAGTTCCAGGGGGCGAGGGTGATCGGCATCGATCGCCACGAACCGCAACTGACCCTGGACGGCTTCTTCCAGGCTGACCTGGGCGACCCGGCCAGCATCGATGATTTGGTGGCACGCCTGCCGGAACGTATCGACGCCCTGTGCAACGTCGCCGGCGTCCCCGGCACCGCGCCGGTGCAGGCGGTGGCCCAGGTCAACTACCTGGGCCTGCGCCACCTCAGCGAGGGGTTGCTGCCGCGCATGACCCCGGGGGGCAGCATCGTCAATGTGGCGTCGATCCTGGGCGCCCAGTGGCCGGAACGCCTGGCGCTGCACAAGGCCCTGGCGTCCACTGAATCCTATGCGGCGGGGCAACAGTGGCTGGCGGCCAACCCGGTGCCCCAGGGCAGTTGCTACCAGTACTTCAAGGAAGCGCTGATCGTCTGGAGTTATCAGCAATCCCACAGCTGGTTCCGCGACCATTCGGTGCGGGTCAACTGCGTGGCACCAGGGCCGGTGCTGACGCCGATCCTCGGGGATTTCGTGAGCATGCTGGGGGAGGAACGGGTGGCCCGCGACAGCGTGCGCATGAAGCGTCCGGCCCTGGCCGACGAGGTGGCGGCGGTGATTGCCTTCCTCTGCTCGGATGCAGCGCGCTGGGTCAACGGCGTCAACCTGCCGGTGGACGGCGGCCTGGCCGCGACCTACGTGTAAAGGTCGCACTGGCGTTAAACCCCGGTCGCGGGCTCACCGCGCCGGGGGTCTTGAACAACAACAAAAATACAGGACTTTCACGATGCTCAAGCCATGCTTGCGGACCGCTGCGGCCGCGATTTCCGTTGCCCTGTGCGCCAACGCCCAGGCCTATGACCTGCCGGGCCTGAACCTGGGCAGTACCAGTTTCTACGACGGCTCACCGGCACCGGCCGGGCCGGGCTGGTACCTGGAGGAATACCTGACCTATTCCCGGGCCAACCGCTTCAACGACGCCAACGGCAACAAGCTGGCGTTGCCCAAGCAGCAACTGGAAGTGGTGGCGCCCACCACCCAGATCATTTACGTCGGCCAGCCCCTGGCCAATGGCGCCATGCCCGGCTTCACCCTGATCAACACCTCCCTGGCCCATGTCGATGTCGACGATGGCCTGAACAACGCCGCCTTGAGTTCACGCGCCGGGTTTGGCGACGTGATCCTTGGCGCCTTTCTGCAACTGCCAACCCTGATCCGCGCCGATGGCAGCCCGCTGCTGACCCAGCGCGTCGAGGCCGATGTCTCGGTGCCGGTCGGCGCCTACGACCGCAACCGTTCGATCAACCCCGGCAGCAACTTCTGGTCGTTCAACCCTTATTACGCCGCCACCTATTGGTTCAGCCCGAAGTGGTCGGCCAGCGGCCGGTTCATGTACCTGTGGAACGGCAAGAACGACGACCCGGCAGCCGGTTTTGGCGACGTCAGCGACACCCAGGCCGGCCAGGCCCTGCACGCCAACCTGACCCTGCAATACGCCTTCAGCGAGCAATTCAGCGCCGGGCTCAACGGCTACTGGCTCAAGCAGATCACCGACACCGAAGTCGACGGTCACACCGTCAGTGGCCGCCGGGAAAAAGTCTGGGCCATCGGCCCGGGCGTGCTCTACGCCTTCAGCAAGGAAAACGTACTGTCGGTCAACGCCTACTTTGAACAGCAGGCCGAGAACCGCACCGAGGGCAACAAGCTGGTGTTTAACCTGTTGCACAAGTTCTAGGGCGCAACGGTCGGGCGGCGCGGCATGGCTGCCCGGCTAGCCGTTTTCGGCACAATTGTGCCGACAGCGGGTGCGGCGGAATGGAATTTGCGTCTTGCAGCCCCAGTCAGCCTTGCGGGCCTTACAGGACAGCTCGATGAACCGTTCTTTTTGCGCCGTTGCGGCGCCCGCCAGCGCGGCGTTGATGACCGCGCCGTTGCAGCGTTTCCACACCAGCGACATCGACCAGCACGCGCAGAACATGGGCGGCTGGCAGGTGCGTTATGACCAACTCAGCCCCGGGCGTTTCGACGGTGAGCTGATCGAGTTGCGGGCCGACTGGATGCAATTGGTCCGCGACCGCTCTAATCAGGCCATGCTCAAGAGTGGCGCCGCCTGGGAGGGCGCCATTACCTTCAGCGTGCCCTTGAGCGCCCAGGGCCCGGTGTTCTGTTCCGGGCACCCGATTCATGAGCCCAGCCTGCTCGTAGCTCACGGCAATAACCTGCCGGACCTGCGCACGCCCGAGCACCTGGACTTGCTGGGTGTGGCAGTGGAGGAGCAGGCCCTGGCCCATTTGTTGGAGCGCCAGGGCGCGGCGTTTCGAATTACCGATCTTCCCAAGTGTTACCGCCTCGCGGGTTCTTCGGTGCAAGCCGAGCTGAGCGCGCTGTTCGATGAACTGGCCGGCGCCGACCAGGACCGGACCAACCTCCTGGGTTACGAGGCGATCCGCCACGGCATTCGTGATGCGGTGATGGTGCAGTTGCTGGAGCTGGTGGCGCCGGACCAGGCGCCTCCGCTGAACCCTACGGCGCGCAAACGCATGGTCGACCGCGCCCGGGAATACGCCCTGGGGCACCTGGACCAGCCGCTGTCGATCCTCGACCTGTGCAACCACATCGGCGCCAGCCGGCGCAAACTCCAGTACTGCTTCCAGGAAACCCTGGGCATCAACCCAGTGGCGTATTTGCGGGCGCTGCGCCTCAATGCAGTGCGTCGCGAACTGCGCGACAGTACCCGCGAACACGGGGTGCAAGAGGTGGCGGCGCGCTGGGGGTTCTGGCATTTGAGCCGTTTTGCCAGCGATTACCGCACCCTGTTTGGCGAGACCCCGTCGCAGACCCTGCACCGTCGCTAACTGTGCTGAAAACGGATAACCCGCCGACCGGGGGCGTTACTAGGATGGCCCACACCACTTGATTGGGAGGGGCCTTCGATGAACGACAAGAATAATTCCAACCTGAGCCGCATCGGTTGTTTCAGCCTGTTGTGCCTGGGCCTGTGCGCCACGGCGCAGGCCACTGAAAATGGCGCGCCGACCACCGCCGTTGGGGTCTACGACTTCGGCGCCGGGATGATGCCGCCGGCCACGCCATTCGGCACCTTGGGCCTGCGCACGGCGTTCTACTCGGCCAACGTGCAGAAGGACCGTCACGGCCGGTCCCTGGACAACCATTTCTCCCTGGACGTGCTGTCCATCGGCCTGGCCTACATGCGCATGACCGACCACGAAATCTTCGGCGCCAAGTACGGCTTCGGCACCGTGGTGCCGTTCTTCAAGATGGACGCCTCGGTGGAGGTGCCGACCCCGGGCGGGCCGCTCAAGCTGGAGGCCGACCCGTTCCGCCTGGCCGACGTGCAGTTGTTGCCGGTGATCCTGCAATGGACGCTGTCGCCCAACCTGTTCGTCAACACCCAGTTGCAGATCCAGGCGCCAACCGGCGACTACGACAAGAACCGGTTGATTTCCCCGGGGCTCAACCACTGGACCTTCTCGCCCATCTTCAACGCCACCTGGATCAGCGACAGCGGCTTCGAGGTGTCGTCGAGCTTTGAAGTGGACATCAACACCCGCAACCCGGACACCGACTACAAGAATGGCGTGGAGTATCGCCACGAGTTCGCCGTGGGCCAGCACTTCGGCCCCTGGACGGCGGGCATCGGTGGCTACTACTACCGCCAGTTCAGTGACGATGACGCGCCGGGGCTGACCAGCGGCAACCGCGCCCGGGTGTTGGCGGTGGGCCCGGCCCTGAGCTACTTCAAGCCGGGGCTGCCACCGATCTGGCTGCATGCCTACAAAGAGACCGACGCCAGTAACCGGGCCGAGGGCTACACCGTGGCCTTGCGCGTCTCGCAAAGTTTCTGAGGAACTCACCATGACTTCTGTGCATTCCACTGCCCATGTGGCGCCGGCGGCTGCGCGCCAGGCGACCGGGCGTCGAGAGGGGCTGGTGCTGATGCTGGGCAGCAGCCTGACCATCATGGGCTCGGTGATGATCGCGCCGATCCTGCCCAAGCTCGGCGCCGAGTTCGGCCCGATCACGCCCCAGGCCGACCTGCTGGTGCCCCTGGCGGTCACCGGCCCGGCCCTGGCCATTGCCCTGTGCGCACCGTTGGCCGGCTGGCTGGCCGACCGGGTCGGGCGTAAGGCGCTGCTGGTGATCGCCACGGTGCTGTATGCCTTGCTCGGCGCGGTGCCGGCGCTGCTGGGTGATTTGTCGTCGATCGTCTTGGTGCGTTTGCTGTTCGGGGTGGCGGAGGCGGCGGTGATGACCTGCTGCGCCACCTTGATCGCCGACTACTGGCAGGGCGAGGAACGCTTGCGCTACATCAACCGGCAGGTGGTGACCATCGGCCTGGTGGGCGCGTTGTTTTTCATCATTGGCGGGGCCCTGGGCGAGCACTCCTGGCGCTTGCCATTCTTCCTCTACCTGCTGCCGCTGCTGTTGGTGCCGGCGATGGTCAAGGTGCTGTGGGAGCCCCAGCGCGACCCACTCCAGGTCGCGGAACAGGTGTCTGAACAGCGCCCGGAGCGGGTGGCGCTGCTGCCCTTGCTGCTGGGCTATGGCTTGATCCTCGGCGGCATGGTTTTGAGCTTTGTGGTGCCGGTGCAGACGCCGATCCTGCTGGTCAGCCTGGGCGTCACCTCCAGCACCCTGATCGGCTTGTCCGCCGGCCTCAGCCTGCTGGCGACCCTGGGCGGCTCCCTGGCCTGGCCCTTGTTGCGCCGACGCCTGGGCGGCGCCGGCACCAACGCGCTGCTGCTGTTCCTGCTGGGCCTGGGCCTGTGGTTGCTGATGCGCGGGCAGAGCTACGCCGAGGTATTGCCCGCGGTGCTGATCCACGGCCTGGGCGCCGGGCTGCTGGTGCCCAACGTCATGGCCCCGGTGATGGAGGCCTTGACCGCCCGCACCCGGGGTCGCGGCCTGGGTGGGTTTACCGCCTGCCTGTATTTCGGCCAGTTCGTCAGCCCCTTGGTGGTGGCCGCCGCCACCGCGCTGGCCGGTGACCTGCGCCACGCCATTGCCTGGCTGGCCCTGGCCAGTGTCGGTGCCGGGCTGCTGTGGGTGCTGGCCGCGGTGCAGCGTCGGTTCAAACCCGTTGCGCCATCCCCTTATTCGTCGTTGAAGTAGCGTTGGAGTAATCGCCATGCAAGACATCCAGCACCTGTTGGATCAACAAGACGCCACCGGCCTGGCCGGGTTTGTCCGCCGGGGCGAGGTGCAGCCGGTGGAACTGCTGGACGGGGTCATCGCTCGCCTGGAACAGGTCGAACCGCAACTCAATGCGCTGGCCGAGCGCCTGTATGCACCGGCCCGCGCAGCCGCCCTCGATCCGCAGGCGCGCAGCGGCGTGTTTGCCGGGGTGCCGACCCTGATCAAGGATCTGTTTTCCCCGGTCCAGGGCGCGGCCATGACCAATGGTTCATTGGCCCTGGGACCGTTCCGCGCGGATTTTGAATGCGAAGTGGTGAGCCGCCTGCGCCGCGCCGGCTGCCTGATTCTCGGCACCAGCACGTCGCCGGAGTTCGGCACCTCGTACTCCACCGAGTCGCGACGTTTCGGCGCCACCCGTAACCCTTGGAACACCGCGCACAGCGCCGGCGGTTCCAGCGGTGGTGCGGCGTCCCTGGTGGCGGCGCGAGTGACGCCCTTTGCCCACGGCAATGACGGTGGCGGCTCGTTGCGGGTGCCGGCGTCCTGCTGCGGGGTGTTCGGTCTCAAGCCGAGCCGTGGCCTGTTGCCGTCCGGGCCGATGGTGGGCGAGGGCTGGGCCGGCATGGGCACGCCCCACGCCATCACCTTGTCGGTGCGTGACAGCGCCGCCTTGCTCGACGCCACCGCCGGCATCGACCTCGGCGCGCCCTATGCCGCGCCGCTGGCGGCCACGTCTTACAGCAGCGCTGTGCAACGCCCGCCCAAACCCCTGCGCATCGCCCTGGTGGAGCAACTGGGCCCTTGGCCCACCTCCGGGCAAGCCCTGGAGTCGGTGCGCGATGCCGCACGGCTGTGCGCAAGCCTGGGGCACCGGGTCGAGCCGGCGCAGTTGCCGGTGCACCTGCCGGCGTTTCTCGACCAGGTGTTCACCATCATCGGCGCCAGCACACGCAACTACCTGGACTTGCTGGGGCAGATGCGCGGTGTTGCGGTGCAGCCCGAGGAGCTGGAAGCCCGCACCCGTATCATCCTGCGCGACAAGGGCCAGGTCAGTGGCGCGCAGTACGCGGCGGCGGTGGAGTGGATCCATGCCCTGGGTCGTCAACTGGCGGTGTTTATGCAGGATTACGACCTGATCCTGAGCCCCACCCTGGCCCGCGAGCCGGTGGCCATCGGCGAGCTGGACCTGCAAGACGACAGCCTGAGCCTTGAGCAACTGATTGAGTGCTTCCACAGCTACTCGCCCTTTACCGCTTTATTCAACGCCAGCGGCCAACCGGCGATGTCTGTGCCTCTGTATTGGAGCGATAACGGCCTGCCCATGGGCGCGCACTTTGCCGGGCGGTTTGGCGAGGAACACACATTGCTGGCCCTGGCCGCGCAACTGGAACAAGCCCGGCCCTGGCGCCACCGGCTACCCCCGGTGAATGCCTGCCTACCTTCCCACCTCTAGCTCCCCACCCGGGCGCCGCCACCCACGGCGCCGATCACCCCGTTGCGCCCCATAGACGCTGGCTTCTGTAGGCGCTGGCTTGCCAGCGATCACGCTGGCACCTGCGTTGAAAATAATCGCGGGTGTCCCTATCCATTGCTGCGGTAATCGCTGCCCAGGGTGTCGGCCTTACGGCGAGTCCCTGTGATCACTCACTGTTACCCAACCCCCATGCTGCACCGTTATGGGCCTTCCACTGAGCCATTTGGTAGCAGTCCCCCCAGCCTTCGCGCACCTGCTTTCAGGCGACCTCGCCTGGGTTTGAGTGGTTGTTCGTTCTGAATCAATCACTTGAGTGTGAGTGCGCAAACCTGGCACGGCTTCTGCATTTTTGAATTTATGGATAATTGGATACAAAAATTCAAAAGGTGCTGCCCATGCAATTCGCTCCCGCTTACGTTGAACGTCAGCCCCTGACTGCCGAGGAGGAGGCTTACAACTTTCTGTTGGAGGCCATTTGCTGCGGCCGTTATTGCAAGGGCGATCGGCTGATTGCCGAAGATATTGCCGGGGAAATCGGCATGAGCCGGATGCCGGTGCGTGAAGCCTTTCGCCGTCTTGATGCCCAGGGCCTAGTGACGCTGCGGCCCAACCGCGGGGCGATTGTCAGTGGCTTGGACATCGACGAATTGCACGAAGTGTTCGAGATGCGCAGCGCCCTGGAAGGGCTGGCGGTGCGGGTGGCGGTGGCCCACATCGGCGAGCGCCAGTTGGCGGCCCTGGAGCGCTTGCTCGACGAAATGGATGACTACCGCGACGAAAGCGCCGAGTGGGTCAGCCGCCACCGCAAGTTCCACGAATACCTGTGCAGCCTCAGCGGCCGGCCACGGTTGCTCAAGCAGATCTCGGCCCTGTACTCGCTGATCGAGGCGCCCATGCGCCTGTGGCTGCAACACGTCGACAAGCCCATGAGCGCGCGCCAAGAGCACGCGGTGATCCTCGACGCCATTCGTGCCGGCCATGCCGAGCGGGCCGAGGCGGTGGTGCGTGAGCACATCGAAGGCACGGTGCCGGAGCTGATCAAGTTTCTGCAAAGCGAAAAAAAGTAGATCTAGAAGCGGGCCCGAGCCCGACGGTGTTGTGACTTTGAGTACTGCCCCCGTTAATCAACGAACTGGAGTGTCTGGTCATGCATAAACCAAGCGCCTTGCTGGCTGCGCTATCCCTAGGCCTTTGCGCACAGTGGGCGCTTGCCGCGCCCGTGGTGCCGGAGCGGCTGCAAAAGGTCGACAAGCTCACCTATTGCTCGGGCATGGATTCACCGCCCCTGGTGTCCTTTGACGAGGCGCAGAAACCCAAGGGCCTGACCGTCGACCTGGGCCTGGAAATCGCCAAGCGCCTGGGCAACAAACAGGTGCAGTGGCGGGTGATTCCGTTCTCCGGGTTGCTGCCGGCGTTGCTCGCCCAGCAGTGCGACATGATCGTCGACCAACTGTTTGACAAGCCCGAGCGCCGCGAGGTGATCGACATCGTCAATTACATGTATTCCAGCCAGTCGGTGGTGGTGCCCAAGGGCAACCCGAAAGGCATCAAGACCCTGGACAGCCTCTCCGGGCACAAGGTCGCGGTGCTCAACGGTTCGACCATCAAAACCTTGCTCGATGCGCAGAACGAAACCCTGGCCAAAGCCGGCAAGCCGCCCATGAAGCTGGTGGTCTACAACACCGACACCGACGCCTTTCAGGCCCTGCGCATCAGCCAGGTTGACGCCTACGGCACCACGGTGGAAACCGCCGGCTATTACGCGGCCATGGCCCCCGAGTTGTTCGAAGAAGGGGTGCCAGCCTTCAGTCGGATTCTCACCGGGCTGGGCATTCGCAAGGACGACCCACAACTAACGGCGGCTGTGCAGCAGATTGTCAGCGACATGCGCGGCGACGGCAGCTATGCCCAGTTGCTCGCCAAATGGCACGTGGCCAGCGACACACTCGACTGAGGCGGGCCCCTGATGAACTTCAATTGGGATGTGTTCTGGCAGTACCTGTTGCAGCCCAGCGGCGTGTACCTCACCGGGCTCTGGCTGACTTGCCTGATCAGTGTGCTGGCGATGTTGATGGGCTGCGCCCTGGGTCTGGCGGCGGCGCTTATGCGCCTGTCGCGCAACCCTTTGCTCAACTGGCCGGTGCGTTTTTATGTGTGGCTGATGCGCGGCACGCCGCTGCTGGTGCAGATCGTCTTTCTCTACACCGCCCTGGCGGCCGGCGGGATTTTCCGCTTCGAAGACCTGGAGCTGTTTGGGCTGGTGGTGCCGGGCAATATCCAGGCGGCGATCATCGCCCTGGGCCTGAATGAAGGCGCCTACATGTCGGAGATTATCCGCGCCGGCATTGGCGCCGTGGACAAGGGCCAGTACGAGGCCGGGCGTTCCCTGGGCATGACCTTCGGCAAGCTGATGCGGCGCATCGTACTGCCCCAGGCCTTCCGTGTGATCGTTCCGCCCCTGGGCAATGAATTCAACGTGATGCTCAAGAACACCACCTTGGTCAGCGTGATCGGCGTGCAGGAGTTGCTGCTGAGCACGCAGATGGTGACCTCGGCGACCTTCCGTGTGTTCGAGTTGTACCTGGTGGTGGCGCTCTATTTTCTGTTGTTGACCACGCTCTGGGGCTTCTTCCAGCGCTGGCTGGAACAGCGCTTCGGCCAGTCGGACCGGCCCACGCCACCGCTGGCCAGCAGCCGCATGTTCGGCCGCCACACCCTGAAACTGCTGCGGGGACGCTAAGCATGGCGCACAAGAGTGAAGAGCTGATCATTGATGCCCAGGACATTCACAAGTCCTTTGGCGAACTGCAGATTCTCAAGGGTATTTCCCTGCAAGTGCGGCGCGGTGAAGTGGTGGTGCTGATCGGGGCCTCGGGCTCGGGCAAGACCACCTTTATCCGCTGCATCAACCTGCTGGAAGACATCCAGGGCGGGCGCATCCGCGTCAACGGCCGGGCCATGGGCTACCGCGAGCGCGCCGACGGTCGCCTGGTGCGCGACTCGGAACGCAACATCGCCCGCCAGCGCCGGGACATCGGCATGGTGTTCCAGCGCTTCAACCTGTTCCCCCACATGACCGCCCTGGAAAACATCATCGAAGCGCCGATCCAGGTGCTCGGTGTGCCTCGGGCCGAGGCCCTGGAACAGGCCCGTGGCTTGCTGGCGCGGGTGGGTCTGGCGGACAAGGCCGGGCATTACCCGTCGATGCTTTCCGGCGGCCAGCAGCAACGGGTGGCGATTGCCCGGGCGTTGGCGATGAAGCCGCAAGCCATGTTGTTCGACGAACCCACCAGCGCCCTGGACCCGGAAACCGTGGGCGAGGTGCTGCAGGTCATGAAAGAGCTGGCCGAGGAGGGCATGACCATGGTCGTGGTCACCCACGAAATGGGCTTTGCCCGGGAAGTGGCGGACCGCGTGGTGGTGCTCGACCAGGGCGAGTTGATCGAACAGGGGCCGCCGGAGCAAATCTTCAGCCGCCCCAGCCATCCCCGTACTCAAGCTTTTCTCAGCCGTGTGCTGTGATCGTTATCAGGGAGTTGACCATGCGTGTATCCAGTCTTGCCGCGGCCTTGTGCATGGCCGCCGTGTTGCCCCAGGTGCAGGCCGCCGACGCGGTGGTGAAAATGTACAACTGGTCCGACTACATCGCCCCGGATACCTTGAAAAACTTCGAGCAAGACAGCGCGATCAAGGTCCAGTACGACATCTTCGACACCAATGAAATGCTTGAAGCCAAGCTGCTCTCCGGGCACTCGGGGTATGACCTGGTGGTGCCCTCCAGCCAGTTTCTGTCGAAGCAGATCCGCGCCGGCGCCTACCAACCGTTGCAGCGTAACCTGCTGGGCAACTGGCAGCACCTGGACCCGCGCCTGATGCAGCGCCTGGAAGCCGCCGACCCGGGCAATCGGTACGCCGTGCCCTACATGTGGGGCACCGTGGGCATCGGCTACAACGAGGCCAAAGTCCGCGCGGTGCTGGGCAAGGATGCGCTGCTCGATTCCTGGTCCATGGTCTTCGACCCGGCCAACCTGGCCAAGCTCAAGGGCTGCGGCGTGGCGTTTCTCGATGCGCCGGTGAAGATCATTCCCCAGGCCTTGCTCTACCTCGGGCTGGACCCCAACAGCACCCGCCCCGAGGACTATAAAAAAGCCTCGGCGCTGCTGACCCAGCTCAAGCCGTCGGTGACTTACTTCAACTCGTCGAAATACACCGCCGACCTGGCCAACGGTGATATCTGCGTGGCCATCGGTTATTCCGGCGACGTGATGCAGGCCCAGACCCGGGCGCGGGAAGCCGGAAAGAACATCGACATCCGCTACCTGATTCCCAAGGAGGGGGTGAACCTGTGGTTCGACATGCTGGCCATCCCCAAGGATGCCGGCAACGCGGCCAATGCCCATAAGCTGATCGACTACCTGCTGCGCCCCGAGGTGATTGCCCCGGTCAGCGACTACGTGGGCTACGCCAACCCGAACAAGGATGCCACCGCGCTGATGGACCCCAAGGTCAGCGGCAACCCGGGCATCTACCCCAGCGACGAGGTGATCAGCCACACCTTTGTGTCCGCCGATTTGCCGGACAACATCCAGCGCCTGATCACCCGCGAGTGGAATCGCATTAAATCTGGCCAATGAATGGACGAGTGTTTGCCATGTTGAAATTTTCTGCCCACGAATACCCCTATCCGTCCCAGCGCCAGAGCGTGTTCGCGCGCCGTGGCATGGTCGCCGCGTCCCAGCCACTGGCGGCCGAGGCCGGCATTGAAATCATGCGCCAGGGCGGCAATGCCATCGACGCGGCAATTGCCACGGCGGCGGCCCTGACCGTGGTCGAACCCACCGGCTGCGGTCTGGGCGGTGATGCCTTTGCCCTGGTCTGGAGCCAAGGCCGTTTGCACGGTTTGAACGCCAATGGCCAGGCGCCGGCGGCCCTGAGCATCGAGGCGGTCAAGGCTGCCGGGCATGAACAGATGCCGCTCTACGGTTGGACCCCGGTCACCGTGCCGGGCTGTCCATCGGCCTGGGCCGAGTTGTCCCGGCGCTTTGGCAGGTTGCCGTTTGCCGACCTGTTGCAACCGGCCATCAGCCTGGCCCGGGACGGTTTTCCGCTGTCGCCGGTGGTCGCCCATCAATGGCAGATTGCCCTGGATGAATTCAGCCCCCACCGTGATCCGGTGCTGGAGGCCTGGTTCGAGACCTTCCTGATCGACGGCCGTGCGCCCAAGGCCGGTGAGCTGTTTCGCAACCCGGCCCAGGCCCGGACCCTGGAAGAACTGGCCGCCACCGCTTGCGAAAGCCTGTATCGCGGCGCCCTGGCCCAGCGCCTGGACGCCCACTCCCGAGCCACTGGCGGTTACCTGCGGGCCAGCGATTTGCAGGATTATCGCGCCCAGTGGGTGGACCCCATCAGCATCAATTACCGGGGCTACGACGTCTGGGAAATTCCCCCGAGCGGGCAGGGGCTGGTGGCGCTGATGACCTTGCAGATTCTCCAGGGCTTCGACTTCGACCACCGTGACAGCCAACAAACCTGGCACCGCCAACTGGAGGCCATGAAGCTGGCCTACAGCGACGGCCTGCACCACATCACCGACCCGCAGCACATGCGGGTGGCCGTGGCTGACTTGCTCAGCGAGGCCTACAGCACCCGGCGTCGCGAGCAGATCGGTGAACAGGCGCAAGCGCCGCAACCCGGCGACCCCCACGCCAGCGGCACGGTGTACCTGGCCACCGCCGACGCCGAGGGCAATATGGTGTCGTTTATCCAGAGCAACTACCACGGTTTCGGTTCCGGCGTGGTGCTGCCCGACAGCGGCATCGCCTTGCAGAACCGCGGCCAGGAATTCAGCCTCGACCCGGCCCACGCCAATTGCCTGGCCCCGGGGAAAAAGACCTTCCATACCATCATCCCCGGCTTCCTCAGCCAAGGCGGCGAGCCCCTCGGGCCGTTCGGGGTCATGGGCGGCTACATGCAGCCCCAGGGCCACGTGCAGATGGTGATGAACCTGGTGGACTTCGGCCTCAACCCGCAAGCGGCGCTGGATGCGCCACGCTGGCAATGGTTGGGGGGGATGAAAGTCGGGATCGAGCAGGGGGCTTCCCGGGACTTGGCCAACGCCCTGGCGCGGCGTGGGCACCACGTGGAAATCGCCAGCGACTTGACCGACTACGGCCGCGGGCAGATCATCCTGCGCGACCCGGTCAGCGGCGTGCTGTGCGGTGGCACCGAACCGCGGGCGGACTCCCATATCGCGGTGTGGTGAAGCTGTAGGGTGGCGCTGTACGCAGGTAGGCGAACCGCCTCGCCTAGCCACCTGGGCAGATCCAAGGATCCCCCGCGTACAGCCGCCATTGAGGCCCGCGAGACTATGTCGTTGAGGGGCTGGAGAGGCAAGTCAGATGATTCTGTAAGCCTTGTAGGAAATTTATACAGCCGGGCCTGCTGGCCGGGTTTGAATGAGTGCCCGGGCCCGTTGAACTCCGGGCCCGGGCGCCAGTCCTATCGCTCGCGCAGGGCTTGCTCATTGGGCCCTGGGGCTCAAGCGTCATTGCACACATACACTGTTGGCCCCGCTCAAGGAGAGAGTGATACCGCACCTTGAGTGACCGTCGCGAGCGACGGAGCAGGGTGCCGACCTGGCACCCGTCCGGGCCACAACGCCACGCCGGCGTTGCATCGGGTGTCGTACTCGCTCCGGATTGACGCCACCACCATGAAACACCTTGTCGCCCTGTTAGGGGCATTGGCCATCGCCGTGGGCCTGGGCGGTTGCATCAGCGCGCCGATCGAGTTGACCGCGCAAACCCAGCAACGCTTGCAGGCGCAACCGCCGATCCGTTTTTTGCTGACCTTCGATGATGGCCCCAGCGCCTCCAGCCTGTTCAACCCGACCGAGTCGGTTCTCAACGACCTGGCGCACAACCCCTTGTTGCCGGGGATCAAGGCGGTGTTTTTCCTCCAGACCCGCGCCCCGCGTGCCGGTGGCAGCGAAATCGGGCGGGCACTGATGGCCCGGGAACATGCGGACGGGCACCTGTTGGGGTTCCACACCGCCACCCCGTGGCACAGCAACCACCGCTCCTTGAACCCGCAGCAACTCGAACAGTCGCTGAGCGATGGCACTGGCGACCTTGCAGCGATCACCGGCGCGCCGCCGAGCCTGCTGCGCCCGCCGTTCTGGAATTACGACAAGCGCACCTTTGCCGCCTACCAGCGCCATGGGCTGCACGTGTTGCTGACCGACTTGAGTGCCAATGACGGCAAGGTCTGGGGCATCACCGCCAGCCCGCGCCGCCGCGCCAACCTGCTGCGGCAACTGTCCGAGGTGCGCGAGCAGATCGCCGTCGGCGCCTTGCCGGAGGTGGACGGGGTGATTCCAGTGGTGGTGACCTTTCATGACCTGAACCGCTACACCGCCCGGCATCTGCAGGAGTATTTGCAGATCCTTATGGACAGTGCCCGTGCCACCGGCGTGACCACCGCCGCCAAACCCTTCTACGACGACACCGCCCAACTGCAACGCGCCGCCATGGCCCGCACCGTGCGCAACAGCGGGCAAAGCGTGCACCTACCGGGGCTGTGGAATTGGCTGTGGGCGGGTGATTCCCAGTAACCCGCCCTGCATCACGCCACCGCTGCTTCTCGTTCCGTCTTTACGCCTCAGGTGACGCCGATATTCACGGGCTCGACGGGGCGGCGGTCAAGCGTCGGCACAGGCGATAGGCCGGCCACAGGCACAGGCAGGCAATGCCGGCCAGCAGTTCCAGCAGCCGCGGATAACCGAGGTGATGGGCGATCTGCAAGGCCGCCAGGGACGCGAGCATGGCCACGGCGGCGTCGGTGGATTGCAGCAGGGCGTAATCCGAGGCCGGTTGGTGCGGCCGGACCTGGCCCATCAGCAGGTTGTAGAGGGTGACGAAGCCCATGGCCGCCGCGACGTTGACCAGGGCAAACAGCGCCAGCCACAGGTGCAACGGCAGGCTGTTGGCGCTGAATGCGGCAAGCACTGCCAACATGGCGTGCACCCGCATCGGCAGCAGCAGGCTGCGCTGGGGGCTGAAGCGCCGTGCAAGCCAGCTGCCCAGGGCAATGCCCAGGGCGCTGCATATGGTGCTGTACAGGGTAGTGACCAGCCCCAGGCTGTCCAGGTCCAGGCCGCGATCGAGCAGCAGCACCGCCTGGATGGCCATCAGGCCGCGCATCGCCAGGTAGTAGATTGCGGTCAGGCACAGGGCCGGCCACAGGCTGCTGAAACTGCTGCGGTCGAGGCGCGCCGTCGCCAGTGGCGGGCGCGGGTTGCGGCTGGTGGGCAGCAGGCCCAGGGGCACGAGCAGCAGCAACGACACCAAGGCCATGCCGATAAAACCGCCGCGCCAGCCCCAGCGTTGGGCCAGGTAGAGAAAGGCCAAGGAACCCAGCAGCACCCCCAGGTAGCTGCCGCCCACTTGGGCGGCATTGGCCAGCGGGCGTTCGTGGGCAGCGCAGGTGGTGATGGTGATGGCATCGGCGTACACATCGTGGCTCGCCGACAGCAGGGCCAGCAGCATCAAGGCGGCGAGAATCGGGTACAGCGAATGTTCCGGGGCCAGGCGGCTGATCACCAGCAGCACCAAGGCCATGCCCAGTTGCAGCAGCACCAGGCTGCCCAGGTAGGGGTTGCCCCGCAGGGCCAGGCAGTGCCGCTCGCACCAGGGCGCCCAGAGGAACTTGCCGATCCAGGGCACAAAGCACAGCGACAGCAGGCTCAAGCTGGCCAGGTCCAGGCCCTGGTGGCGGAAGTACGCCACCACCCCCTGGAGCATCAGGGCGGTGAGCATGCCTTGGTGCAGGTAGTAGCACCAATAGGGCAGGTAGCGGCGCATATCAGAAGCTCACCTTGGCGCTCAGGCCCAGTTCGCGGCTGTTGCCCGGTTGGGCGAACTGCACCCCGGGCGCGGACTGATAGGCATAGGTGCGGTAGTCCTTGTTGCCCAGGTTGTTGCCGTACAGGGCCAGCTCCAGGTCCGGCGTGGGCAGCCAGGCCAGGCGTGCGTCCAGCAGGCTATAGCCGCCTTGCGAGACCTGGTTGTCGACGTCGAAGTAGTGCTGGCCGGTGTAGCTCAGGCCGACGCTGGGGCGCAGTTCGCCCAGGGTGTCGAAGTACAGGCTGTGCTCGGCCGAAACCCGCAAGGTGCGTTGCGGGGTAAAGGCCAGGTGGTTGCCCTGGCGCGTTGAGTCCAGCAGGCGGTTACGGTTCAGGGTGCCGGCCAGGCGCAAGCGGGTCGCGTCGCTGGCCTGCCAGTCCAGGGACAGTTCGGCGCCTTCGCTGCGGGCCTTGCCGATGTTGCTCAGGGATTGGGTGCCGGTGCCGGCGTCGCCGATGAATTGCTGCACATCGTCGATGTCGATGCGGTACAGCGCAGCGTTCAGCCACACCCGCTTGTCCAGCAGGCTGGCCTTGACCCCCAGTTCCATGTTCAGCGACTTCTCCGGGGAATAGGCCACCGCGTCTGCGGTGACCGCGCCGATGCGGTTGTAGCCGCCGGCCTTGAAGCCTTTGCTCAGGGAGGTATACAGGCGCGCGTCCGGCGTAGCCTGGAAGCCCAGGGCGATTTTCGGCGTGGTGCTGGTGAAGGTGTCGTGGCCACGGAAGCTGAAGCCCGGGGTGAAAGCGGCGTCTTGCTGCTGGTAACGGGTCTCGGCCTGCTCCTGGCTGTGGCGGGCGCCCAGGGTCAGGTCCCAACGTGGCGCCAGGTGCCAGGTGAATTCGCCGAACACGGCCTTCTCGGTGGTGTCGATGCGGCTGTCGGCCGCGCCGTAGTTGCCGAACAGCGGCGCGCTGCTGTCAGGTTCGCGTTGCGAGTGGCTTTTGCTGTTCTGCCAGTAGAGGCCGCTGACCAGGTCCCAGGCGCGCCCTTGGCCCTGGGTCGACAGGCGCAGTTCCTGGCTCAGGGTGCGCTGGGTTTCCGGCCAGAGAAAGCCCAGGTCGCCAAACAGTCGCTCGTGCCGGTAGTTCTGCAGGGCGCTGATGGAGGTCAGGCGCCACGCGTCGTTGAGGCTCCAGTCCAGGGTCGCGCTGCTGCTTTCGACCCGGCGTACATACACCGACTCTTGCAGCGGCACGCTGGCCCGGCGTTGTTCATAGGTGGCGTCGGCCAGGTACTGCTCGTTGTAGGCGGTCAGCCGGTCCCGGGCATAGGCCAGGCGCAGGCTCAGGTCGTCGTTGGGGGTAAACAGCAGGGCCACGCGGCCGCCGCCATTGTCGCTGTCACCGTGGTGCTCGCTCCGGGTCAGTTCGCCGTCGGTGTCGTCGTGGTAGATCGCCCCCTGCACAAAGAGACGCTCGCTCACCAGGGGCGCCGAGCCACTGGCGGCCACTTGCTGGTGCAGGTTGCTGACGCGGCTTTGCAGGGTGGCGCTGGGGGTGTCGTCCGGCTGGCGGGTGATGATGCTCAAGGCGCCGGCATGGGCGTTGCGACCGTACAGGGTACCTTGCGGGCCCTTGAGCAATTCGATGTGCTGGATGTCCAGCAACTGCTGGTTGAAGGTGCCCAGGTACTGGGGCACACCATCCACGTAGATGCCCACCGGGGCGTTGTACGGGTCCGAGGACGAGATGCCGCGCAGGCTCAGGCTGGGGAACAGGTCGGCGCCGGTGTCACGCACCAGCAGCTCGGGAAACACCCGCTCCAGCTCGTCGCTGCGGTAGACATTGGCCTGCTCCAGGTCGGCGGCATTGGCCACCGACAGCGCCAGGTCGGTCTGGCCCAGGCTCTGCTGGCGCTTGCCAGCGGTGACTTGCAGCTCCGGCAGGGTCAGGGCGTTGTCGGCCCAGGCAGCGGGGATGAAGGCGAGCACGACGGCCAGGCTGAGAAGAGTACGTTGCATGGAATGACCCTGAGGGAATTGGAATGGCCAGATGGTCGCGACATGGCGTTGTGCTTGCGCGCGTGATCAGGGTGCCCATGCGCGCGATCGGTGGATTTGTTGATAGTGATTATCAGTTGCGGCCGATTCTCAGGTGTTGGGTGTGTGACTGCGGCGTCGGCGCGGGGCCCAGGTCCAGGCTGTCGCGGTAATCCTTGGGAGCGATGCCGTGGTGACGGCGAAACAGCTTGGCGAAGTGGCTGGGGTTCGAATAGCCGACCTCCAGGGCCGCATCCACCACCCGCGCACCGGCTTGCAGGCGCTCGGCGGCCTGCTGCATGCGCAGGTCCTGGAGCAGGGCATAGGCCCCTTTGCCGTACAGCTGGCGGAACCCCGACTTGAGTTTGCCGACGTTCAGCGCCACGGCATTGGCCAGGGCGTCCAGGGTCCAGGGTTCGGCGGGTTGTTGCTTGAGCAGGGCATAGGCCTGTTCGATGCGCTGCCGATCGCGGGCACCGAGGCTCTGCTGGCTCTGGTCGCTTTGCAGGTAGCCGACCATCTCGCCGAGCATTTCAAAGGCCTTGCCGCGCAGGAAGATCTCTCGGGCCACACCCTGCAGCGGGCATTCCAGCATCGCCAGGCCGACCCTGCGCAGCACCGCCGGGGCGCGAAACTGCACCAGGCGCGCCTGGCCATCGCTGGAGGCCTGGCGTTCCCAGGGGCCGGTCTGTTCCAGCCACGTCTGGTCCAGGCCGATACGGCTCAGCACTTGCGGGGCAAAACTGATATTGACCCCGCGCACCCGGGTGTTGGCCGGCAACACGCCTTCGCCGCTGACCGCTACGGTGCCGTGGTAGAGGCAGCAGGTGTCCGGGCCCAGGAGCATCAATGGGGTATCGGCGAACTGCCGCCAGCCGCCACCTTCAGCGTAATAGCTGATGGACAGCGAGGGCTGGCTGCTGGCCTGGATCCGGCATTGCTCCGGCTGATACAGGTCCAGGACCCGTATATCCAGCTCCTCATCGGCGAGGTTGGCGAAGCAGGGGGCGAGCGGGTGGTCGGCGAAATACTGATTGATGGACATGGGCGGGAGGGCTCCTTGCGCGCCATGCTAAATGATAATTCTTATCATTAAAAGCGCTGATCACGCGCGTCCCGAACCTGATCGCGCGCGCCTCATCGTCGCCGCTGTTGCAGGCTGGCGCCCTTGATCAGGCAGCAGGGCCGAGGGCCCGACGGGAGCGTAGAGAGTGGCAGCGAAGATCCTTGTTCAGGGTGCCGGCATCGCCGGCCTGGCCACGGCCTGGTGGCTCAAGCGACGGGGTTTTGTGCCCATGATCGTGGAAAAGGCCGAGGACCTGCGCTGCGACGGTTTTGTCTTGAGCCTGGGCGGCAGCGGTTACCAGGTGGCCGAGCGCATGGGCATCGTCGAGGGGCTGGCGGCCAAGGGCGTGGAGTTGGGACGTACCCAGTTTCGTGATCGGCATGGCCGCGATGTGCTGCTGATCGATCACCGTCGTCACCTGCGCCAGACCAACCTGCTGCCCGTGTGCCGGGACGATCTGGTGTTGGCCCTGCATCGGGCACTGGCGGATGAGGTGCCGATTCATTTCGGCACCCAGGTGCAGCAACTCGAACAGCGGGACGACGGGGTCGAGGTGCAGTTCAGCGACGGGCAATGCCAGCGATTCGATTTTGTGGTGGCGGCAGACGGCTGTTTCTCCAGCCTGCGCCAGCGCTACTTCGCCAGCGACCAACAGTGCCTGCGCTCCCTGGGCTACAGCGCGGCCGCCTTCACCCTGCAAGGCGTCCAGGCCTGCGCCGGTGAGCGTCACGTGTCGTTCTCCGAACCCGGCTACACGGTTGAGTTGTACCGCATGCGCAGCGACCTGTTGGCGGCGTTGTTTGTCTGGCGCAGCGAAGCGCTGCAGCGGGTTCCTCGGGCGCAGCGTTCGCAGTGGTTGCGCGAGACCTTTGCCCATGCCCATGAGGACATCCAGCAGGCCCTGGCCGCCCAGCCCGAGGAGTTTTACCTGGACCACCTGATGCAAGTGCATTTGCCGCGTTGGCATCAGGGGCGCCTGGTATTGCTGGGGGACGCCGCCCATTGCCTGACCCTGGCCTCGGGTCGGGGTGCGAGCATGGCCTTGACCGGCGCCTGGCTGCTGGCCGAGGAACTGAGCCGCAGCTACGACCCCGCGGCCCTGGCCCGTTACGACGCACGCCTGCGCCCGGACATCGACATCCTCCAGGCCCTGGCCCCACGCATGGCCGGTTGGTATGTGCCGCTGACCCGACGCAGTTGGCACCTGCGTAACCTGAGCATGCGCCTGATGCCCGACTGGTTGGCCGGGTGGCTATTGCGCCGCACCTTTGCCCAGTTGGAGCAGGGAGCGTTGACCCAGGCCGTGCGCCAGGCACCCTTCGGGCCTGGGCAGGGACTGCGGGGCTGAGGATCAGCCGGTGGTGTTGGCGCTGGCCGGACGACTGGCCTGTGGCTGGGCAATCACGGTGATCACGGCCAGGGCGGCGATGACCAGGCCGGGGGAGGTGGCCAGCAGCACGCCGGTGGTGCCGGCGCCCGCCGCGAGGATTTGCCCGGCCGCCAGGGGCCCGGCCACCGAACCCAGGCGGCCGATGGCGACTGCCGCGCCCACCCCGGTAGCCCGCACAGCGGTGGGGTAGGACGGTGGTGCCAGGGCGTACAGCACCAGTTGCGCGGCCATGACGAACAGGCCGGCGGCAAAGCCTGCGCTGGCCATCGGCACAATACCCACCGACAGCCCGACCCCGGCCAGGGCGGCGAGCAGGCCGGCGTAAACGAACAGCACCACCTTGATGGCGTTGCAGCGGTCCAGCAGCAGGCCGCCCAGCAATGAGCCCAGGGTGCCGCCGATGTTGAACAACATCTGCACCATGCCCGCCTGGGGCTTGCTGAAGCCTTGCTCCAGCAGCAGCGACGGCAGCCAGTTGAGCAGCATGTACATCACGGTCAGGGTGAAGAAGTAGCTCATCCACAACGCCAGCGTGGTGCGTGCCCGGCCTTCGCCGAACAGCGCCTGGCCGGTGGAACTGCGGGCCACGCCGGGGTTGCCCTGTTGCTGGCGAAAGGCGCTGGACTCGGGCAGCAGCAGGATCATCAGCGGCGCCACCAGCAGGGGCGCGAGGCCGCCGATGATGAAGGTCGCTTGCCAATGATCGGTGAACAGCATGGCCACCACGGCAGCCAGGGCACCGCCCAGGGGCACCCCGGCGTACATGATGCTGATGGCAGTGCCGCGGCGTTGCTCGCCCACCGCTTCGGCGCACAGGGCGATCAGGTTGGGCAGGGCGGCGCCCAGGCCCAGGCCGGTCATGAAGCGCACCAGCAACAGGCCCGAGTAGCTGCCGACATAGGCGGTGCATAGGGAGAACACGCCAAACAGCAACACGGCGCCCACGAGGATTTTCTTGCGTCCGATACGGTCGGCGATCCAGCCGCCGAAGAAGGCCCCGGGGAGCAGGCCGATGATCCCGGCGCTGAACACCCAGCCCATCATTTTCGGGTCCAGGGCAAAGGTCTGGCGCAGGCCCGCGGCGCCGTGCCGGCGGCTTGCAGGTCAAAACCTTCGATCAGCGCGACGATAAAACACAAAGCGATAGTCAGCGTCGTACGACGTGATGGGTGATCCATGGCGGAACCTCGTTATTGTTTTTGTTGTGGTGCTGGGCCTGGGGCGAACGGGCGCCGTGACAGGTCGAAATTAAGATTAACAAAGATAACTAAAAAAAGAACAGAATCTATTTGATGTCTAATATTGCGTGTTAAACCCATGTAAATCAGTAGGTTGAGTATCTGTATGAAATATATTTGTTAAATAGATAACAATATTAATGTTCGATTATCGGCTACTGGCGATTGACGACATCCCCCGGCTGTTTCCATTCTCTGTACACGGATCGGCCCGACCCAGGCCGGGACCGAGCGAAAAACAACAACAATAAATGGACATCGAACATGCCAAGACTCCCTCAGGACGCCCTCGCGGCGCCCTTCGCCATCCCTCTACGCGCCCCTTGCCTGGCCTTGCTCGGCTTGAGCCTGTGTTCCCCGCAGTTGCTGGCCGCCGGCTTTATCGATGACAGCCACGGCACCCTGACGCTGCGCAATTACTACCTGGACCGTGACTACAAGGACGATGGCGCCAAGACCGCCGCCCGGGAATGGGCCCAGGGTTTTATCTTCAACATGGAATCGGGCTACACCGAGGGCACCCTGGGGTTTGGTCTTGATGCCCGGGGGCTGATGGGGCTCAAGCTGGACTCCTCGCCGGACCGCAGCGGCACCGAGTTGCTGCCGGTGGGCAAGAGCGATAAGCGCGCCGCCGACGAATACTCGCGCCTGGGCCTGACCGCCAAGGTGCGCCTGGCCCAGACCACGGTAAAGACCGGCGACGTGTCGATCTTCCTGCCGTTTGCCTTTGCCAGCCCCTCACGCCTGCTGCCCCAGACCTTTCGCGGGACCATCCTCAGTTCCAAGGACATCGAAGGGCTGACCCTCAACGCCGGCTACATCGACCGCATCAACAAGCGCGATTCCACCGACTACCAGCCCATGAGCATTGCCTCGCCCAACGGGCGTTTCAAGGCCACGGCGACCACCTCGCACATGGCCTACCTGGGGGGGGATTACCAGGTAAACCCGGACCTCAGCCTGCGCGCCTACCACGCTGAAGTGGCGGATCTGTACCAGCAGAACACCCTGGCCCTGCTGCATAACCTCAAGCTCGGCGACGGCGTGCTGACCACCGACTTGCGCAGCTTTTTCAGTGACGAGGACGGCAGCGCCAAGGCCGGCAAGGTGGACAACCGCAACCTCTCCGCGCTGTTCGGCTACCGCTTCGGCGGCCACCGGCTGAGCCTGGGCTACATGCACGCCAGCGGTGACACGGCCACGCCTTATGTGTCCGGCACCGAGTTGATGGGCATGAGCGAACTGACCATGAGTTCGGACTTTCTCAACGCCAAGGAGCGCACCTGGCAGGCCATCTACGACTACGACTTTGCCGCCGCCGGGGTGCCCGGGCTCAAGAGCCGCCTGCGCTATGTGCGCGGCGATCACATCGAGCTGGCGTCGTTGAACGCCGAGGACCGCAAGGAGCGGGAGTTCCAGATGGAGTTGGGGTATGTGGTGCAGAGTGGCCCGCTGAAAAACGTCGGGCTGGTGGCGCGCAAGTCGATCTACCGCAATGACTTCCCGGCCGGTGCGGCCTTTCGCGATGAAAACCAGACCCGTTTCCTGGTGACCTACAGCCTGCCGATCTGGTAAGGCAGGGGGCCGGCCGCTCCGTCAGGGGCGTGCCGGCCTCGCGCTTCAGTCCTGATAGACCTTCTTCAACAGCCGCAGCAGTTGCTCGCGCTCTTGCTCGTCGAGGGCGGCCGTGGCGTCCAGGTCGCTCTGGGCGGCGATCTGTTTGAGTTCCTTGAGCAGGGTCTCGCCGGTCTTGCTGAGGAAAATCCCGTAGGAGCGTTTGTCCGGCTTGCAGCGCACGCGGACCGCCAGCGCCCGTTCTTCCAGTTTGTTCAGCAGCGGCACCACCTGGGGCGGCTCGATGGCCAGCGCCCGGGCCAGGTCCGCCTGCATCAGCCCCGGGTTCTGCTCGATGATCGCCAGGGCCGAGAACTGTGCGGGGCGCAGGTCGTGGGCGGACAGGCGGCTGATGAGGTTCTGGAACAGCTTCAGTTGGGCCCGGCGCATGGCGTAGCCGATCAGGTCGTCCAGCGCGGAGTCCAGCGGCGCCTGGGTGTCGGCGGCGACGGCGACGGCGAGGGCTTCGGTGGGGGCGACGAGCTTGGAGACTTGGCCATTGCGGGGGTAATCCTCAGGTGGGCGGTTAACAAGGCTATCTAGTTTGCCGAGGTTGCTCGGCGATAGCTACGGCTTGTCGCACATCCATCTGCTCTTCACGTGATCCGGTGGCTGAAAATATTTGGTTAATTTGATTAATAGTTAATTGACATAACTAATTCGCCGGTTTAGTTTTTACCCATCGTCAAGCCAAGAACAAGAGAGCACACACCATGAGCAAATACGAAGGCCGCTGGAGCACCGTCAAAGTCGAACTCGAGGAAGGCATTGCCTGGGTGATCCTCAATCGCCCGGAAAAACGCAACGCCATGAGCCCGACCCTGAACCGGGAAATGATCGACGTGCTGGAAACCCTGGAGCAGGACGCGGACGCCGGCGTGCTGGTGCTGACCGGTGCCGGTGAATCCTGGACCGCGGGCATGGACCTCAAGGAATACTTCCGTGAAGTCGACGCCGGCCCGGAAATCCTCCAGGAAAAAATCCGCCGCGAAGCCTCCCAGTGGCAGTGGAAACTGCTGCGCATGTACGCCAAGCCCACCATCGCCATGGTCAACGGCTGGTGCTTCGGTGGCGGTTTCAGCCCGCTGGTGGCTTGCGACCTGGCGATCTGCGCCGACGAGGCCACTTTCGGCCTGTCGGAAATCAACTGGGGCATCCCGCCGGGCAACCTGGTGAGCAAGGCCATGGCCGACACCGTGGGCCACCGCCAGTCGCTGTACTACATCATGACCGGCAAGACCTTTGGCGGGCAGAAAGCCGCCGAGATGGGCCTGGTCAACGAGAGCGTGCCTCTGGCCCAACTGCGGGACGTGACCATCGACCTGGCGCGCAACCTGCTGGAGAAAAACCCGGTGGTGCTGCGTGCCGCCAAGCACGGCTTCAAGCGCTGCCGCGAGCTGACCTGGGAGCAGAACGAAGACTACCTGTACGCCAAGCTCGATCAGTCGCGTTTGCTGGACACCGAAGGCGGTCGCGAACAGGGCATGAAGCAGTTCCTCGACGACAAGAGCATCAAGCCCGGCTTGCAGGCCTACAAGCGCTGAGACCGAGCGGGGCGCGCCGGTGAACCTCGAGGGGCGCCGGCTGTTCGCCCCCGTGCCTTGGCGCTACTGTGAGCCCCTCGAACGAATTCCCGATAAAGACAATAAAGAGGAATCACCATGCTGGACGTGCCCCTGTTGATCGGCGGCCAGTCGTGCCCCGCCCGCGACGGTCGAACCTTTGAACGGCGTAACCCGGTGACCGGTGAAGTGGTGTCGCGGGTCGCCGCGGCCACCCTGGACGATGCCGATGCCGCGGTGGCCGCTGCGCAAGCGGCGTTCCCCGCCTGGGCCGCCTTGGCGCCCAATGAGCGGCGCACCCGTTTGTTGCGTGCCGCCGAACAATTGCAGGCCCGCAGCGGCGAATTCATCGCCGCCGCCGGCGAGACCGGCGCCATGGCCAACTGGTATGGCTTCAACGTGCATTTGGCGGCCAACATGCTGCGTGAAGCGGCCTCCATGACCACCCAGATCAATGGCGAAGTCATTCCTTCCGATGTGCCGGGCAGCTTTGCCATGGCCCTGCGCCAACCCTGCGGTGTGGTGCTGGGTATCGCCCCGTGGAACGCCCCGGTGATCCTTGCCACCCGTGCCATCGCCATGCCCCTGGCCTGTGGCAATACGGTGGTGCTCAAGGCGTCGGAATTGAGCCCGGCGGTGCACCGCCTGATCGGCCAGGTGCTGCAAGACGCCGGCCTGGGTGACGGCGTGGTCAACGTCATCAGCAACGACCCCAAGGACGCCCCGGCGATTGTCGAGCGGCTGATCGCCAACCCGGCAGTGCGCCGGGTCAACTTCACCGGCTCGACCCATGTCGGGCGGATTGTCGGTGAACTCTCGGCCCGCCACCTGAAACCAGCCCTGCTGGAGCTGGGGGGCAAGGCGCCGTTCCTGGTGCTAGCGGACGCCGATCTGGACGCGGCCGTGGAGGCCGCGGCTTTTGGCGCTTACTTCAATCAGGGGCAGATTTGCATGTCCACCGAGCGCCTGATCGTCGATGCCCAGGTGGCCGATGCCTTTGTCGCCAAGCTGGCGGCGAAAATCGCCACCTTGCCCGCCGGTAACCCCAACGCCGAAGGCTCGGTGCTGGGTTCCCTGGTGGACAGCCACGCCGGTGAGCGGATCAAGTTGCTGATCGACGATGCCGTCGGCAAAGGCGCAATCCTGGTGGCTGGCGGGCAGTTGGCTGGCAGCATCCTGCAAGCGACTCTGCTGGACGGCGTGACCCCAGAGATGCGCCTGTACCGCGAAGAGTCCTTCGGCCCGGTGGCAGTGGTGCTGCGTGGCGAGGGTGATGAAGAGCTGCTGCGCCTGGCCAACGATTCCGAGTTCGGCCTGTCGGCGGCGATCTTCAGCCGTGACACCGGACGGGCCCTGGCGTTGGCGCAGCGGGTCGAGTCGGGCATCTGCCACATCAACGGCCCCACCGTGCACGACGAGGCGCAAATGCCTTTTGGCGGCGTCAAGTCCAGTGGTTACGGCAGTTTTGGCGGCAAGGCGTCCATCGAGCACTTCACTCAGTTGCGCTGGGTGACGTTGCAGAACGGCCCACGGCATTACCCGATCTGAGCAGGCGTCGCCGCGTTGGGCACGGGCTGGCTAAATAGCCCGTCGCCCCCGTGCAAGGCAGAAATAACAATAACAAGGCTGCAGCCACCGGCTGCCACGCCAGGACAGCCCGTCGCCCCGTGCGGCTTGGCGCCGGCGTGCCTTGATGGAGGACAAGCACGTGAGTTCCGAATTCAGATCGCCATCCCACACCCCGGCCAGCGCCCCGCGCTATCGCCAGGTGTCCATCGGTCGCGCGACGGTCGAGGTCACCGAAGAGCAGGGCGTGTTGCACATGCGCTCCCAGGAAGCCTTGGGTGAATTGCCCAAGCGCCTGCTGGACCGCTTGCTGCATTGGGCCCAGGTGCGCCCGCAACAGACTTTTATTGCTGCCCGCCAGGCCGACGGTGACTGGCGCCGGGTCAGTTACGCCGAGATGCTCGACAGTGTCCGCGCCATTGCCCAAAGCCTGTTGAGTTACGGCTTGTCCGCAGAACGGCCCCTGGCCTTGCTCTCGGGCAATGACATCGAACACCTGCAGATGGCCCTGGGCGCCATGTACGCCGGGATTCCCTATTGCCCGGTGTCGCCGGCCTATTCGCTGCTGTCCCAGGATTTCGCCAAGCTGCGCCATGTCTGCGATCTGTTGCAGCCGGGGCTGGTCTACGTCAGCGAGGCGGCCGCCTTCGAGCGTGCGATCAACGCAGTGCTGCCGGCCGAGACGCCGTTGATTACCCTGCGCGGGCAGATCGCCGGGCGCACCCAGGCCAGTTTCGCCAGCCTGCTCGAACAACCCGGTGCGGCCGAGGCGGAAGCGGCCTTTGCCGCCACCGGCCCGGACAGCATCGCCAAGTTCCTCTTCACCTCGGGCTCGACCAAGCTGCCCAAGGCGGTGGTCACCACCCAGCGCATGCTCTGCGCCAACCAGCAGATGCTGTTGCAGACCTTCCCGGTGTTCGGTGAAGCACCGCCGGTGCTGGTGGACTGGCTGCCGTGGAACCACACCTTTGGCGGCAGCCACAACGTCGGCATCGTGCTCTACAACGGCGGGACCTTTTACCTGGACGACGGCAAGCCCACGGCCCAGGGCTTCGCCGAAACCCTGCGCAACCTCAAGGAGGTGTCGCCCACCGCGTACCTCACCGTGCCCAAAGGCTGGGAAGAGTTGGTCAATGCCCTGGAGCAGGACGCCGAGCTGCGGGAGCGCTTTTTTGCCCGGATCAGCCTGTTCTTCTTCGCTGCCGCCGGCCTGTCCCAGAGCATCTGGGACCGCCTCGATCGGGTCGCCGAACAGCACTGTGGTGAACGCATCCGCATGATGGCCGGGCTGGGCATGACCGAAGCCTCGCCGTCGTGCACCTTCACCACCGGGCCGTTGTCCATGGCCGGTTACATCGGTCTGCCTGCGCCGGGCTGCGAAGTGCGCCTGGTGCCGGTGGACGGCAAGCTCGAAGGGCGTTTTCGCGGGCCGCACATCATGCCCGGCTACTGGCGTGCGCCGCAGCAGACCGCTGAGGTGTTCGACGAGCAGGGTTTCTACTGCTCCGGCGATGCCCTGAAGCTCGCCGACCCCCGGGACCCACAGCTGGGCCTGATGTTCGACGGGCGCATTGCCGAGGACTTCAAACTGTCTTCCGGGGTGTTTGTCAGTGTCGGCCCGCTGCGTAATCGCGCGGTGCTGGAAGGTTCGCCCTATGTGCAGGACCTGGTGGTCGCGGCGCCGGACCGTGAATGCCTGGGCGCCCTGGTGTTCCCACGGCTGTTCGAGTGCCGACGCCTGTCGGGCCTTGGAGCCGAGGCCAGCGATGCCCAGGTTCTGGCCAGCGTGCCGGTGCGCCAGTGGTTCGCCGAGTGGCTGCAACGCCTGAATCGCGATGCCAATGGCAACGCCAGCCGCCTGGAATGGATTGCCTTGCTCGACGAGCCGGCGTCCATCGACCGTGGCGAGATCACCGACAAGGGATCGATCAACCAGCGGGCGGTGTTGCAGTGGCGCGCGGACAAAGTCGAGGCGCTGTATCGCGGCCTGGAGCCGTCGATCCTGCGTGCCGGGCCACGGCCATGAACCCGGGCGGCCAGTACTCGGCCTTCGCCGATGCCGCACTGCTGGACGCCGTGCGCACGCCCTGGGTCGACCTGGGCGGGGCGCTGGCCCAGGTGTCGCCCATCGACTTGGGGATCAAGGTCGGGCGCGAGGTCCTGGCCCGGGCCGCCCTGGACCCGGCCGGCGTGGACAGCGTGCTCGCCGGCTCCATGGCCCAGGCCAGTTTCGACGCTTACCTGCTACCGCGGCATATCGGCCTTTACAGTGGCGTGGCGCAGGGGGTTCCGGCATTGGGGGTGCAGCGCATCTGCGCCACCGGTTTCGAACTCCTGCGCCAGGCCGCCAGGCAACTGGATGACGGCGTGCAACTGGCGCTGTGTGTGGCTGCCGAGTCGATGTCGCGCAACCCGATTGCCGCCTACACCCACCGCGGCGGTTTTCGCCTGGGGGCGGGTGTGGAGTTCAAGGACTTTCTCTGGGAGGCGCTCTACGATCCGGCGCCTGCCGTGGACATGATCACCACCGCCGACAACCTGGCGCGGCGCCATGGGCTGAGCCGCGCGGCGGTGGACCAATACGCCCTGGACAGTCATCAGCGGGCCCTCAAGGCCCAGGCCGACGGCTGGTTCGCCCCGGAACTGGTGGCGGTCAAGGCGCAGACGTTCGAGTTGCCGGGCTATGCCTCGCGGGGCATCCGCCTGCCACGGGGCGTGGACGCGGTGAGTGTCGACAGTCACCCCCGGCCCACGGACATGGCCGCCCTGGCGCGCCTGCGGGCGGTGCATGAGGGCGGGGTGCAGACCGCCGGCAACAGCTGCGCGGTGGTCGATGGTGCGGCGGCGGCCCTGGTCGGGCGCGCGTCTTCAGCCCGCCGCCCGGTGTTGGCGCATCTGCTGGCCAGCGCAGTAGTGGGCGTGGCACCGGAGTTCATGGGCATCGGCCCGGCCCCGGCGATCCAGTTGCTGTTGCAGCGCAGCGGCCTGAGCCTGGGCGATATCGGCCGGGTGGAAATCAACGAGGCGCAATCCGCTCAGGTGCTGGCCGTGGCCCAGGCCCTGGAATTGGACCTCGATCGGCTTAACCCGCGTGGCGGTTCCATCGCCCTCGGCCACCCCTTGGCCGCTAGCGGCTTGCGCCTGGTGCTGACCCTGGCCCGGCAGTTGCGCGAGGACAACCTGCGCTACGGCATCGCCGCTGCCTGTGTCGGCGGCGGCCAGGGCATGGCCTTGTTGATCGAGAACCCGGCCTGGCGCGGCTGAAGGGTCGGCCCCGTCCCACGTGGCGGGCCCGGCGCTGTTTCATTCCCTATCTACCCGTCGATGAGGTTGCCCATGTGGAGCTATCAGGCGCCCCTGCGCGATATGCAATTTGTCCTTGAACACTGGTTGCAGGCCCCCGAGGCCTGGGGCCGCAGCCCGGCCTTCGACAGCCTGGACCTGCCCCTGGCGCTGCAGGTGCTGGAGGAGGCCGGGCGTTTCAGCAGCGGCGTGCTGGCGCCCTTGAACGCCAGCGGCGACCGCCAGGGTTGCCGTTTGAGCGAGGGCCGGGTCAGCACCCCGGACGGTTTTGCCGAGGCCTATCGGGCCTATGTCGAAGGCGGCTGGCCGGCCCTGGCCTGTGCCGAAGCCCTGGGTGGCCAGGGCCTGCCCCAGGTGCTGGACGCGGCGCTGCAAGAAATGCTCTACGCCAGCAACCACGGCTGGGCCATGTACACCGGCATCGCCCACGGCGCCTACCTGTGCCTCAAGAGCCACGGTGCGCCGTGGCTGCAAGCGCGTTATCTGCCGGGGATCGTCAGTGGCGAAACCCTGCCCACCATGTGCCTGACCGAGCCCCAGGCCGGCAGTGATGTCGGCCTGCTGCGTTGCCGTGCCGAACCCCGGGACGATGGCAGTTATCGGCTTACGGGCAACAAGCTGTTTATCTCCGGCGGCGAGCACGACCTGACGGCGAATATTGTCCATCTGGTGCTGGCTCGGGTGCCGGGGGCGCCTGCTGGCAGCCGGGGTATTTCCCTGTTCCTGGTGCCCAAGCTCGGGGAGCAGGGCGAGGCCAACGGCGTGACCTGCGACGGCCTCGAACACAAGCTGGGGATCAAGGGCAGCGCCACCTGTTCCCTGGTGTTCGAAGGGGCCCGGGGCTGGTTGATCGGCGAGGTCAATCGCGGTTTGGCGGCGATGTTCGTGATGATGAATTCGGCGCGTTTGCATGTCGGCCTACAAGGTCTGGGGCATGCCGAGGCGGCCTGGCAAAACGCTGCCAGCTATGCCCGGGAGCGCCGGCAGATGCGTGCGCCGCTCCGTCCTTCAGGGGTGGCGGCCGAGGCGGCCGACCCGATCCACTTTCACCCGGCCATGCGCCGCACCTTGCTGGAGTTGCGCGCCCTCAGCGAAGGCATGCGCGCCATCGGCTATTGGGCCGCGCACCTGCTGGATGAGGCCGAGCACGGTGCCGAGGCGCAAGCCCGTGAGCGTGCCGGGCAGTTGAGTGAACTGCTGACTCCGGTGATCAAGGCGTTTTTCACCGAGCAGGGCTTTGTCCTGGCGAGCAAGGCCTTGCAGGTCTTTGGTGGTTACGGCTACGTCAGCGAGTTCGCCATCGAACAGACCTTGCGTGATAGCCGCATCGCCATGATTTACGAAGGCAGCAACGAAATTCAGGCCAATGACTTGCTGCTGCGCAAGGTTTTGGGGGACCAGGGCCGGGCCTTTGGGCTGTTGCTGGAGGTGTTGGAGCAGGAAGCTGTGGAGGGCAGTGACTGGCCCGAGTGTGCAGGCTTTGCCGGGCAGTTGGCGGAGCTTTGTGGGCAGTTGCGGCCGCTGTACGCCGAGGTCGCCGAATACACCCGGCAAGACCCCGAGTACCCCTATCGGGCGGCGGGCGACTTTCTCGGCCTGTGTGCCCAGGCCTTGCTGGCCTTTGCCTGGGCCCGCAGTGCGCGGGTGGCCGGGGCGCTGGCGGCGGATGATCCGCAACGGTCGCTGAAGTGGGAAACGGCGGGGTTCTTCTTCAGCTACCTGCTGCCCCGGGCCGGGCAGGCCTTGCAGGGCGTGCGCGGAGCCCGGGCGAGCCTGGCCTTTGTCGACTGACAGGCGTCAGTAGAAGATCCGACGCAGGGTGTCGCGGTAGAAATCGAAGGCGTCGATGGCGCCCTGGATGGCCTGGCGTTCCTGCTGTTCGTTCAGCTCCTGGCTGTCGAGCAGGGCGACGAATTGCCGCCAGTGCAGGCCGCGCCGTCCGGGTGGGCGGCGAGGTGGCTGGCGCCCTGGTCCTGGTCCAGGCCCAGTTGCTGGGTTTCCTTGAACAGGAAGGCCGCACCGAGGTTCGAGCCTTCGCTGCAGTACAGCCAGCCAAGGGCTTCGAAGGGCCCGTTGACCGGTGCCGGAGCCGGGCTGGCCGGCACCTCGAGGCCGAGGTCGCTGAGGTCGCGCTTGACCGCTTCGAAGCGCGGCAGTTGTGCCAGGCCGGGCAGCCGGCGGTTCAGCTCGGGGTCGTGGTACAGGGCATCAATGGCGCCATGGAAACCGTGCTGCAAACGCAGGAATTGGGCGTAGCGTTCACGGCTTTCAAAGGGCCGGGCTTGCATCACCAGGCTGTCGACGCTGTCGTGGTCGCGACGGGTGGCGGCTTTCAGGCGTTTGGCCCGGGACAATTCCGGGGCCTCAAGGGTGGGCGTGGTCATGGAAAACGGCTCCGCAGCGCTGATCAAAAAGAGGGGTTCATGATGGCGACAGCCGCGCCTTGCGGACAATCGCCAAACCATTAAGAAGGCTTCATGTTGGCGTGAGGGTCGCGCCGCTCAAAACGCCGATTCGCGAATCAGGATGGCCAGCACACTGCGCCAGACGCGCATCGCCAGGCTTTGTGCCTGCCCCTCCAGCAGCACGGTGCCGCGCAGGCTGAGGGTCGGGCTCGGGGTGTTCGGGTCCGGGCGTAGCAGAGCACGGTACAGGGCTTTCTCCGGCTGCGGCACCCGTTCGTGATCCAGGGTCGCGGCAATCGCCCCCTGGTACACCGACGCCAGCTCCGGGGTCGAGGTCAGGCGTCGCACGGCGGTTTGCCCGAGGCTTTCCAGGCGCAGGTCGACGGGCGCGCGGGACAGGCTTTCCGGGTAGAAGCGCGCGCGGCTGCCGGGCTCCAGACGTGCCAGGTCCTGCTCTTCGACAAAGGCTTCGACCCGCGCTCCTTGCGTGCCGACCAAGGTGCCCAGCCATTCACCGGCGGCCAGCCATTCTCCAGGCTCCAGGGGTTCGGCCAGGTCCGCCAGCACCCCGTCGAAGGCCGCGTACACCGTGAGTTGCTGCATCTGCTGGCGCAACAGGCGCTGGCGTTCCTGGGCGGCGGCCAGTTCCTGGCGCACCACCAGCAGGTTGGCCGCGGTTTCCCGGTTGAGCACCTGGAAGCTGTTCTGCCATTGCAGGGTCAGGATCCGCCGGTCGAGGCTTTGCAGTTCCTGGCGCAGGTCCGGGGCGTCGAGGCGGAACAACGCCTGGCCGGCCTTGACCGATTGCCCTGGCGTCACCTCGATGCGCTCCAGGCGTGCCGCCACCGGCACATACAGCACGGCCTGCTGTTCGGCCCGCAGCAACGCCGGGGCATGCACGCTGCCGCTCCAGGGAATGCACGCCAGCAATAGCAGGCCGGCGACGACGAGCAGGGTGCTCAGGCTATGGCGATTCATTCGGTAGTCCTTGCGCCGGGCGTACCACTCGCGCAGTTCGTTGACGATGGGCATCAGCAGGAAGTAGAGGATTTCCACCACGAACAGGGCGATGCCCAGCAGCTTGAAGGCGAAGTGGTAGACCAGCAGGGCGATCCCCAGGAACAGGAAGAAGCGGTAGATCCAGGTGCCGATGGAGTACGCCACCAATGTCCGTTCCAGCCAGGGTTCGAAGCGCTCCGGGCGCGGCTCGTCAAAGGCGAACAGCCATTCGCGCACGCGCCAGCGGGTCAGGCGGAAGGCCCGTTGTTGCAGGTTCGGCACCTCCAGCAGGTCCGACAGCAGGAAGTAGCCGTCAAAGCGCATGAAGGGGCTGAGGTTGATCGCCAGGGTGAGGATCCAGGTGGTGGTGGCGAGCATGAACGCTGCGCTGCGCAACATGCCGTCCGGCAAGAAACTCCAGAGCAGGGTGGCCCAGGCCGCCAGTGCCAGTTCGGTGAGCATGCCGGCGGCGCCGATGGCCAGGCGCTGCTGCTGTCGGCGCAGGCGCCAGGCCCCCGAAGTGTCGGTGTAGAGCACGGGCCACATCACCAGCAGGGCCACGCCCATGGTCGCCACCCGTCCGCCAAAACGCTTGCAGGTGTAGGCGTGCCCCAGCTCGTGCAGGACCTTGGTCAGAAACAGGGTCAGGCCGGCCAGGGCCGCGCCTTCCAGGGTGAAGAAGTGCAGGAAAGTGTGCAGGAAACTGTCCCATTGCCGGGCCACCAGGAACAGGCCCAGCAGGCCGGCGCCCAGGGTCAGCTGGAGAAAGCGCCGGCTGTAGAAGGGCTCGACCCAGGGCAGGCTGCGCTCCAGAAAACGGTCTGGGCGCAGCAGTGGGATGCGCACGAACAGGTAGTTTTTCAGTAGCCAGCGGCCCCAGCCGGTTTTCTGCCCGGCGGCGATCCGCGCCAGTCGGGCGTTGTCCTCCTGGCCCTGGCACTGCAACAGCTGGTTGCTGTGCAGGAAGCCCTTGAACTGCTCGACGTCGTCCTTCTCCACCTCCAGGGTGGTGGACTGGCTGATGGCCTGGGCAATCGCCTCGGGCTGGCCCAGGCCCCAGCGGCCGAGGATCTCCACCTCGACCCAGCCCAGGCGAAAGAACTGCCCCCGGGCCGGGTCTTCCAGGGTCCAGGAGGGCGAGCCGTCGCGGTGTTGCGGGCCGTCGTGCAGCAGCAGTTCCTGGCGCAGGGCCGGCAGGCTTGGCGCTGCGCTCACAGGGCCAGCCAGATGCGCGCGGTGGCCAGGGGCCGGCGCAGCAGGTAGTAGATCAGGCTGGCGCGACCGGCATAGACCTTGGCCGTGCCCTTGAGGCCGACGCGGATCCGTGGGTCGGTTTCATCGAACTCGGCCTTGAGGCGATAGGCCATGCTGCCGTCGGCGCTGGGGCTGGCGCGATAGGACAGGCGCTGCAAGGTCGCCGGCAGCGGCGCCGAAGGGTCGGTGTTGAGAAACAGCAAAGTCTGGGCACCGGGCGCCAGCTCGATGGCGTCGCCCACCGGCAATTGGATTTCCAGCTGCGCCTGCTGCGGTTCGGCCACCGACATGATGCGCTCGCCCAGGGACACCGGGCGGCCGATCCAATCGCTGGGGTCGTCGAACACCGCGACCCCGGCGCGGGGTGCCGTGATCAGGGTGCGTTTGAGGTTTTCCTGCAGGTAGGCGACGTCGCTCAGGGCCTGTTCGCGACGGCCTTGCAACACCGCCAGGCTGGCCTTGCTGCGCTCGTCGCTGAGGGCTTGCTGCTGGGCCTGGCGGAACTCGGCGTCGCTGATGGACAACGCCTGGCGCGAGGCCTCCAGGCGGCTTTGCAGTTCGCGGGCGTCCAGTTGCACCAGGGCCTGGCCGGCGCTGACCGCCTGGTTGGGCTGCACCAGGATGCGCTCCACCACCCCTTGCATGGGTGCGCGCAGCACGCTGGGGTGCAGGGCGACGATCTCCGCCGGGGCCAGCACCGACTGGCGAATCGGCACCAGCAGCAGGGCCAGGAGCAGGCCCAGGCCGATCAGCAGGTTGCGCCGGTTCAGGGCGGGTCTCCCCAGGGCGCCGCTGGCCGGTTTGAGCAAGGCCTGCCAGGCATGCCCGGCAGCGTCCAGCCACAACGTCAGCAACTGCTGCTGGGCATTGCTCAGGGCTTGCTCCCGGGCCAGCAGCAAGGCCCCCAGCAATTGGCCGTCGCGGCCCTTGATCGGTAACCACAGCAGCAGCCGGGGAAAGTGTTCGGCCCACAGCGGCGCGTCGGCGGCGGCCAGGTCGCGGCTGTCGATGGCGTTGATCGACTGCGCGTTATCCGCCGCCTGCCATTGCCGGCACAGGCCGTTGAGCCAGGTGCTGAAGGGCGCATCGCGCTCCACCAGGGCCAGGCCGGACAGGGCTTGCAGGCGCTGTTCGTCGCAGCGCCAGAGCAGCGCCTGGCGATAGTCCAGCAGCAGGCGGCTGTCGTTGACCAGGATAAAACCCAGCTCTTCGAAGCTGGCGGCGGCCCGTAGGCGCTGCTCCAGTTGCAGCAGCTCGGCCAGCACATTGTTGGCCGGCAGGGGCTGGGCGGCACTCATGATTGGGGGGCGTCGGGTGGCGTCAACAGGGCGTTGCCGCTCATGCCCGGCAGCAGGTGCGGGTCGTTGTTGGTGATGCGCGCGAAGACCTTGATCGACTGGCTGATGGGGTCGATCACCGAGCCCAGGCGGGTGACTTCGGCGGGGTATTCACCGGCGGTTTCTTCCAGGCGCACCTTGAACGGGTGGCCGGGCTTGAGCCAGGCCATCCAGCGCGAGGGTACGATCAGTTCCACTTCAAAGGCGCTGTCGTCATAGATCGCCAGCAGCTCTTTGCCTTCGGCCACGTATTCCCCAGGCTGCGCCTTGCGTTCGGCCACCCGCCCGGAAAACGGTGCGTTGATCGCGCAGCGCTGCACCATGACCTGGCCCACGCCGCTTTGGGCCCGGGCCATGTTGGCTTCGGCCTGGGCCTGGGACAGGTCGGAAACGCTGATCGATTGCAGCTTGTCGAGGCGCTTGGCGACTTCGAGCTTTTTACTCGCGGCAGCCTCGGCGGCCACCGAGTGGGTCAATTGCGCGCGGTGCACGGCGCAGTCGAAGGTCACCAGGCGCTGGCCCTTGGTGAAGCTCGCGCCTTCCTTGACGTTGAGTTCGAGAATCTTCCCCGACAGTTCGCTGGACAGCACCGTGCGCCGGCTGGCGCTGAGCTGCACCCGCAGTTGCGGCTGGCTGTCCACCAGGCTGCTGCCCAGGCTGGGCGGTGGCGCCAGGGGCGCGGGTTCTTCGGCCTGGGCCGTGGCGCTGGCGACGGCCAGCAACAGGCACAGGGGCGGGGCGATAAGGCGAAGGCTAGGCATGCTGGAGTGGATCTCGGGAATAACGGCAGAACCCCGGCCGTTCAGGGCCGGCCGGGGTGAAGGTCAACGTTGGCGGGTCGGTGCGGCCACTGGCAGCAGGGGCGCGCCTTGCAGGGAACCGAGGCTGTTCCACAGGTCCACCTGTTGCACCGGGGCGCTCACCGGGCGCGACGGTTGGGCCACCGGGAACACACTGGCGACAGGGCGCGGCTGGCTGGCGGGCAGGGGCGGCACCGGTGCCTTGCCTTGGGCCAGGGCCAGGCTGTTGTCGAGGATCGCCTGGCTCAGGCTGGCGATGCTGTCGCCACTCAGGCGCTCGGGCAGCGGGTCGAGGCCGGCGGCCTGGTACACCGCGCCGTAGGCGCTCTGCAGTTGGGCATAGCTGCGGTCGCGAATGCGTGTGGCAAGCACGGTCTCGGTGCGCGTACGCACCCGTTCCACCAGGGTTTGGGCGTCGCTTTGCACCGCGCTTTCGGTCTGGGTCAGGATGCCGCGCTGGATGCGTTGCAACTCATTGGAACGGTCGAACAGCACGCTGGCTTGCTGGTACTGCTGCCAGGCCACGTTGACCTGGGTCAGCACCGCCATACGCAGGGCCTGGCGGCGCACATCGGCGACGGCCGAGCGGGCTTCGCCAGCGCGGACGATGGCCGGGTAGGAGAGCACGCTCATCAGGTTCCAGCTGACCTGGACACCGGCGTCGGCCCAGTGGTTGTTCACCGTGTAGCTGTTGCTGTCGTAATTGGTGCCGACGAACAGCGAAGCCCCGGGCAACAGGCGCAGCAGGGCGGAGCGGGTCTCCAGCACGGCGTTGCGCGCCAGGTAGCTCTCTTCACGCACTTCCGGACGCTTGACCATGGCCATGGCTTCCAGGTCATCCAGGCGGTAAGCCAGGGTCGGCTGGTTCAACTGCTGCTCGCTGGGCAGGACCAGGCGATAGTCGCTGGCCGGTGGCAGGTTCATCAGCGCCGCCAGGCGGGATTTGGCATTGGCCAGTTCACCGTCCACGGCCTCCAGTTGGCGGACCATTTCCAGCAGGCCTTTCTGGAAACGCAGGGCGTCCAGCGGCGCCAGCAGGCGTTGCTGCTCGGTCTGCCGGGCATGGGCCAGCGCCCCGCGGGCTTCCACCAGGGCCCGTTGCACGTCCGGCTTCAGGCGTTCGGCGGTGGCGGCTTCCCAGTAGGCGCTGCGTACCTGGGCAATGATGTCGGCGACGATCCGCCGACGACGCTCCTCGGCGGCCAGGCTCTTGTTGGCCTGGGCCTTGGCACTGAAGTAGCCGAGACCGAAGTCCAGCACGTTCCAGGACATTTGCAGGTCGGCGCTGCGGGTGCCGCGGTCCTGGCTGGTGGACGGCTCCAGGGACTGGTTGCCGGTGCGGATCGACTGGCTGGAGGAAGCCGAGATGTTGTCCCGGCCACGCCAGCCGGCGCGGGCGGCGAGCTTGGGCAGCATGTCGAGGTTCTGTACGTCCAACAGGTTGTCTTCCAGGGCGCGTTCCATCAGCCCCAGGCGTTGTTGCAGGTTGTACTTGACCGCCCGGGCCATGGCTTCTTCGAGGCTGATGGGGCGGGTCACCGGCTCCTGGCCGTCGAACATCGAGGCCCGGTCGGCGCTGGCCTGGGCCATCTGCTGGTCCAGGCTCACCGGTTCCGGCTTCACCGCGCAGGCACTCAAGGTGAACGCGGCCAGGCCGACGGCGAGGCGCAGCGGCAGGCGTTTGGCGGTGACGGGCGGTTGCTGCTTGATCACATGTATTCCCCTGAAAAAAGGCTGGAGCGGGCCGCCCTCTTGGCGTGGCTGGGCCGAGTGGCGGCAAAGATAAGAATAATTCTCACTATCGGGCAATCCCGGGTTCATTAAGAATCCTTAATGAACCCGGGCGTAGGCGGGGCGGGGGCTCAGGCGGCGTTTTTATCGTCGCCCGAGGCCGTGCCGAACAGTGCTTGCAACAGTGCCTGGCCGCGCGCCAACACGCCGCTCTGGCCACTGGCTTGCAGATGGCTGTCGAGGGCCGCCTGGCTCGCGGCCTGGCTCTCGCTGGCCGGCGCTTCGGCGGGGCTGGCCTGGAGGGTGGCGGCGCCATCCTCGCTGACCTGCAGGCGCACCGGGATTTCCACCCGATGCCCGGCGGCATCACGGGCCACCAGCCGCAGCTGCAAGCGTTGCAGTTCCGCCAGTTGCCGGCTTTCGACCTGGATCAGGCCACTGCGCCCATCGAAGCGAATCCAGCCGGGCAGGGGCTGGCCGTTGGCCTGGTGCAGGCTGATTTCCAGTGGTCCGCCGGCGTGGCTGAACAAGCCGTCGGGCAACTGGAAACGGGTCAGCAGGCTGCCTTGCTCGACGCTCAGCAGGGCGCCGAGGCTGCTGCGGGTGGCGCTCAGGCCACTGCTTGAATCATCGTTCAGGCGCACCAGGCGACCGCTGTAGTCCTCCAGTGACGACAGGCCGCGATTGAGGCCGCTCAGGTCCTGATCGTCCGGCAGGCCATTGAGGCTGCCCAGGCCCAGCCAGTTGGCGCTGGTACTGGCGCTGCCGCTGGACAGCGGGCTGCTCCACACCGGGGTCGGGGCAAAGCCGCCCATCGATTGGTCGCGCCCGGCCACAGGGGCTGGGGCGCTCCAACCCTGGCCGTCGCGCGGTACCACCGGGGTGGTGCTGTCGACAGCGCTGCTGGTCACGGCGACAGCCTTGACGTTGAGGGTCAGCTCGCGGGACACGCTGTCCCCCGACGGATCCGTGGCCACCAGGGTCAGGGTCAGGCGGCCGACGCTCTCCAGGGTGCCGGACAGGGTGCGGGTGGCCGAGTCGAAGCTCAGGCCGTCGGGCAGGTTGTCCAGGCTCAGGGTCAGCGGGTCGCCATTGGGGTCGCTGAACAGGTTGGCCGGCAGTACCACCTGATACGGCTGGCCGACCACCGCGCTCGGCGGCACATAGTTGCCGGGGCTGACCACCGGTGGCAGGTTGGGTTCGACGCCGTGCACGTCCAGGGCCACCGCCTGGGCGGGGCTGTCGACCTGGCCGTCATTGAGCACCACGCTCAGGCTCAGGCTGACGCTGGGTACATCCTCGGCGCTGTTGGCGTAGGTCAGTTGGCGCAGGATCGTGCGGGCTTCCAGGGTGCTGACGCTGGCGCTGAAGGTCAGGGTCAGTTGGCCGCCGTTGTCGACGAAGGTGCCGATCACCTCATTGCCGCGCAGCAACTGGCCGTCCACCAGGCGAATGCCGTTGCCATCGACAAAACCGAAGTGGTCGTCGCTGGACGGCACCGGGCTGCGGCTGACGCTGATGCTCGCCCCCTGATAGTCGCCGGCGCCGTTGTTGGCCGCGTCCAACTCGGCGTCGGACAGGGTCAGGTGGTCGGCAAAGGGCACCGGCTCGGCGCCCAATTCGTACTGCACCGGGTCCATGGCCTCGGCTTGCAGCACGGCCAGGCCGATTCCCAGCACCACCACGCCGCCGTCGTTGCTGAGGCTGATCTGCCCGGCGTTGACCAGGGCCGCTGCATCGCTGCCGCGCAGGGTGTCCACCAGGGTCAGTTGCTGGTTGGCGGTGCTGTAGCGCTGCAAGCTGCCGTCGCTGCTGCTGACGTAGAGCAACTGGCCGTCGGCCGACAGGGCCATGTCGCTGACGTTGCCCAGGCCGCTGGCGAGGATCCCCAGGTCGGTGAAGCTGCCGTCGGCAGCGTTGAAGCGCAGCACCTGCACCGAATTCGTCCCGGCCACGTAGATCAGTTGCCCGTCGGCGGAGGCCGCCAGGTGTTTCGGATCGGCCATGGACACGGTCTTGCCGCCGCTGTCGGTTTGCGTGTCGCGCACATAGCCGGCCACGCTCAGGCTGCCATCAGCCCCGCGCTTGTAGGCGATCAGGGTGTTGGCGAAGTTGCTTGAGGCCGGGTCGGTGACCACGAACACATAGTCGCCGGCCACCACCAGGGCCACCGGTTGGTGCTGGTAAGGCGCGGACCAGGCGTCGTTGCCCAGGTTCTCCAGGTAGCTCAACTGGCCGTTGCTGCGGTTGAGCACGGTGATGCCATTGTCGGTGAGCAGGTACAGGTGCTTGCCGTCTGCCGACTCCTGCAGGCTGATGGGGTTGAACAGCGAATAGTTGTTGCTGTCCTCGTTGATCAGGCTCTGGCCGACACTCAAGGCTCCGGTGGCCGGGTCGCGCTGCAGCACCACAATGACGTTCTCGCCACTGCCGCCTACCGCGTAGACCTGGCTGCCGTCCTGGGACACCAGCAGTTGCTGGATCGACTCCAGGCCGGTGGCAGCCAGGGTTTTCACGTAGCTCAGTTGGCCGGTCAGCGGGTCCCGGGACAGTTGGGCGATGGCGCCGCTGCCATCGCTGACGTAGACGCTGCGCCCGTCCGTGGAGAGGCTGACCTGGGTCAGGGCTCCCAGCCCCGGGACCTGGGTCAGGTTCTGCAGGATCGCCAGGTCGCCCTGGGACAGCAGTGGGTCCTGGGTCAGCACGGGCAGGTCGTTGATCGCGGTGATGGTGATGGTCAGGTCGAGGGTGCTGGAAGCCAGGCTGCGGTCGGCAAGGATCACGCTGATGGCGACGTTGGCGACCGGGGTGTGGCTGTCGTTGGCGTAGGTGATCTGGCGCAGGGCGTTCTGCACGTCGGCGGTGGTGGGAATGGTCCCGGCGTCGTCGTTGAAGCGAATGCTCAGCACGCCGTCGGCGTTGCTCAACTGGCCGATGGTCACGCCGTCTTTCTGCAGCGCGGTGCCATTGAGGGTCAGGCCGTTGCCGGCGTTGAAGCCCAGGTGGTCGAGGTGGGTGCTGCCGCTGCCCAGGGTGATGGTCAGGGTGGCGCCGTTGTAGTTGCCCAGGCCGTTGTTGAAACGGTCCATCTGCGCGTCCTGGACCACGACGCCCGGGGCGATCAGCACCGGTTCGCTGCGCTCGGTGTAGTCCACAGTGGCGCCGCCGTCCAGCACCGGTGGGCTGTTGGGCTCGCTGGGGCCGGTCAGGGTGACCTTGACCGACTCGGCCAGGGGGGTGCGGGTCTCGCCGCTCTGGCCATCGGTGTATTCATTGATGCTCAGGCCGATGGTGCGGGTGCCGCTCAGGCCGCTGCCGCTGTTGTTGTAGCCGATGCCGTCGATCAGGGCCGCGGTCTGCTCGGCGGAACGCATCAGGTACAGGGTCACGGTGGTCACGCCGCCGCTGATGGACACGCTGTAGCTCAGGCCGCTGGCGGTCTGGGCGGTGCCGCTGGTGGCACTGTCGAGGACGATCTTGTCGCCGCCGACCCGCAGCAAGTCGTGGGCGTTGGCGGCGTCCAGGGTCAGCACCACGTGCCAGATTTTCTGCTCGGCCTCGATGGTGTCGATCTGCGTGTCCTTGAACAGGCTGACGAACTCGTTGTCCTCGGCCAGGGTCGGGTTGAGCACGGTGCTGTCGAGGATCGCCGGATCGTTGACCCCCACCAGGTTGACCTTGACCCGCACGCTGGCGCTGTTGTTGTCGCCGTCGTTGAGCTGGATCGCGAACTTCGGCCCGGCGCCCTGGGCGGTGGGGTCCTGGCTGCTGTTGCGGTAAGCGATCTGGCGCAGCACGTTGCGCGCATCCGCCGGGCTGGTGGCGGCAATAAAGGTCACCGTCAGCACACCGTTGTTGTCCACGAAGTTGGCGATCGCCACACCGTTCTTGAAGATCTGCCCGTTGCTCAGAGTCAGGCCGTTGTCGGCGATGAACCCGTAGGTGTCGGCAGCGTTGCTGCCGCCGTCGCGACCGATGGTCAGGCTGGCGCCGTTGTAGTCGCCGGCCGCATCCAGTTGCGGGTCGCTCAGGGTGCCGCTGGGCAACAGGGCGATGGCGGCGTCGCCTTCGGTGTAGGTGACTTCCGGCAGGCCGATGTTGAGCACCAGCAAGGTTTCGTTCCAGTCCACCGAGCCGCTGATGTACAGCTGCTTGCCGTCCGGGCTCAGGGACACGCTGGTGAGGTCGGCAAAGCCGATGCCCCAGGGGTTGTCCCAGCGGTCGAAGCTGCCTTGCAGGGTCAGTTGGCCGCCGCTGTCGCGTTTGAACACCTGAATCTCGCTGCCGATCACGAACACCGCGCTGCCGTCGGCGGCCACCTGGATGTCGGTGACGCTGCCGTCCAGCGCCAGGCTGCTGACCAGGCTCAAGCGCCCGTCGGCGCCGATGGCGAGGATTTCCAGGGTCTGCTGGGTATCGTTGTTCAGGGCGTAGAGGGTCTTGCCGTCGGCCGATACGCTCAAGGCCTGGATGAAGAAAGTGCTGTCGGCGCTGCCGCCCACCAGGGTGTTGATCAGGGTCAGGCTGCCGTCGTTGTTGATGGCCATGGCCGTGGCGATGCTGTTGTCGCCCGAGGCGCCGATAAACAGGAAGCGACCGTCGGCGGACACCAGCAGGTGCTGCACCCCTTGCAGGCCGTCGATGCCGCCGACGCCGTCCTGATAGGTGCGCAGCAGGGTCAGTTGGCCGTCGCTCTGTTGCTGGTAGACCCGCACGCTGTCGCCGCTGGCCACATAGACCTGGTCGCCGTGGCTGGCGACGGCGGTGATGCTGCTGTCGGCCGGGCCGGCCAGTGTCGAGCGCAGGGTCAGTTGGCCGCTGTCGCTGTCACGGCTGAATACCAGCAGGCTGTTGGCGTCGCTGCCGATCACATAGAGGGATTTCTGGTCGGCGCTGACCACGACTTTCAGGGCGCCGGCCAGGCCGGCGATGGCACTGTCGGACAGGCTCTGGACCCAGGTCAGGCTGCCGTCGGCGGCGCGGCTGAAGACGCTCACCGAGGACGGGCCGTCCGGCGAAATGCTCACCACGTAGAGGTACTTGCCGTCCCCGGACACCACCGTGTCCTTGGCCCCGGCCAGCACGCTGCCGTCGCTGCCGGGGACGTTGCCATCGGTGTTGCCGCCGTACTCCAGGGAACTGGAGTCGCCACCCAGGCTCGGCACCTGGCTGGGGTCGGCGGTGACCTGCAGGCTGATCTGTCGTTCGGTGGCATTGCCCAGGCTGTCGACCACGCTCAGGGTCAGCAGATGCTCGCCCACACCCAACCCTGATGGGGTGCCGGACAGGGTCAGGGTGGCGGCGTCGAAGCTCAGCCCGGTGGGCAGGCCGCTGAGGTCCCAGGTCAGGCTGTCGCCCTCGGCGTCGCTGAACAGGTCGCTGGGCAGGGTCACGGTGTAGGGGCTGTTGCCGGTGGCGGCCGGCAGGCTGTAGCCCGGGTTGCCAACCTCCGGGGCTTGGTTGAGCAGCAGGGTCAGGCCGCTGCTGACGCTTTTGCTGCCGTCGCTGAAGCTGATTTGCAGGTCGACCCGGGCCGGCTGGCTGTCGGCGCCGTTGGCGTAGGTGAGCTGATGCAGGACCTGGTTGACCTGCTCCTGTGTGACCTCGGCGCTGAAGGTCACCTTGAGGGTGCCGCCGCTGTTGCTGACCTCGGCGATCGGCTGGTTGTCGAGGAGGATCTGGCCGCCTTCCAGGCTCAGGCCATTGCCGGTGCTGAAGCCGAACAGGTCGTTGCTGTTGGCGCCGCCGTTGCGCACCACGGTGATGCTCGCGCCCTGGTAGTTGTCGAGGGCATCGAGGTCGATGTCGGAAAAGTCCAGGTGTTCGGCGAAGACCGTCGGCTGTTGTTCGCTGTAGTCGCCGTTGCCTTGGCCGAGAAGATGTCCAGGCCGCTGATGAAGCTGGAGGTGCCGGTGTACAGGTTGAGGCCGTCGCTGCTGACCGTCAGGTGGTTGTAGTTCTTGTTGCCCTTGAGGTTCTCGACGAAGGTCAGCTTGCCGGTGCTGAGGTCGCGGCTGAACACCAACAGCGACTGGCCGCCGTAGGTGCTGACGTACAGGGTCTTACCGTCGGCAGACAGGGCCATTTCCCGCAGGGCCAGGGAGTTGGAGTATTTAGTGTTGTAGGTGTCCACCGAGCCGACGTAGCTGAGGCTGCCGTCGGCCTGGCGTTGGAAGATCGAGACAAAGGCGTAGCTGCCCGAGGACACGTAGACGAAGTTGTTGTCGGGCGAAATCACGATGTCTTGCAGGTTCTGCAGGTAGCGCAGGTCGGTGGGCTGGTTGGCCGCGTCGGCGCTGGCGGCGATGCTGGCCTGGGTGATCGCGCTGACGTAGGTCAGGACGCCGCTGGCCGGGTCCCGGGAGAGCACGGTGATCATGGCGCTGCTGGCGTTGCTGATGTACACCGACCGGCCATCGCCGGACACCACGATGCCGGTGGGCACGTTGAGCCCCAGGGCCGCGCTGCCGCCGACATAGGAGCCGATAAAGGTCAGGGCGCCGCTGTTCGGGTCGCGGCTGAACATCGCCACTTCGCTCTTGCCGGTGCTGACGTCGTGGGGGTTGACGCCGTTGATGGTGTACAGCGATTGACCGTCGGCGGACAGCACGATTTCGCTGATCGGTGCATTGAGGCCGCTGGTGCCGCTGGCCGCCACCGAATCGAAGGTCAGGGTGCCGTTGGCGTCACGCTTGAACAGCAGCAGGCTGGCGCTGGTCACCGAGTTGGCGGTGCTGTAGCCGGCCACGTAGACCAGGCTGCCGTCCGCGGAAACCGTGACGGTGCTGATGGTGTTCAGGCCGTTGACTTCGATGGCCACCGTGTCCGGGTTGTCCACGCTGCCTTGGGTAAAACTCTGGGTCAGGCTCAGGGCGCCGGTCAGCGGGTCGCGGCTGTAGACCCGCAGGTAGCTGATGCCGCTGGTGTTGCTGCCGCTGTTGCCGATCACCAGCAGGGTCTTGCCGTCGCTGGACAGGGTCACGCCGCTGACGTAGTCGGTGTAGCCGCTGAGGCTGCCGTTGAAGTAGTAGAGGTTGGTGTCCACGCTGACGTCGACCTGGGCCTGGGGCGCGTTGTTCACGGCGATGGCCAGGGTGGTGCTGATGTTCAGGTCGCGGCTGTCGCTGCTGCCGTTGGCGGTGCCGCCGTCGTCGCGCAGGGTGGCCAGGGTGAAGGTGCGGCTGCCGCTGACCGCGCTGGCGCTGTCATTGACGTAGGCGATGCCGTTGACCAGGTTCTGCACGGCGGTGCTGCTGATGCCGCTGTCGCGGCTGATGTGCAGGGTGGCAGTGCTGCCGTCGCGCACATAGCTGTAGCTGTAACCGCTGGCCGTGGTGCCGCTGCCGGACTGGGACAGGTCGATGCGGGTGCCGTCGACTATCAGGAATTCGTTGGCCGGGTTTACCAGGCCGCTGACCTTGAGGTCCAGGGACAGGATGGTTTGCCCGACTTCACCGGTGTTCACCGCGGTGTCGCTGAACAGTGGGGTCTGCACCGTGGCGGTGTCGTAGGGGGTGTGGCTGACCACGGTGGTGGTCAGGGTCGGCGCACTGTTATTGCTCAGCAGCAAGGTCAGGACCAGGGCCTGGCTGTTCAGTTCGCCGTCGTTGGCCACCAGGTTCAGGCTGATCAGGGTGCCGTCGGGCGAGGTGCTGTTGTGGTAGGTCACCTGGTGCAGCACGGCATTGGCCTCGGCGCTGGTGAGCTGGGTGCTGAAGGTGATCGTGAGGGTGCCGCCACTCTGGTTGAAGGTGCCGATTTCCACGCCGTTCTTCAGCACCTTGTCGCCGGACAGGCTCAGGCCGCTGCCGGTCTTGAAACCAAAGCTGTCGTCGCTGGAGGCACCACCGGTACGTTCGAGGGTGACGCTGGCGCCCTGGTAGTTGCCCTGGCCGGCGTTGAGTTTGTCGAGGTTGACGTCGCTCAGGGTCACGCCGCTGGCGACTGTGCTGTCACTGCCGCTGATGTAGGTCTGCACGTCGCTGAAGCGGTTCAGGCCGGTGCCGCCTACCACCACCGACTGGCCATCGGGGGAGGTACTGACGGTGACGGCGCCGGGCACGTCGCTGAGGGTGCCGGTGAGGGTCAGGCGGCCGTCGCTGCCGACCCGGTACACGCTCAGGGTGCCGCCGCTGCTGGACGTGGCGAACAAGCGCTGGCCGTCGCTGGACAGGGCCAGGCTGCTGACCCCGCCGAGCAGGGTGCTGTCCACCAGCACCAGTTCCTTGCCGTCGCTGCTGTCACGCAATTCGAGCACCTTGATCACGCCGTTGCTGGCGTCACTGAGGTAGACGAAACGGCCGTCGGCGGAGGCGGTCAGGGTGGTCGGCGTACTGCTGCTGATGCCCACGCTGAGGGTGCCGTCGAGGAGCTTGGTGAGCTTGCCGTCGCTGCCCCGTTCCAGGGTCACCACGCTGGTGTTGGAGACCACGTACACGTAGTCGCCCACGCTGAGCACGGTGCGCGAACGGCCCCCGCCCAGGGCGCCTTCATTGAGGCGCTGCACGGCGGTGGTGCCCAGGGCCCCGGTCTCGGTGTTGCGTTCGAACACCGCCAGGCCGTCGTACTGGTTGGTGACATAGAGCTGCTTGCCGTCCTCGGACAGTGCCAGGCTGATCAGGTTGCCACCGGCGGAGGTGCTGGCGGCGTAGCTGAGCTGGCCGTCGCCGGCGACATTGAGGGTGATGATCTTGCTGCCGGACAAGGCGTACAGCGACTTGCCGTCGGCGCTCAGGGTCAGGTCGTTGAGGGTGCCCAGGTCGGTGACGTTCTTCAGCACCTGTTCGGTGGTCAGGTTGCCGTGTTCGTCCACGGCGAAGGTCACCAGGGTGCCGTTGGCGCCGGCGGCATACAGGTGCTTGCCGTCGGCGGAGTACACCACTTCCTTGCTGGTGCCCAGGTCCTTGATGTTTTGCGCCTGGGCCAGGTCGGGCACCCCGGCGTCCACCAGCACCGGCGGGCGGTTGGTGTCGTTGACCAGGTTGATGCTGGAGCTGAGGTTGAGCGCGGTGGTGTCTGTACCGCCATCGGCGGTGCCGCCGTCGTCCTTGAGGCTGCTCAGGGTGATGGTCCGCGCGCGCTGTCGATGCTGGTGTCCAGGGCCTTGTAGCGGATGCCGTCGACCAGCGTCTTGAGGTCGGCGGCGCTGTTGGCGTCGGACGAGGAGAGGAAGAGCGACACCGTGGTCTGGCCGCCCGACGTGCTGACCTGATAGGAGTAAGCGTTATTTTCGGTGACGCCACTGAGTTCGCTGGTCAGCTGGATGGTCTTGCCATCAATCACCAGGGCTTCCTGGCTGTTGCTGCTGTCCACGGTGATCACCAGGGTGTCGAAGGCCTGGCCGCTGTCCACGGTCGAGGCGCTGGTGTTCTTGAACACCTCGACCCCGGTGGCGTCCGACTGGCCCACCGTATAGGTGGCGTGGCTGGCGTCGGCGCTGAGGGTCGGCGCCTGGTTGCCGGTTTGCTGGGCTTCGGCCTGGGCCGCGGTTTCGGCGCCGGTGGCGACTGCCGCCGCATCGAACATCATCCGTGGTTCGAGGGCCAGGGCCAGGGTCGAAAGGCGCGGGCGGTTGGAGCGAGTGGGCGCAGTCATGGCGGAATCCTTTGTTGAAGGGGGCGGGCAGGCGAATGGAAGAAGCGGGGCAATCACTCGATCAGGCGGGCGTAGCGCTCGTGTTTGATCTTGTCGGCGATGTCCTGGAGCAAACCGTTGATCTCGCGTTCGCCGTCGGCGAAGTTCTCGGCGTCGGCGAAGACCATGTTCTGTTCACCGTTGGTGCAGATGCGCAGGCCGGGGCTGGCGACCTTGTCGAACAGCTGGCGGCCGAAATCCTTGGGGTCGCCGGGGCGCACGCCGATGAAATAGAACTTCAGGTTGCGCTCGCGAAAGCTGTCGCACAGCCGCTGGAAGCGCCGACCGGCCACATCGTTGGCCGAGGTGGTGTTGCTCTGGCCGTCGATGGCCTGGCCGACTTCGCTGTTGTACGCGTCGGTGTCGAACCAGTTACCGGTGGTGTTGGCCAGCATGACAATGATCTTGACGTTGTCGGCGTTGCCGTCCTGGTTGAAATCCAGGGGGCGCTCGCTGTCGCCCCAGCCATTGAGGCCGCGCATGTTCGGTGACAGGGACATGGCGGCCCAGCCCATGGCGATCGCGTAGTTGGTGTTGAAGCGGGTGGAGAGTTGATCCAGGCGCTGGTCGATTTTCTCCCGGTCCTGGGTCAGGGGCAGCAGGGCGGCATTCGGGCAGCCTTTGTCGGCGACCATCCAGCGGGTGTCCACCACGCCGTCGGCCTGGCCGAAGTCCGGATTGGGCCCGCGCCAGGAAATGGCCGGCGCACCGGGGCTGCCGTTCTCTGGCAGGTCGTGGCGGTAGTAGACCTTGAATTGGCCTTCGGGCGGTTGGTCCCAGTAGTAGTTCTGACCCAGGCCCAGGCCGCGGTACATGCACAGCAGGTTGGCCCGGCGATCGGGTATGCGCCGGTCGGCCAGGCTGGCGTAGCCGGTGCGGAACAGGCTGCGCAGTTCCACCGGGTTCAACGCCCCGGGGGCGGCCCAGCGGTTGATCCGCTGCGGGTCCTTGGCGTCGTAGACATTCACCGCCTGGCTGTAGGGGATCAGTGACAGCCAGACTTTGTTGCTCTCGTCCTGCTCGCCGTCTTCCCCTAGCAGGTTGTCCGCCAGGGACTTGCCCAGGCGGCGCAGGGCGGCGAGGTCGGGCTCGGTTTCGGAGAGGGTGGTGGGCAGGATCAGCGCCACTTCGGTGGGCCGTGACAGCACTTCCGAGGTCGAATGCACCTGCTGTTGCACGGCACCGCCGCCGATCAGCGCGGCTTGGGCCTGGAGGTTGATGTCCACGCGCAGAGTCACCGGGCTGTCACCGCCACCACCGCGGGTGACTTTCATCGAGTCGTAGGTGATCTGCTCAAACAGGTCGCTGTCCATGCCCAGGTTGTTCTGCACATAACCCCAGGCCATTTTGCTCAGTTGCTCGGGGGTGCTGCGGCTGTCCATCAGCAATTGGTTGCCGATGGCGATGGCGGCGGCGTCGGTGGCACGCTTGATTTGCGCAGCGTTGTTGGTCATGCGCGCCAGGTCGATGGCGTAGGCGGTGGCGAGCAGGGCGCCGCCAATGGCCAGGACCATGAACGGTGCCACGCCGCCGTGCTCTTCGACCGCCAGGCGCGCGGCCTGGCGGCGCAGGCCGGCCACCAGACGCTGGTAGCGGCGCGTCATGGCTGTTTGCTCGGCAGCAGCGTGTCGTAGGGGATGTACAGGCCCTCGTAGGCCAGGCCCGCGTTGACCAGCAACAGCAGCAGCGGCACCCGTTGCTGGCCGGCGCAGGCGTGCAGCTGGCGCAGCAGTTGGACGGGTAACCGGGAAAGCGGGAATGTCATGACGGGGCTCATCGTTGCCGGGGGATCAGGCCGAGCGGGAGGGGCATCCGCTGCTCGGCAGGTGGCGGCAAAGATAAGAATAATTCCCAATATCAGGCAATCGCCGGTTCATTAAGAATGCTTAATACGCCTCAGCAGCCGGCCCGGCGCTCCGGGCGCGACCAGATCCAGCCCGCACCCACCGCCATACCGCCGCCGGCCAGGAGCAACAGCCACAAGGGCGGTGCGTGCCACAGCAGCAGGCCGAGGCACAGCAGCATGCTGAGGCTGGCGTAGAGTTTGTTCTTGCGCTCGATGACCCCGCCGTCGCGCCAGTTGCGCAGCAATGTGCCGAACACCCGGTGTTGCAGCAGCCAGCGATTCAGGCGCGGTGAACCGCGACTGGCGGCCCAGGCGCTGAGCAGGATGAATTCGGTGGTGGGCAGCCCCGGGACGAACAGCCCGAGGATGCCGCAGCCCAGGCTGGCGTAGGCCAGCACGACATAGGCCAGGCGTTTCAGGCCGCGACTGGGGGCGGCGGGCAGGGGTTCGGCGGGGACAGGGGCAACCACGGGTTTGGCGGGCATGACAGGCTCTGGCGGCAACGGCGGCGAGGGTCCGCAGTAAAAGTCAGATGCCGCCCGCGCACCAGTTAAGAAGCCTTAATAAAGGCCTTAACCGGCGTCGTCCTTTTCTTCGGCCTCAATGCCGGCTTCCCGGGACAGCTGTTTATCCAGTTCGGGCTCGTCATAGAGCATGCGGCTGAAGGCCAGGGCCTCCATCTCTTTATCCATCAGCAAGGCGCTGCCCAGCAGCAGCGCGCTGCTGTTGCGGCACAGTTGCACGACGATCACCGAACGCTGGCTGACGCCGTCTTCGTCTTTGTCGGCGTCCTGGGTCTCTTCCTCGGGCAGGCCGCCGACGTACTGCCGGCCCTGGCTGTAGCTGGGACAGATGCCGGTGACGCTGCCCCGTTGCAGGGGCTTCCAGGTCATGCTGCGGTCCAGGGAGACCTTGCTGATGACCATCTCGTAGTCCCCCAGGACCTTGGGCGAAGCGGCCTGGCGCACCAGGGCGTCGAGGCCGTCGGCGTCCAGGGTCGGCTGGGCGGCCAGCACCGAGGCGACGTTGTGGGCCGACTGCTCCATGTAGCCCGGGCCTGACTGACGTTGTACAGGTCGGCGCTGACCAGAGCGGTGCCCACCAGCAGGGGCATGACCAGCGCCGTTTCCAGCAGGGCGTTGCCGCGTTGGCGGCGGGGCAGGTTGCGCATCAGGCGTCGTCCTCGCTGGGGTCTTCGCTGGGCAGGTTGCCGAGCAGGTGGCGGTATTGGTACTGGAAACCGTTGCCCAGGCCGAACAGGGCTGGCAACGGGGTGATAAAGGTCTGGGTCAGGTCCACGGTCACGCTGAGGATCGGCGGCGACTTGAAACTCTGGGCTTGCTGCTCCTTCTCCGCGGGCGTGGCCTCTTTACGGTCCTGGCCGAACAGGTGCAGGTTGTCGAACGGCAGGACATCGATCTCCAGGTTGTCCTCGGTCAGAAAGCCGTAGCTGTACTCCAGCATGCGGGTCTCGATGTCGGCCTGCAGGAGGTCGGGGCTCTTCTGGTAGAAGCTTTTTTCACGGCGGAAATCCTGCACCGCGTGTTCCAGGGCCAGGCTGCCGATGCCGATCATCATGGCGATGCGCGCCAGCTCGAAAAGGATCATCACCGCGAACAGCAGCACCGGCAGGATGAACGCGGTTTCGGTGGCGGTGACGGCCTGCTGGTCGCGCCACAGGCGACGCAGGGGTGAAAGGCTTGAAGGTGCGGGCATGGGCGGGGCTCAGTTGTGCTCGGCCAGGGCCAGCGGGCGCTGGCTGGCGGCCAGCAGCTCACTGGCCAGGGGCGCGCCGTTGGCAATGCGTTCACGGGTGGCCTGGAAGTCCCGCAGGATCGGCTCGGCGTAGCTCGGGTCGAGGGTTTGCAGGAGCACCCGGCGCGCGGTGTCGTCGTGGCCGTCGAGCACGTAGGCCAGGGCCAGGTTCAACTGCAGCGAGGCTTCGCGGTCTTCCCGGGGCTGGTTGAGCAGGCCGATGGCCCGGGCGCTGTCGCCGCTGGCCAGCCAGCTCAAGGCCAGGTTGTTGGTGGCGGCGGCATTGGCCGGGTCGATGGCCAGGGCTTTTTCAAAGGCTTCGCGGGCGGCTTGGTTCTGCCCCTGGATGTTCAGGGCAACCCCCAGACCGTTCAGGTTCTGCGGGTTGTTCGGCTCGACGTCCAGGGCGCACTGGAAGTCCCGCGCGGCCAGTTCCGCGCCGCCCATGGCCAGGCGTGATCGGGCCAGGCCGCTGCACAGGGCCAGGCGCTGGGGGGTGGCCATGGCTTGCAGGTTGCCGCCCAGTTCTTCGCGGGCGCGGTTGTACAGGGCGAAAGTTTCCCGGGGCGAGCGGACCTGGGCCGCGACGCTGGCGAACTCAATCAGGTACACGCCCTTGAGTTGCTGACGCTGGTCCATGCGCTCGTAGATTTCATAGGCCCCGCTGAGGCGCCCGTTGTCCCGCAGGACCCGGGCCAGGCGCAGGGCTTCCTTGGCTTCTTTGCCGGTGAGGGCGGCAACGCCGTTGTCCGCTGGGCCGAGGGCCGGCAGGCTGCTGCAGCCGCCGAGGGTGAGCAGGCCAAGCAAGAGCAGGGAGGGCAGGTAACGAGGCATGGTATTCGGGCTCCGAAAAAGGAAAAAAGGGGTTCAACTGCCCAGCAGGCGGACAATCCGCACCATGGCCGGGGCGCCCATCATTGCGATGATCGGCGGCAGGATCAGGGTCATCAGCGGCACGCTGAGTTGGGCCGGCAGCTTGCCGGCCTTTTCTTCGAGATTGAGGATCAGGGTCTTGCGGCTTTCATCCGCGATGGTTCGCAGGGCCTGGGACAGGGGCGTACCGTAGCGCTCGGCCTGGATCAGGGTCGCGACCATGGTTTCAATGCTGCGCACCCCGGTGCGTTCGGCCAGGTTGAGCAGGGCCTTGGGGCGGTCGCTGAGGATCTGCAATTCGGCCTGGGTGTAGCGCAGCTCGTCGGCCATCTCCACGGCGGACAGGCTCATTTCCTTGGCCACCACTTGCAGCACCCGGCCCAAGGGCAGGCCGGCCTCGGCGCAGATCACCATCAGGTCGAGGGCGTCCGGCAGGCTACGGTCCAGGCGGCCGCCGCGCTTGGCGGCACGCACCTTGAGCCAGAGCTCCGGCAGGGTGGTGCCGACAAACAATGCGATCAGGCCGCCGGCAATGCCGTTGAGGCTCATGCGCGAACCCGGCTCCAGGACCCCGAACAGCACCCCCAGCAGCAACGACAGGCCCAGGGCGTACTTGCCGCTCATCAGCAGGCCGAGGGCTTCGCGGCTGCGAAAGCCGGCCATGGACAGCAGGCGCTGCAACTGCGCACGGTCGCTGGCGGTGCCGGCCAGGCCATTGCCCAGTTGGGCGATGGGCAGCAGCAGCGCTTGCAGGCGCGGCGAGAGTTGCAAGCCCTGGCCGCGGAGGATGTTGTCGTCGCCCTTGGCCTGGGCTTCGGCGGCGGGTTTGCCGCCCAGGCGCAGGGCCAGGCCCGCCGGGCGCTGCCGCTGGTACAGGCCGATCAGGGCCATGCCCAGCCCGCACAACAGCAGGCCGAGGGCGGCCTGGGCCAGGGGATCGTCCAGCAGGCTCATAGCACTCTCCTTACCATCAGGTGGGTGATCAGCAGGCCCAGGGTGACGCTGCCAAAGGCGTAGAACAGCACGCTGTTGCCGGTGGGATCGTTGAGCAGGAAGTGAAAGTCCTTGGGCGAGTTGAGGTACATGTAGCCCAGGGACAGCGGCACCAGGGCTCCGACGATTTTCGCCGAGGCGCGGGCTTCCGAGGTCTTGGCCTGGATCTTCAGTTGCAGCTCGTGGCGCTCACGCAGGGTTGCGGACAAGCGGTCGAGGGTTTCCCCGAGGCGCCCACCGGCTTCCTGGTTGATGATCAGGATCACCGCGAAGAAGCGGTACTCGTTGAGCGGTACGCGCAGGGTCGAGTCCTGCATCACCTGGCGCAGCGGCACCCCCAGGCGCAGCCAGTTGTCGATCAGGGCGAACTCCACGGCCAGGGGCCCGGGAATGTTTTCCGCCACCAGGGTAAAGGCGTTACTGATGGGCACCCCGGCACGTGCGGTGCGGGTGATGGCATCGATGGCCTGGGGCAGGCTCAGCTTGAGCTCCTTGAGGTGCTTGGCCAGGGCACTGCGGTACAGCAGGTTGCCGATGCCGAAGAACGCCAGCAGACCGAACAGGCTGCCGAACAGCAACGGCATCGGCGTGTCGCGGCCCAGCAGCACGGCAATCATCAGGCTGGCCATGCCTAGCAGGGTCAGGCGCATGCGCAGGGTCTTGTGCCAGCCCAGCACCCGCAGGTTGAGCCACAGACGGGCAAAGGCCGGGCCCACCAGCGGCAGCGTGCCCAGGGGCGGGTTTTCCAGTTGGCGCAGCACGTCCTGGGCGTCGCCCAGCGCGCCGCTCGGCTTGGCGCTGGTGGTGTCGCGGTCTTCCAGCAGGGTCTTGAGCTGGCTCATGCGCAGCGCCGTGTCCTGCTCGCGTCGGCGCCGGCCGTTGAGGCTGCGGGCGATGAAGAACACCAGCAGCACCAGGGCAAACACCAGCAGGGTGAACAGATCGAGAAGGGCGTCCATCAGTGCTGCCCTTCGAACAGGTGAGCGTGGCTGGTGTAGAACTGCGGGCGCTGGCCGCTGGCGACGAACTGGCCGATCAGGTGGCCCTTGGCGTCGACGCTGCTGGTCTTGAAGCCGAACAGTTCCTGGGTCTGGATCACGTCGTTTTCCATGCCGCAGATCTCGGTGATGGAGACCACGCGCCGGGCGCCGTCGCGCATCCGCTCGATCTGCACGATAAGGTTCACCGCACTGGCGATCTGCCGGCGGATGGCTTCCAGGGGCAGTTGCATGCTGGCCATCATCACCATGTTCTCCATCCGCATGATGGCGTCGCGCGGGGTGTTGGAGTGCACGGTGCACAGCGAACCGTCGTGGCCGGTGTTCATGGCCTGGAGCATGTCGAAGCTTTCACCGCCCCGCACCTCGCCGAGGATGATGCGGTCCGGGCGCATCCGCAGGGCGTTGCGCACCAGGTCGCGCTGGTCGACCTTGCCGGTGCCTTCGGCGCTGACCGGTCGGGTTTCCAGGCGTACCACGTGGACCTGTTGCAGTTGCAGTTCGGCGGCGTCTTCGATGGTGATGATGCGGTCGGCGTCGCTGATCTTTTGCGACAGGGCGTTGAGCAGGGTGGTCTTGCCCGCGCCGGTGCCGCCGGACACGATGATGTTGAGCTTGGCCAGCATGGCCCGTTGCAGCACCTCGGCCATTTCCATGGACATGGCCCCGCGCTCGGCGAGGATTTCCAGGGACATGTTGCGGCGCATGAACTTACGGATCGAGATGGTGGTGCCGTCGATGGCCAGCGGGTAGGTGATGACGTTGACCCGGCTGCCGTCGGCCAGGCGCGCATCGACCATTGGGTGGCTTTCGTCGATGCGCCGGCCCACGGCCGCTGCAATGCGCTGGGCGGTGTTGAACACATGCTCTTCATCGATAAAGGTGATCGGTGACAGCTCCAACTTGCCGAAGCGCTCGACGAACACTTGGCCTGCACCGTTGACCAGGATGTCGTTCACCGAGTCGTCGGCCAACAGCGGCTGGATCGGCCCGATGCCGACCATTTCGTTGAGCATCTCCTCGGCGATGCTTTCTTCTTCCTGGCGCGACAGCTGCAGGCGGCTGTCGTCGCAGATGCGGCGGATCACCGACTCGATCTGTATCCGCAGTTTGTCGCGGCCCAGGCTGGCGGCTTTCAGCGGGTCGATCTGATCGTACAGCTGGCTGCGGATCAGCCGCCGATTGTGCGCGGCGGCGGGGTCCATGGCCTTGCTCGTCGGGTTGCGCTGGACGCTGGTGGCGCGCACTTCCTGCTGGCTTGGGGCTTGTGCCGCCGGGCTTGGCGCGGGCCGTGCCTGGGGCTTTTTCGGTTGACGGATGAGCATGCTGGTTTCCTTGACTCAGGCCGCTGAACGGCTGCGCCCCAGGGCGTGCTTCAAGCGGTTGATGATGCTCAGGGGCGCGGTGCCCCGCTTGTCGGGCTGGCGCCCGCAGGCCAGGTCGGCCAGCTCCAGCAGGGCGACCTGGAACCCCGGCGTGCTGTCCAGGCGCAAGGGCCCGCGCAGCAGGCTCTGGCTCAAGGCGTTGCCCGCATGGGGCAGGACCAGGTCGAAGGGGCGGCCGACGAAATCTTCGAATTGCCGACGCTCGACGATGCCGGCCTGGGGCTGACGCGACGGGTTGGCCACCAGCAGCAATTGCTGGCCGGAACTCTCGTCGCCGATCTCCCGCAGCAGGCGCAGGGTGTTGCGCGCGTCCTGCACGTTGAGGTCGGTGAGGATGATCCGCGTCTGGGCATTGGCCAGCACTTCCAGGGCACCTTGCGGGCGCCCGGCGGGCAAGTCCCAGAGCACCTGGTTGAACATGTGGCAGAGGTTGCCCCCCAGGTTCAGCAACTGCTCGATGGACAGTTCCGGCTGGGCGTGCAGTTGGGCTTCCTGGGCCAGCAGGAACAGGCGTTCGTTGATCTGGCCCATGGAGCGTTGCAGGAAGCGCGTGTCGATTTCCTCGCTGCCCAGCACCGCGGCCAGGCCGGCTTCGCCTTCGTAGCCCAGAAGCAAGGCCTGGTCGCCGTTGCCGCGGTCGAAGTCCACCACCGCGCAATGGGTGTGGCGCTGTTCCGAGAGCAGCCGGGCCAGGCCGCTGACCACGGTGCTGGTGCCGCTGCCGCCAGCGGCGCCGGTGACGGCGATGGTGCGCCCGGTGCGGGCAGGCATTTCCTGTTCGCTGCCGGCGGCACGGGTCAGGGTGTCGGCCAATTGATCCAGAGGTACGGGCTTGATCAGGTAGTCGAACAGGCCGTGGTGCAGCAGGGTGCGGTACAGGTTGACGTCCTGGCGGCTGCCCAGGGCGATGATCTGGCACGCCGGATCACAGCTCTGGTTGAGCTCGTTGATGGCCTGCAAGGGCAGGGCTTCGCCGTCCAGATCCACCAGCAACAGCGCCGGAACCGGGTGCGTGCGGGTCCACTGGATGGCCGCGGCAATGCCACCGGGCAGGGCCCGTTCGGCCAGGTAGCCGAGGCGCGCCAGGTGCTCGCCGTAGAGTTTGGCTTGCTCGGCGGTGGAGGCGAACAGCATCAGTTCCGGCAGCTGGCCGGGGGTCTTCGACAGGGGTACCGAATGGTCGTTCATGGCGAGGCTCCCGGGGGTCAGTTTTTGCTGAAGTCGATGTCGAGCAGCTCGCGCGGCTCGTCGTCGTAGTAGCGGGTCACACTGTTGACTGCGGCGGTGCCGTCGCCGCTGTCCAGGGCCTGGGCCCGGGTCAGGTCGCGTGGGTCGGCGACCATGCGCGCGATGTTGGCGCGGTTGGCGCAGCCCAGGGTGCCGGTGGCCTGGAACGGCTTGACCGTCCAGTTGCCGCCATCGGCGACCGCGCAGTCGGGCACGCTGACCACCATGGCTTCGGAGACCACCTGCAGGTCTTCGTTGTTGCCCCCGGCGGCGCTCAGTTGCACCGGCGCCAGGATCACCTGGTGGGCCGGGGTGCCGAGTTCCTGCAGCACACTGGCCAGGCGCCGGGCCAGGGTTTCCCCGGCGGGGGTGAAGGGGCGCAGGGTCAGGGTCTGGTTACGCAGGCGGCCCTGGCTGCGCAGCAAGGTGTTGAGGTTGGCCAGGGAGTCCGGGGTCAGGCTGCCGCTGTCGCTGGCGTGCAACGCGGCCATCAGCGCCGAGGGTTTGACCACCGCGTCCTGGGCCTGGACGTAAGGGGCGAAACGGCTTTCGCGGAGGTTGTGCACCTGGTGGTCGCAGCCGCCGAGCAACAGGGTGGCGGCCAGCAGGGGCAGAAGGGGTTTGATCGCAGGCATGGGCATCTCTCCGTGACTCAGTACAGGTAGCCGGCGGATGCCTGGCTTGGCAGTTGGGTGTCCAGGGCGCGAATGCCGCGGCCAGGGACCTGCAAGTCGCCAGGGCTGGTGGGCTCGACCACGTAGGCGGTGGCGATGATCACCAGCTCGGTGTCGGCCTGATCGTTTTTCTCGGTCTCGAACAGGCGGCCCAGGCCGGGGATGTCCTTGAGCCCGGGAACCCCGCTGATGCTCTGGTTGATGTTGCTGCGCAGCATGCCGGCCAGGGCGAAACTCTGGCCGCTGGCCAGTTCCACGGTGGTGTCGGCGCGGCGCACTTTGAACGCCGGGATCACGTTGCCTTCCAGGGTCACGGCGCCCTCGTCGGAGAGGTCGCTGACTTCCGGGGCCACGTGCAGGCTGATGCGGTTGGGCGAGAGCAGGGTGGGGGTCATGCGCATGATGACCCCGTATTGCTTGTATTCGATGCTCACGTTGTTGTTGGTGATGATCACGATCGGCACCTCGCCGCCGGCGGCGAAACCGGCGGTCTCACCGGACATGGCGGTCAGGTTGGGTTCCGCCAGCACCGTGGCCAGGCCGTCTTCGGACAGCGCGGTGAGCAAGCCGGCGACGCTGGTCGAGCCCCGGGTATGGGAGCCGCCGGCCACCGCATTGGTGGCGGTGCGCAACGGGGTGATGCCGGTGTTGGTGGCGGTGAACAGGCTGCTGGCATTGCTGAAGAAGTAGTTGTTGTTCTTCAGGGTGGCTTCCCAGTTCATGCCCAGTTCGCTGCTCAGGCTGCGGGACACCTCGACGATGCGCACGCTGATGTTGACCTGGGCCGAGAGCTCGACCTTGAGCTGGTTGATCACCCGTGGCGGAGGCGCGTCACCGCCGCCCGCACCGCCACCGCCGCCGCCCTGGCCGCCGTTCTTGTCGTCGCTGGAACCCAGGTAGGCCTGGACGCTGCTGATCACTTGCTTGGCCTGTTGCGGGGTCCGCACCTGGCCACGCACGATCAGGCCGTTGCCCGAGGAGGGGCCAAATTCCACGTGGGCCCCGGGGATTTCGTTGTTGATCTGTTGGCTCAGGGCCGCCAGGTCATGGTTGGCCACCAGGCGGATCGCCACGATCACGTCGTCGTTGTCGTCAAGGGCGTACAGGGTGGTGGTGCCGGCGCCTTCGGCAAACAGGAACACGCTGCTGCTGGACGGCATCTGGAAGCTGGCGACCCGAGGATCGGCCACCAGCACCTTGGCGGCGGCACGGGGCAGTTGCAACAGGCGGCCTTGCTTGACCAACAGCTGGATGTCTTCGGTCTCTTTGACCTGGGTCAGCTTGGCCGGCAGTTTCGGGCGTTTGACCGGCGGGCTGTAGAACTCCGCTTCCGGGGTGGGGGCCACGTCTTCATGGACCGGGCCGATGATCTGGTCTTCGGGGTAATCCTGGACGGGTTCTTCAGCAAGGGCGATCAGCGGCCAGGCCGTACTGGCGCTCAGGGCGCACGCCAGCGTCAACGCCGGAGTCTTCGAGGCGAACTTCATTGTGTTGGGTTCCGAGTGGGCGAGTGCGGCCAGTTCTGTGCTGGCGGTGAATAGGGGTGAAAGCGTTACTGTTTGACCTTGACCACTTGCATGTCCTTGCCTTGGTAGGTGTGTACCGGTCGGCCCAGCGAGTTGTAGATGCTGGTGGCGTCATGCAGGGTGGTGGCTTGGCGGTTGCCATCCAGGGGGTGGCCGCTGCTGGGTTCGGCCAGGCCGCGCAAGACCAGTTGCAAGGTGCCGATCTCGCGGGCGACGGCCAGGCGTTCAGCCTGTTGCGGCGGCACTTCGAGGGTCACGGTTTCGTAGAACTCGTTATCGCGGCGCTGCTTCTTTTTCGCCGCCTGGTCAGCGGCGCTTTCGCGCAGGCGCAAGTCACTGCGGGCCACGTTGTTCAAGGCCAGCACCCGCACATCACGGAGCAAGGTCTGGGAGGCCACCGGCGGCAAGCTGCCGGACGACACGCCGCCGCGGTTTTCTTCCTGGGAGCGGTTGAGGCTGAGGATCACATCGACCCGGTCGCCGGCGGACACCAGGCCGGAGTTGCTGGCCACGGCGTTGGTCGGCACGGCAATGGCGCGCATGCCGGGCTTGAGCACCGCGGCGACGAAACCGGGCTCGCCGGCGTGGACCACCAGGTTGTTGAGCAGGGGCTGGCCCTGGGCGATGGGCTGGCGCACGGTGGCACCGAGCACCAGGTCCACGCTGTCCTGGTCCCGCAGGAAGTACAGCAGCGGCGAATGCTGGGTGTCGACCTCAAGCCACTGCACGGCGCTGTAGTCGAGGAATTCGCCAGGCTTGAGGTCTCGCGAGGTCACCAGGATCGCCTGCTTGGGCGGGGCGACTTCGACGGGCGGCGCGACCTGCACCACCACCGGGGCCGGCGGCGTGGCCAGCAGGGCACGGGCCAGCAGCGCGGCACCGCCGGCCACTACCAGGGCACCGGCGAGCAGAAGAATGGAAGGGGTTTTCATGGGGTCGGCCCTGGGTCAGGAGTGAATAGGGAAGAGCAGGGTGTAGAAGGCGCCGCTGGCGATGGCCAGGCCGTAGGGAATGCCTTGTGGGCGCTCCGCTGTCAGCACGGTGGGCACTGGAATGTTCAGCCGCGGGTAGCGCAGGCCGAGTTTCAACCAGCCCTGGGCGCAGGCGTTTTCCACCAGGGTCAGGGCGGGCAGCGCCAGGGCCAGCATGCCGCCGGCCAGGGCGGTGACGATCAGGAACGCCATCAGGTCGTCGCAGTCGATCCACAGGCACATCACGGCCATCAGCTTGACGTCGCCGGCACCGACCCGGCCCAGGCTGAACAGGCCGTAGCCCACCAGCAGCACCAGCACGGCGCCAGTCAGGGAACCGGACACTTCATGGACAATCTGCCCCTGCTGCAACGCCGCCCAAGGGCCCTGGCCCAGCAGCGCCATCAGCGGCAATGCCAGCCACAGCGCGATCAGGGTCAGGATCAGGGTGTTGTGAATGCGCCGGTACAGCAGGTCGCTGCAGATGACCCAGCTCAGGGCAGGCACCAGCACGAGCATGGCGAGGGTCGAAGGCATGACTGATCTCCGCCGTGCTGCGCTTACTTGGTGCTGCCGGGGTTGTTGGTGTTGGTGATCTGGTCGGCGATGGTGGCGAAGCGTTCCTTGAGGGCAGTCACGAACACCCCTTCAGAGCCGAAGATCACGCCGATAGCAGCGGCCATGGCGGCAGCGAGAATGCCGTATTCGATGGCGGTCACGCCGCTTTCGTCGGCAAGGAAGGCTTTAAGACGGTTGGCCA
>NZ_JALQCX010000029.1:0-52307 GCF_023241665.1 Pseudomonas morbosilactucae | reverse complement strand
TTTTTTATTGCCTACGTTTTCTCCAATCCGCCAACTCCCACAAAACACCCTGTAGGAGCCGGCTTGCCGGCGACAGTGACCTTAAGCAGTCACTGATGCGCCCACGGCAGAATCGGAATCGCGGTCACCGCATTCTGCGGACTGCCCTCGATCAAGCGATCGCTATAGACCAGATACACCAGGGTATTGCGCTTCTTGTCGAGGAAACGCACCACCTGCATGGTCTTGAACACCAGGGACGTGCGCTCCTTGAACACCTCCTCGCCATCCTTGAGCTCGCCCTTGAACGCGATAGGCCCAACTTGGCGGCAAGCGATCGAGGCCTCGGCACGATCCTCAGCCAAGCCCAAACCACCCTTCACCCCACCCGTCTTGGCCCGGGACAAATAGCAGGTCACGCCATCCACCTTCGGATCGTCAAAGGCCTCGACCACAATGCGGTCATTAGGTCCGACAAACTTGAACACCGTGGAAACCTGACCAATCTCTTCAGCTGACGCCAACAACGGCATCGCCAAGAGCAAACCCAACAATCCTTTTGCTACGCGCATTCGCTTTTCCTTACGCCACTCAAACCAGAATCAGGTTATCGCGGTGAACCAGTTCCGGCTCAGCCATGTAACCAAGAAGACCGACAATCGCCTCAGACGACTGACCGATGATTTTCTGCGCCTCCAAGGCACTGTAGTTGGCCAGGCCGCGAGCGATTTCACGCCCATCAGGCGCCACGCACACCACCATCTCACCACGCCGGAAACCGCCCTGGACCTGCTTCACACCCACCGGCAACAAACTCTTGTTGCCTTGGGACAGGGCGGACACCGCGCCCGCATCCAGCACCAAGGTACCGCGGGTCTGCAAGTGCCCGGCCAGCCACTGCTTGCGAGCCGCCAGCATGCCGCGCTCAGGCGACAGCAAGGTGCCAATGCGCTCACCCGCTTTCAAGCGATCCAGAACCCGTTCCAGGCGACCACCGACAATGATGGTATGCGCACCGGAACGCGCCGCCAGACGCGCCGCACGCAGCTTGGTCTGCATACCGCCACGCCCCAGGGCGCCACCGGTACCGCCCGCCACCGCATCCAGCGCCGGATCATCGGCTCGCGCTTCGTAAATCAGCTGTGCATCGGGATTGTTACGCGGGTCCGCATCGAACATGCCATCGCGATCCGTCAGGATCACCAACAAGTCCGCCTCCACCAAGTTGGCCACCAGCGCCGCCAGCGTGTCGTTATCGCCAAAGCGAATCTCGTCGGTGACCACAGTGTCGTTTTCGTTGATGACCGGGATCACCTTGAGCTCGACCAGGGCGCGCAAGGTGCTGCGGGCATTGAGGTAGCGCTTGCGATCGGAAAGGTCGTCATGAGTGAGGAGGATCTGCGCGGTGTGCCGGCCATGCTCGGCAAAACTCGACTCCCACGCCTGCACCAGCCCCATCTGACCAATGGCCGCAGCCGCCTGCAGCTCATGCATCGCACTCGGTCGTGCGGTCCAGCCCAGGCGACTCATGCCGGCCGCTACTGCACCGGAGGAAACCAGTACCAGCTCGACGCCCGCCTCATGCAAGGCCACCATCTGCTCGACCCAAACACCCATTGCTGCGCGATCCAGCCCTTTGCCATCCGCTGTCAGCAGTGCACTACCGATCTTCACGACCCAGCGCTGCGCACCTGTCACCTTGCTCCGCATTTTATTCAACCTTTGCCAGCGAGCGACGCGACCGAGCGTCACTCATGGGGTTATTCGTATTGACACCTTGCAGACACCAAAACGCCGCTCAAATGAGCGGCGCCTTGGAAGCTGGCTTGGCAGCGATGATAACACCGCGCCCAGCCAGATAAACCGTCTTCGCGGGCTAGCCCGCTCGCAACGAATCAGTCGCGGACGTAAATGATTTCCGGACCGTCATCATCATCCACATCCTCTTCATCCCAGTCATCGTCACCGATGTCGTGCACGCTCTTCACACCACTGCGACGCAGAGCACGCTGGTCATCCAGGGCCTGCAACTGGGCACGCGCCTCGTCTTCGATACGCTGATCCAGCTCGGCCAGCTCGTCGGCATAGGCCGGGTCGGCCGCCAGGCGATCAGCACGATCTTCCAGGTACCGCATGATGTCGCGACTCAGGCGCTCGGTGCCGTCCTTGGAGATAGCCGAGATCACGTACACCGGGCCCGTCCACTCCAGACGATCAACGATCTCCTTGACCCGCTCTTCATGCTCTTCTTCAAGGATCTGGTCGCACTTGTTCAGCACCAACCAACGCTCGCGCTCCGCCAGGGACGAACTGAACTTGACCAGCTCGTTGACGATCACTTCCGCCGCATCAGCAGGGCTGCTTTCATCCAGCGGCGCCATGTCCACCAAGTGCAGCAGGATCCGGGTACGCGCCAAGTGCTTAAGGAAGCGAATCCCCAGGCCCGCGCCATCGGAAGCACCCTCGATCAAGCCCGGAATGTCGGCAATCACAAAGCTCTTCCAGCGATCAACGCTGACCACGCCCAGGTTCGGCACCAGCGTGGTGAACGGGTAGTCGGCGACTTTCGGCTTGGCCGCGGAAACCGAACGGATAAAGGTACTTTTGCCAGCATTCGGCAAGCCCAGCAGGCCCACATCCGCCAACACCTTCAGCTCCAGCTTGAGATCACGCTGCTCGCCCGGCTTGCCTGGCGTGGTCTGGCGTGGCGCACGGTTAGTACTGGATTTGAACCGGGAGTTACCCAGCCCGTGCCAGCCACCCTGGACCACCAGCAGGCGCTGGCCCGCCTTGGTCAGGTCACCAATGATTTCCTGGGTGCCCGCATCGATCACCGTGGTACCGACCGGAACGCGCAGCTCCAGATCCTCACCTTTCTTGCCGGTGCAATCGGTGCTGCCGCCATTGGAACCGCGCTCGGCATCGAAATGCCGGGTGTAGCGGTAGTCAACCAGGGTGTTGAGGTTTTCGTCGGCGATCATGTAGATCGAGCCGCCATCACCACCATCACCACCGTTCGGACCACCGTTTTCGATGAATTTTTCCCGACGGAAACTCATGCAGCCATTGCCGCCGTCGCCCGCTTTTACTCGAATCGATACTTCATCAACAAACTTCATAACCAAACGCCTCTCGCCGCACGGGCGAGCCGAAAAACACTAAGACATAAGACTCTTGCAAAAATGAGCGCAGCGACCTCAATCAACGACCGAAACATCCAGCGCCAGCAGCCCATACAAACAGTTTTGCAAGAGACTCACCCCACAAACGAAAAAGCCCCGTCGCGAGACAGGGCTTTTCCAGCGTGCGCGCAATTAAGCGGCGACAACGCTCACGTAACGGCGGTTGAAAGCGCCTTTTACTTCAAACTTGATCACGCCTTCGATTTTCGCGAAGAGGGTGTGATCTTTACCCATGCCAACGCCGTAGCCAGCGTGGAATTGGGTGCCGCGCTGACGCACGATGATGTTGCCCGGAATGATTTTCTGGCCGCCATACATCTTCACGCCAAGGCGTTTGGCTTCTGAGTCGCGACCGTTACGGGTACTACCACCAGCTTTTTTGTGTGCCATGAGTTCAATTCTCCTAGTGAGGAATTAGGCTGTAATTAAGCCTGAATACCGGTGATTTTGATCTCGGTGAACCACTGGCGGTGGCCCATACGCTTCATGTGGTGCTTACGACGACGGAACTTGATGATGCGGACTTTATCGTGACGACCTTGGGAGATCACTTCAGCCTTGACGGTTGCGCCAGCAACAACAGGAGCGCCGATGTTCACGTCATCGCCATTGGCGACCAACAGAACGCGGTCAAAAGTCACGGATTCGCCAGTGGCGATTTCCAGTTTTTCGATCTTCAGGTATTCACCTTCAGCGACCTTGTATTGCTTACCGCCGGTAACGATTACTGCGTACATGGTATTTCTCCGATAATCCTGCTCACCCAGCTCTTTATAAGAAGAGGTATTGGCTGGCATGGCTGCATGGGGCTGGAACGGCCCAAGTGCAATTGCGTAAGGCAGGTGCTGCCCAGGAAGTTCAGGGTGCGCGATTGTACGCAAGGCGCAAAGCCTATGCAAGTGGCCGTCCATCGCGCCTTGACACCCGCGGACGCGGGTCCTAGCATGCCGCGCAACCCTTCTGGAGCACCTGTCGCTGATGCAACCCCAAGCTTTCTACCGCGCGGTGGCGGACGATTTTAGCGCCGTCGACGACATCATCAAGAAGCAACTGACGTCTCGAGTGCCGCTGGTATCGAAAATCGGCGACTACATCACTTCGGCTGGTGGCAAGCGCCTGCGTCCTCTGCTGGTGCTGCTGTGTGGCAAGGCCCTGGGCCGCGAAGGCGATGACCTGCGCCTGCTGGCCGCCACCATCGAGTTCCTGCACACCGCGACCCTGCTGCATGACGACGTGGTCGACATGTCCGGCATGCGCCGTGGCCGCTCCACGGCCAACGCCATGTGGGGCAACGCGCCCAGCGTCTTGGTCGGTGACTTCCTGTACTCGCGCTCCTTCGAAATGATGGTCGAGTTGGGCTCGATGCAGGTGATGAAGATCCTGTCCCAGGCCACTCGCATCATCGCCGAAGGCGAAGTGCTGCAGCTGTCGAAGGTTCGTGACGCCAGCACCACCGAAGAAACCTACATGGAAGTCATCCGCGGCAAGACGGCGATGCTTTTCGAAGCCTCGACCCACAGCGCCGCCGCCCTGGCTGGCGCCACGCCGGAGCAGAGCGAAGCCCTGCGGACCTTTGGCGACCACTTGGGTGTGGCCTTCCAACTGGTGGACGACTTGCTGGACTACCGCGGCGACGCGGAGACCCTGGGCAAGAACGTCGGCGATGACCTGGCCGAAGGCAAACCGACTCTGCCACTGATCTACACCATGCGCGAAGGCACGCCCGAACAGGCGGCACTGGTGCGCAAGGCGATTCAGAAAGGCGGTATCGAAGACCTGGAAAGCATCCGCGCGGCCGTCGAAGCGTCCGGTTCCCTGGACTACACCGCCCAGTTGGCCCGCGACTATGTAGCCCGAGCCATCACTTGCCTGGAAGCACTGCCACCCAGCGAGTACCGCGATGCCCTGGTGGAACTCAGCGAGTTCGCCGTCGCCCGCACCCACTGATCCATGACTCGCAAGCCGGCTCCCGCAATGGGGCCGGCTTGCTGGCACTGCCTTGCCCCGCCCCTTCCCGACAAAAACCCTATACAATGTGCGCTTTTTAGCCATCCTGAAATCAAGGAGCGTTAGTGAGCACTTTGCCACCCTGCCCAAAATGCAATTCCGAATACACCTATGAAGACGGCGCCCAGCTGATCTGCCCGGAGTGCGCCCATGAGTGGTCCGCCACCGGCGAAGCCGAGGCGACCTCTGATGACACCGTGAAAAAAGACTCCGTGGGCAACGTCCTGCAAGACGGCGACACCATTACCGTGATCAAGGACCTCAAGGTCAAGGGCACCTCCCTGGTGGTCAAGGTCGGCACCAAGGTCAAGAACATCCGCCTGTGCGACGGCGACCACGACATCGACTGCAAGATCGACGGCATCGGCCCGATGAAACTCAAGTCCGAGTTCGTCCGCAAAGTCTGATGCTTCTGCCTCCATCCCGCGCCTGACGCGGGATGGCGCCCTCTTCCCCCGCCTCGCCGCCCCGCCATAGCAAAAGGCCAGCCCTTTTGACCGACAGCAATTTCCCCACAAAAAAAAAGCAGAAACTGCCAATAGGTACTTGCTATTCATTGAATAAGAATTATTCTCACCTAACCCCATCAAGGAGATGAGAACCATGACTTATTTAATCGACGCCTGGCTGGACCGCCCACAGCCTTACCTGCGGATTCTCCATCGGGAGACCGGGGAAGTTTGTGCGGTACTGGAAGAAGAAGCCCTTAACGAGCTGCAGGACCAGGGAGATCTGGACCTGAACGGTTTGAGCTCCAGCGAGCCGGTGGTGCTCAAGGAACTGGTGCGCAACCTGTTTTTGTTCTGCTACGCCAGAGCCTTGCGCCCGGCATCCGATCTGCATACCAAGTTCCAGGTATGAGACTCACTGCAAAACCTGTAGGAGCCGACTTGCCAGCGAAGGCTTCGGCACGGGTTCAGGGTTGAACCGCGCCGCCCGCCTCGCTTGCAAACCGGCTCCCGCACAGCGGGGTATGGCTTACAGAACGTCGAGCAGCTCGACGTCGAATACCAGGACGCTGTGGGGCGGAATGCTGCCCACGCCTTGCGCGCCGTAAGCCAGCTCGCTTGGCACGTACAGACGCCATTTGCTACCGGCGTTCATCAGCTGCAGGGCTTCGGTCCAGCCCGCGATCACGCCGCCAACCGGGAATTCCGCAGGCTGGCCACGATCGTAGGAGCTGTCGAACACAGTGCCGTCGATCAGGGTGCCGTGGTAGTGCGTGCGCACGCTGTCTTCACGGGATGGCTTGGCGCCTTCACCTTGGGTCAACACTTCGAATTGCAGGCCGGAAGCCAGGGTGGTGATGCCGTCACGCTTGGCGTTTTCAGCCAGGAAAGCCAGGCCGGCACCCGCAGCGGCTTCAGCTTTGGCAGCGGCTTCGGCTTGCATGATCTCGCGGATCACTTTGAAGCTGGCGGACATTTCTTCCTGGCCAACACGGCTAGGCTTGCCGGCGAATGCGTCGGTCAAACCAGCCAGGATTGCGTCCAGGCTCACGCCCGGTGGCGGGTTGTCGCGCAGTTGGTCGCCCAACTGACGGCCAATGCCGTAGCTGACGCGGGTTTCGTCGGTGGACAGATTTACTTCGGACATGAAACTGCTCCGCTGTGGGGACGGCTCGGGAATTTGCCGTGCGTGCACAGCGCATTCCGGGGCGCCCGGAACCAAAAGGGCGAGCAGACTAGCACAGAAGCTGTCGCCATGATGAGCGGGCGCCCTGCCTTACCAGCTTGAGCGCAGGGTGATCGGCACCTTCAGGCTTTCTTCGGCGCTGGCGGCCAGGCCACACATCTCGTCGTGCACCGAGGTGTGTATCAAGTGAAAGGGCAGCTTCGGAAACGCCTGCAGCACTTCGCGCGCATGCTCCACCGAGCGCAGGTGGAACATGTGCCCCTGGTTGTCGCTCAGGGGATAGGCGGCGCCGTGCATGCGGGCCTCAAGCAGGTAGATCCCACCTTCCAGGGAGATCAAGTTCAACTCGTCGACCTTGCCAGCAATGGCATAGGCATTCATTTCTTGCAGGTTCATAAACGCACCTCGTGCAATTCAAGCCCGTGACACTACAGGCATATGCCTGGCGCCCCAAAAGCACAAGGAGCGGACAGGGTCTCTGGACCAACGGCGGACAGAACAGCCAATGCGGTTTCTGTTAGTGTCGCCGCCGCGTCTACTTTTCCTACACGTAATTGGATATCCACAAATGGATCTTGACCCTCTGATTTCTCCGCCAACGGATGGCCAGTCATGCCGTTGAAACGCATCTATCTCGCCCTTGCTGCCAGCACTCTGGCAGCAGCCGGCGTGGCTCTGTATCTGTACCTGGTACCAGGCCCCGAACAAATCCTGGAAAACACCTACAGGGAGCGTTACCACCAAGCAGAGGCCCTCGGCGACCCCGAGTTGGAGAAGCGGGCGATCCAGCGGTTGCAAGACTGGTACAAAGAGCAGCGCCAGGCCTTGGTGCTCGATAGGCCACCTGAGGAGGCCCGCCATAGCCTGGACGCCAACGCGCTGATCGAGCAGTACCCGGACTTGAGCATCGCCGCCCAGCGCTGGCTGGGCAGCCTGTTCTTCAAAAACTACCCGCGCCAAGCCTCCGCCAGCACCTTGATCATCGGTTCACCGTTTATCCGCGACTACCCAGTAAAGCCACTGTTCCCCGCCACCCTGGATTGGGACTCAGCCAGCCTGGCTGACGGCCGCGTGATTGCCCTCGGCAATACCGTGGCAGAGACCGGCGTCTCCCTGATCAAAGTGAACCCCGGGGTGTTCGAACTGCACGACCGGCAAAAAGGCCAACCGGCACCGGACTCGGAACACCGCCCGCCAGTCGTCGCCCTCAACGGCCACGTAGAAATCGTTATTCCAAGCCAGGTCCAGGTGTTCAGTTTTTCGCCCAAGGATGTCGGCAGCACCCGCACCCAGAGCAACCTCAGCGTCACCCTGCTCAAGGTCGGCCCGTACTCCGCCGAGTTCGAACTGCACAACAGCGCGGCGCTGGCGCCGGAGCTCTCGGAGCGAGGCCTCGACCCCTTGGTGATCCAGGCCCTGGACCGCGACGGCAACTACCTGAAGGCCGAAGGCAGCATTGAAAAGGCCCCACAGCAACGGGCCTTCGAAGACCAACAACTGCAGACGCTGCTGCAACAACCCAGCTATGACCCCGTTTTTTTTGACCAGCAGCGCCAACAGCTCGCGGCATTCCACCGGGGCCAGGCCAGCCGCTACAAAAAGCAGTACTTCTCCGGCGAGTTGGCCAGCCTCAAAGTCACCGCCCTGGACTTCTCTGCCGCCAAGGTGGAACGCCAGACGCTGAAGACGGCCGTCGATACCTTCGCCCCAACCCTGGTGGGTAAGACACTGCAGCCCATGCCGGCCACTGCCGTGGTCTATGACGAGCGCATCGCCGAACAGACCGGCCGCTACGCCATGAGCGAGGAAGAGCACCGCCGGAGCGTCAAGGTGCAGTCCGAACTGGTCAGCGTCCGCTACGCCAGAATCCGCTTTCGCAGCGACCTGCCCTTCGACTGGAAGATCCCCGGGCGCCCCATCGACCGCAAAGTCGACTTCTACACCCAGGACAAGCTCGGCAGGCACGGCGACCTGATGGACGTGAGCCCCAATGTCTATGACGTCGATCCCTACGAGGGGTGGATCAGCTACAGCCCCGCCGACTTCCGCCGGGAGCCGGCGTTTGCCAAGGGCACCATGACCCTGATCCATCCAAAAGTGGAAAAGACCCTGTACCCGGTCGACGCCCTCCCCCCGGGCATGCGCCTGCAAGGCAATGCGCTGATTATCGAAAGCAAGCCGTTCCCCAAGGAGCGCTGGCGCTTCTTTGCCCGGGACAGCCAGGGCCGCTACCTGCGCAAGATCCATCAAGTCAGCCATCTGGATAAAGCCTACGGCTCGGCGATGTTCGACGTGCAGTACTACTACGGCGAGCGACCAGTATCGAAGCCTACAAACTAATCAGCATCAGCCCCCTGCTCTATGACTACGACATCGAACTGCAAAAGCCGGAGAACCCCTGCTATGTCACCGACAATGTGGTGATGGCCGGCTGCTTGTAGCCCACAAACCGCCAATAAAAAACGCCCGGGCGTTGTCTAACGGCCGGGCGTCGCGGGTCTTGTTGCGGTCGACAGATCAGTGCTTGGTCAGCTTGTCCAGGTAACCCATGGCAAAGGCCGACACCACAAACGTCATGTGGATGATCACGTACCACATCAGGTAATCGGTGGGCGTGTTCTTGGCGTCCATGAACACCCGCAGCAGGTGGATCGAGGAAATCGCCACGATGGAGGCCGCGACCTTCATCTTCAAGGACGAAGAATCCATCTTGCCCAGCCAGCTGAGCTTCTCTTTGTCCTCGTCGATATCCAGCTGAGAGACGAAGTTCTCATAGCCGGAAATCATCACCATCACCAGCAAGCCGCCCACCAGGGCCATGTCGATCAACGACAATAGCACCAGGATCAGGTCCGATTCGGCCATGGAAAACACATTGGGGATGACGTGGAAGACTTCCTGGAAGAACTTCAAGGCCAGCGCCAGCAGCCCCAACGACAGACCAAAATAGATGGGTGCCAGCAACCAGCGTGAGGCGTACATCGCATTTTCGATTAAACGTTCCATTGAATCTCGCACCTGGTCTGAAAACGGCGGCGAGTATATCAGTGCGCCGAATCCCCATAAACCACCGACAAATCCACGACCTGCGGCTTTTTACAGACGCGTTTTCTGCTAGTGTCGGAGCCTGTCACAGCGTTCACAGACATCGGACAGGAAGACGGAAAATGGATGTGCGATTGCCTTTAGCGAGCATCGGTCTCTGCATTGCCTTGCTGCTCAGCGGCGGGTGCTCGCCGAGTGATGAGAAGCGCCAGGTCAGCCTCGACGACAAGACCGCGCAGTTCGAAAAGTCCCTGGACAGCATCCAGGACCCGAAGCTCAAAGAGGCCATTGCCGACCTTGGCGGCTCGCTGCTGTTGCTGGAACGCGCGCGCCTCAAACTCGAGAGCAAGCCCATCGAAACCGAGTACGGGGAGGATGCCCTGGCCCTGCTCAAGCATTACCCCAGCCCGCAAGCCCTGGTGGATGCCTACATCAACGGCCTGTTCGTGCTGCGCAAGGCCTCGAGTTCCGACTACCTGATCGACTTGCAGCCGGTGTTCCCCTTCAACTTCACCATGCCTGCGGAGTTTCCGTTCCCCCACGGCCTGGAATGGCAGTCCGTCACCCTGAGCAACAAAAAAGTCATCCCCTTTCAGCCGGAGTGGTCGGAAACCGACCCGGGCATCCAGCTCAGCCCTTCGAGTTCCAACCTGACCAACCCGGATGACCTGACCGTGACCTACCCCTTCATCGAAGGGCTGGAAGTGGACAACAAGCACCAGCCCCAACCCGTCACGCTGCAAGGCAAAGTCGAAGTGATAGCCCCGCGCCGGGTACAGACCTTTGTGCTGGGCAAGGGCGATGTGGGCAAGACCCGCACCGACGACAACATCAGCGTGACCTTGATGTCCCTGGGCAAGAACGTCGCCGAGATCCAGCTGAGCAACAGCGCAGCGCTACCCACCGAAGTCGCCGACGCCGCACTGAACCCGCTGCTGGCCCAGGCTCGCGATGCCAGCGGGCAACTGCTTTCCCGCTCCGGGTCGATCAACGAAAACACCCAGCAAATCGCTTTTTACGAGAAACAACTGGCAACCATGCAGAAGCAGTCAGCCTGGAGCGACAGCTTCGAGCAGCAGTTGGAGAGCGAGCAAAAGGACTTCGAACGCCAGCAGCGCAACCACTACAGCAAGGTCTACTTCAACGGGATGATCGATAAGCTGGAAGTCAGCGTGCTCGATTTTTCCCAGGCCAGCGTGACCCGCAAAGACCTGGAACTGCCGGTGCAGCATTTCGAACGCCAGACCACCGACAAGAATATCCAGCCCCTGCCAATGCCGGTGGTGGTGTATGACGACCAGGCGACGGCCTACCTGAAAGGCGCCGACCTCGATGAGGCGTCGTTGAAAAAGTCCGTAACGATCAGCCAGTCGGTGGAAGACTCCAGCGCATCGCGCATCGAGTTCAACCACCCCAAGACCTTCAATGACGAATTGCTGGGCTCAGCGTTCGACGTGGGTGAAACCCCGCTGACGTTCTTCACCCAGGATGACAATGGGAAACGGGGCGAGCCGATCGAGCTGCCGACCGAAGCCTTCGAAATCGACCCGTTGCGCGGGGTCATCACCTACGACCTCAACCTATTTCCTGAAACACCGGCCTACGCCGTAGGCTCGGTCCCGCTGTTCCTGGCCAGCGTCGACCATCAATCCCTCTCCGCCCGCACCCTGCCCGAAGGCCTGACGCTCAAAGGCAATGCGTTGATCGTCGACCAACGCCTGTTCCCGGCGGACACTTGGCGCTTCTACGCCAAAGACGACAGCGGCCAGTACCTCAAGGAAATCCTCAGCGTCAGTCATCAAGCCTCTGACCAGGGCCCGGCCGTGTTCGACGTGCATTACTTCTATGGGCAACCCACCCAGTTGGAAACCTTCATGCGCACCGAACTCAACACCGTGGAATATGGCTTCGAGGTCAAACTGGACAAGCTCGAAGCGCAACCCCCTGCCCAATAAGCCTCAATGCTCGGGGTGAAACTGGATGTTGCGACTGCGCTCGCCATTGATCTGGCGCAGTTGCGCCTGCAGATGCAGGCACCAGATCTGCGGATCATCGGCCAGTTCATAACCATGGGTGGTCAGGCTCTGGACGATGGAATCAAGGATGGATTCGGCCACCAACGGGCCGCAGAACGGGCCTTGGGCCTTGATCGCAGACGGTTGCTCACCGGCCATTCCGGCGGCAAACAGCAAGGTCCACATCCCCTTATCCCCGGCCAGGGGACGAATGCAGCATTCGATGCGGGTAACCAGGCCAAGGCATTGGCGGGTGAGGCAGAGGTTGCGCGACATGGCGGCGACCCTCGGTAGATCCGGCGTTCAGCCTCCGCGAGAAGACTGTTTCGTTCCAGTGACGACTGTCGTTCTCCTTGCCCTGAGGATAGAAGAAAAGCCCGATAAACAAAGTTGACCAAGGCAACAGGCGCCGAATGGTCTATTGGCAAAAGTTGGCGCCAAGTCGCTGACACCTGCGGCGAGGTACAAGCCCTCGCCGCACGCCTGATTCAGGCGGGTTTGGTGTCTGCCAATGCCTCTTGCGCCAGCTCTTTTTCCGCCTCTTTGAGGTCCTCTTCACTGATCATTTCGGCGATGGCGCGCAGGCGCTCCACCACTCGACCATTGACGCTGTCTTCCGGGAACTGACCGTCCGCATCCGGCTCGCCAGCCGGCTCGCCGACCAACAGGCTGAGGGCCTCGTCGGCCTGACGCACCGCGTAGACGTGGAACTTGCCGTCGCGCACGGCCTGCAACACCTTCTCGTCGAGCATCAGGGTGGCGACGTTGGCCTGGGGAATGATCGCCCCCTGCTCGCCGGTCAGGCCCCGTGCTTCGCAAAGGCGGAAGAAGCCTTCGATCTTCTCGTTGACCCCGCCCACCGCCTGCACTTCACCAAACTGGTTGATTGAACCGGTGATGGCGAAGCACTGCTTGAGCGGCGTCTTCGACAGGGCCGAAATCAAGGTACAGGCCTCACCCAGGGACGCGCTGTCACCGTCCACATAACCGTAAGACTGTTCCAGGGCGATACTCGCCGAGATCGCCAGGGGGAATTCCTGGGCATAACGGCTGCCCAGGTAACCGGTGAGGATCATCACCCCCTTGGAGTGAATCGGCTGCCCGAGGTTGACCTCGCGCTCGATGTCGACAATGCCACTGCCGCCCGGGTAGACCGTGGCGGAAATCCGCGCCGGCACCCCGAACGCCGAATCACCGACCTCCAGCACCGTCAGGCCGTTGCACTTGCCCACTGCCGCGCCGGCGGTGTCGATCAGAATCACCCCGGCCAGCATGTCATCGAGAATCCGCGCTGAAACACGCCCGGTGCGCGTGGCCTTGGCCTTGAGCGCACGCTCGATGTGCCCGGCGTCGGTCTTCTCGTCAGACGCCAGGTGGCGAATGAAATCGGCCTCGCTGACCAGTTGGAACAGATCACCGATCCGCGCCGACAAGCGCCCCTGGTTCTCTGCCAGCCGCGCGCTGTAGGTCGCCAGACGCGCCACGGCATCGGAGGTCAGAGGCGCCATGCCTTCTTCCGAGGTGCGGGTTTTCAGCAACTGGGCGAACTGCTCCAGGCTTTCATCGACCATCGGAATGTCTTCGTCAAAATCCACCAGCACCCGGAACATCTCCTGGAAGTCCGGATCGGCGTCTTGCAGGGCGTAATACAGCTGGCGGGAGCCAATGATGATGACCTTGAGCTGCAACGGGATCACTTGCGGATTGAGGGTCACCGTTGCCAAACGGCCCAGCTCGCCCAGCGGGGACTCCATCTTCAACTTGCGCGATTGCAAGGCACGCTTGAGGGCGTCCCAGACAAAGGGCTCGCTGAGCATTTTCTCGGCTTCGAGAATCAGGAAGCCGCCGTTGGCACGGTGCAAAGCCCCTGGACGCAACTGGCGATAGGTGGTGTAGAGCGCGCCCTGATCGGTGCTGTATTCGATGCGGCCGAACAGGTTGTCGTACGTTGGATGCGGCTCGAACACCACTGGCGCACCGCCGCTGACCGGATGGCCGACCACCAGGCTCGGGCAGTACTGTTCTTCCAGCAGCTTGCGGGCCTGGGCGTCGGTCTTGGCGTCATCCACCAATTGCTCGACCACCGTTTTCAGCAGGTACACCTGCATCGCCTGCAAGTAACCGCAGACCGCGGCGTTCTCTGCGTACTGCTCGGACAACGGTGCCAACAGCGGCTGCAAGGCCAGGGTGATGGTTTCTTCGTTGAACTGGCGCATCTGGTTGTTCGACTCGCGCTTCCACTGGGGCAAGCTGGCGAGTTCTTCGTTGAGGCGCTCTTCGAGCTCGGAAATATCCGTGTGGAAACGTTCGCGATCGGCTTCCGGCAGCTGCGAGAACTCAGCTTCGTCCAGGGCCTTGCCATCGAGCATCGGCGTAAAGGCAATGTTGGAACTGTCGCGGTACAGCGCCACGTCTTTTTCCAGGGCCAGACGCTCGATCACGTCCAGGGCGCGGTCGTAGCGCTGGTTGAAGGCACGGTCGATGGCGCTCTTGCGCTGTTGATAAGTCGGGTGTTCAAACACCGCCGGGAACGTCGCGACCAGGTTGTCGATCAGGCCGTTGATGTCCGCGATGAACGCGGCAGCACCACCTGCCGGCAGCTCCAGGGCACGAGGCTCGCGGGGTTCATCGAAGTTGTTGACGTAGACCCAGTCGGCCGGGGTCTGCAGGCGTTTGCCTTCCGCCTTCAGGTAGCGTTTAACAAACGAGAAGCGGCCGGTACCGGGCTCGCCCATGACAAACACGTTGTAACCGGGGCGCGGCATGGCCACCCCGAACTGCAAGGCTTCAACCGCACGTTCCTGGCCAAGCACACCGCGAAAGGGCTCCAAATCATTGGTGGTCGAGAAGCTGAACTGTTCAGCGGAAAAAGGACGGGTCAGCGCTTCGGGCGCTAGACGCAAGCTGGCAGCAACAGGATCAGGCATCGGGCTTCCTTACATCAGGCGGGGCAGATGGCGGCATTCTGGCGCCGGGTATGCCCGGCTGGCAAGGCGCGCCTAGGGCGAAAGCATAGACAAGGGTAATGTGCCCAGCCGCCCCCCGGAAAACCGGCTATGTCAGCGAATGTTTTGTAAAAAGTCACGGAACCCTTGGAACCTGCCTAAACTCCAAACTGCGCGGCTGGACTAATAACCGGCCCAACTGGCGCTGACATTGGCCAGCACCCCTTGTCCATTGGTTTGCACACAAAGAGAACACAGCTATGAAACGGATTCTTCTCGGTACTCTTTTCACCGCAGTATCCATCAACGCCATGGCCCAAGCGCCAGGCGGTCCGGATTGTGGTTGGGGCAACATGCTGTTCGAAGGTCAGCGTGGCACCCCGGCGCATTTCCTGGCTTCCACCACCAACGGCACCTCCGGCAACGCCACGTTCGGTATGACTTCCGGCACCAACGGTTGCTCGACCAACTCGGCACTGACTTATGGCGGTAAATCCTGGATTGCCATGAATGGCATGATGAACGAGCTCTCTGAAGACATGGCCAAAGGTCAGGGCGAAGCACTGACCACCTACGCTGTGGTGCTGGGCGTTGCTCCTGAAGACCGCGCGCATTTCGCCGCTGTTACCCATGAGCACTTCCAACAGATCTTCAGCAAAGCCGACGTGACTGCGGATGATGTGCACACCAACACCCTGGCCGTGCTGAAAAGCGACGCTCGTCTGGCCAAGTACGCAACTCCAGCTTAAGCTCGACCCGCCCGCTCTTCCCCAAGAGCGGGCTTTTGTTTTTTGGGAGCTGACCCTTAACGGGCCTTTGTTTCTTTCGACTTAAGTTGCCCACCATGCTCAAACGCCTTGCCTACCTGGCGCTCTGTGTCTGCGCCCCGCTGTCCGCCGCGCCCGCTATCGACAATCCACGTTTGCAGCAGTTGGCCAATGATCCGTTCTGGATCTCCCTGGGGCACTACGAGAGCGCCAAGCTGGGCGGCTGGCGCAGCTACGTCAGCGACGCGAAGTTTTTCCTCGCCAAAGACGGCGCGCAGCACCCTGACGCCGAACTGGCCGCCACCCTGCAAGCCCTGTACGCCCCGGCCAGCGCCGGTGAGCAGCACGCCCAATGTGTGTACCCGGCACGCACCCGCTGGCTCAAGGACCAGTTACAACTCACCGACCTGCCCACCGTGGCCTGCAGCGAATTCAAGCAGTGGTTCAAGGACGTCGCGCCCCACAGCGCGGTGATGATCTTCCCGGCGGCTTACCTCAACAGCCCGTCGTCGATGTTCGGCCACACCCTGCTGCGTATCGACCAGGCCGACGTGCAAAGCAACAACACCGCCCTGCTCAGCTACGCCATCAACTTCGGCGCCTACATCGAAGGCTCGGACAACAGCATCCTCTACGCCTGGAAAGGCCTGATGGGTGGTTACCCGGGCCTGTTCGCCCTGGTGCCCTACCAGGAGAAACTCTCGGAATACCGCAGCCTGGAAAACCGCGACCTCTGGGAATACCGGCTGAACCTGACCCAGGTTGAAACCGAGCGCATGGTCGAGCACGTCTGGGAACTCAAGCAGATCCAGTTCGACTACTTCTTCTTCGACGAGAACTGCTCCTATCGCTTGCTGGAGTTGCTGCAAGTGGCGCGCCCGGGCCTGAAGCTGACCGAGCAATTCCCTCTGACTGCGATCCCCACCGACACCGTCAAGGCGGTGAAGGAAGCCGGGCTGGTGGAAAAGATCGACTATCGACCGTCCCGTGAGCGTGAACTGCTCAGCCGCGCCGAGCCCCTGAACGGCGAGGAGCAGCAATGGGTGCTCAAGGTCAGCGCCGATCAGCAGCACCTGCAAGACGCCGACTTCAAAGCCCTGCCAAGGGATCGCCAGGCGCTGATCGTCGACGCGGCCTATCGCCTGGAGCGCTACCGGGCCAACGGCCAGGAGCGCGACCCTGCGCGCTCGCAGCGCAGCTTCGAACTGCTCCGGGCAATCAACCGCAACCCTGCGCCAGAGTTGCAGATCGAGCGCCCCGGCCTACCGGAAGACGGCCACGAATCCCGCACCTGGCAAGTCGGTATCGGCACCCGGGGCGACCAGGCGTTTGGCGAGTACGGCCTGCGCATGGCCTATCACGACCTCAACGACAACGCCGAAGGTTTCCCCCTGGGCGCGCAGATTGAAATCCTGCAAATGAAACTGCGCCAGTACGAAGGCAATCGTTGGCAGTTGCAGCAATTGGACCTGGCCACCATTCGCTCCCTGACGCCGCGCAACGAACTGCTGCAGCCCTGGTCCTGGCAAGTCACCGGCGGCCTGGAGCGCGTGCCGGGCAAGCATGACGATGAGACCCTGGTCAGCCACGTCAATGGCGGCGCCGGTGGCACCTGGCAGTTGGGCGAGAACACCCTGGGCTTTGCCCTGGGTACCGTGCGGGTCGAGCACAATAACGACTTCTCGGCCTTTATCTCCCCGGCCGCCGGGTTCAACACTGGCTTGCTGTGGAAAAACCCGCTGGGCAACTTCAGCGTGGAAGCCAAGGGCGACTACTTCACCAATGGCGAAGTCCGCCGCAGCCTGAGTCTCAACCAACAGTGGGAGCTGTCACGCAACCTCGGTCTGCGCCTCAGCGCGCAACGCGAATTCAGCCACCTGGCCACCGCCGAGAATGAAGTGATGCTGGAACTCAAGTGGTACCACTACTAGGGGCAACAGCCGCATTGGCCTGCTAATTCTTCACCTGGCTTTCACGAGGTAGCGACGAATCGACTTCTAGACTGATGCCATCAGCCGTAATCCGGCGTAGGAGTCAGGCATGTGGCGGTTCGGGTGGTTAGTGGTGCTTTTTCTGGTGATCGGCGGGTGCGAGTCCACCCACGAGCATTTGCTTGCCCAGGGCTATCCACCGGCCTTTGCCGATGGTTTCGATGATGGCTGTGTCAGTGGCCGGCAAGCGGCCGGCGCCATCACCGGCGAGTTCCGCAAGAACGTGCCGCGCTACCTCAAGGACGCGCAATATGCCGAAGGCTGGAGCGACGGTTTCAGGCAGTGTCAGGCCATGCTGGAAAATCAGGATCGCACCGAATACCGTGAACACCATTGGGATGAGCGGGAACGGGCCTGGCAGCAAGAGAAGGACCGTGACGCCGCCCGCGCCTATCGTTCGCAGTGAGCCGCTCTCGGATAACCGTCGACACTAAAAGGCTGCGAGCAGGGTCCAACCTCCACCTTCGGAGAATTGCCATGAGCCGCGCATTCGTCAACGAAGACCAGGCTGCCGATCAGGCCGACACGCCGGTTGAGCGCCTGGTCAGCACCCAGCCCAATTACGTCACACCCCAAGGCCTTGCCGCGTTGCAGGCCAAGGTCACGCAGTTGCAAACCCAGCACAGCGAACACAGCGCCCAGGGCGATGCTGCGGACAAACAGCGGCTGGCCGACCTGGAGCGGGACCTGCGCTACTTCAATCAGCGCCTGCAAAGCGCCCAGCTCACCGCGCCCGCCACCTCCACCCAACAGGTGCAGATCGGCAGCCGAGTGACCTTCGCGGATGAACAGGGGAACGAGCAGCAGGTGCAACTGGTGGGAGAAGATCAGGCCGATGTCGGCCAGGGCCTGATCAACTGGGGCTCGCCTTTGGGTCGCGCCCTGCTTGGCGCGCAACCCGGCGATGAGGTGCTGTGGAAAAGGCCGGCTGGGGATCAGTTGATCGAGATCATCCGCATCGAGCCGGCCTGAAACGACTCAAACCACGCCTTGTGCCAGCATCGCATCAGCGACTTTGACGAAGCCAGCGATGTTGGCGCCTTTGACGTAGTTGATCCGACCGTTCTCTTCACCGTAGTGCACGCAGGCGTGGTGAATCGACTGCATGATGGCGTGCAGCTTGGTGTCTACCTCTCCGGCAGTCCACAACAGGCGCATGGCGTTCTGTGACATTTCCAGACCGCTGACGGCCACGCCACCGGCGTTCGATGCCTTGCCCGGTGCGAACAGAATGCCCGCCTCGATAAAGATATCCACAGCCTCCAGGGTGGTCGGCATGTTCGCGCCTTCGGCCACGCAGATGCAGCCCTGACGCAACAAAGCGCGGGCCGCATCGGCGTCCAGCTCATTCTGTGTGGCGCACGGCAGGGCGATGTCGCAGGCCAGGGTCCACGGCGTCTGGCCGGCCAGGAACTCCAGGCCGAACTGGCTGGCCAGCTCACTGATGCGCCCGCGCTTGACGTTCTTCAACTCCAGCACCGCTTGCCATTGCTCTTCGCTCAGGCCGGACTCGCAGTACAGGGTGCCTTCGGAATCCGACAGGGAAATCACCTTGCCGCCCAGGTCCATGACTTTGCGTGCCGCGTATTGCGCCACGTTGCCGGAACCGGAGATCGCCACGCGCTTGCCTTCAACCCGCTGGTCACGGCGCTTGAGCATTTCTTCAGCGAAGTACACACAGCCAAAACCGGTGGCTTCAGGACGAATCAGGCTGCCGCCGTAGCTGATGCCCTTGCCGGTCAGCACTGAAGTGAACTGGTTGCTCAGGCGTTTGTACTGGCCAAACAGGAAACCGATCTCCCGGGCACCGACACCGATGTCACCGGCGGGCACGTCCACATCGGCGCCGATGTGACGATACAGCTCGCTCATGAAGGCCTGGCAGAAGCGCATCACCTCGGCGTCGCTCTTGCCCTTGGGGTTGAAGTCCGAACCGCCCTTGCCGCCGCCCATGGGCAGGGACGTCAGGGAATTCTTGAAGGTCTGCTCGAAGGCGAGGAATTTCAGCACCCCGAGATTCACCGATGGATGGAAGCGCAAACCGCCCTTGTACGGACCGATGGCGCTGTTCATCTGGATACGGAAGCCGCGGTTGACCTGGACCTTGCCCTGGTCGTCGACCCAGGAAACGCGAAACACCACGGCGCGTTCCGGCTCACAAATACGCTCGAGAATGCCCGAGGTCAGGTAGTGCGGGTTGGCCTCCAGAAAGGGCCACAGACTGCGCAGTACTTCTTCCACGGCCTGGTGGAATTCAGGCTGGTCCGGGTCGCGTTTTTTCAGACGGGCAAGGAAGTCTTCGACGGATTCGATCATGGGAAGTCTCGGCAAATTTATTGTCGTTAAGGGGAGATTTGCCCGGGACTTTATCAATTCAAATCGCACCGCGACAGCGCAAAATGTCGCAGTTATGAATTTAAATGGTGCATTAAATATAAATGGCGACGATTTTCAGGGGGTTTGTGCACCGGATTGGTGGCACTTCCTGCCTGAGCCGCACGCTTTTGGTGAGGCGAAAAAGTGGATCGCCGGCAAGCCGGCTCCTACAGAAATGTCGCTGCCAGTGGGTCGAAAAGAGGGCAAAAAAAACGGAGCCCGAAGGCTCCGTTCTGTTCAAGCAGCGACCTTATCAGGCCAGCTTCTTGTGACGCACGCGGTGCGGTTGAGCAGCCGCTTCGCCGAGGCGTTTCTTACGATCGGCTTCGTACTCGGTGTAGTTGCCTTCGAAGAACACGGCTTGCGAATCGTCTTCGTAGGCCAGGATGTGAGTGGCCACACGGTCCAGGAACCACCGATCGTGGGAGATCACAATGGCGGCGCCTGGGAAGTCCAGCAGGGCTTCTTCCAGGGAACGCAGGGTTTCAACGTCGAGGTCGTTGGACGGTTCGTCGAGCAGCAGGACGTTGCCGCCCTCTTTCAAGGTCAGGGCCAGATGCAAGCGACCGCGCTCACCACCGGACAGGTCCTTGACGAACTTCTGCTGGTCGCCGCCCTTGAAGTTGAAACGACCCACGTAGGTGCGGGACGGAATTTCGTAGTTGCCGATGCGGATCTGGTCCGAGCCATCGGAAATCTGCTGGAACACCGTCTTGCTGCCGTCCAGGTCGTCACGGCTCTGATCGACGCACGCCAGTTGCACGGTTTCACCGATTTCGATGCTGCCGGAATCCGGGGTTTCCTTGCCCATCAGCATACGGAACAGGGTGGATTTACCCGCACCGTTACCGCCGATCACGCCGACGATGGCGCCCTTGGGCATGGCGAACGACAGGTTGTCGATCAGTACGCGATCGCCGTAACCCTTGGTGACGTTCTTGAACTCGATGACCTTGTCACCCAGGCGCGGACCGGCCGGGATGTAGATCTCGTTGGTTTCGCTGCGCTTCTGGAATTCCTGGGACTGCATTTCTTCAAAGCGTTGCAGACGAGCCTTGGATTTCGACTGACGAGCCTTGGCGCCTTTGCGCACCCATTCCAGCTCTTCTTTCATGGCCTTTTCATGGGCCGACTGCTGCTTGGATTCCTGGGCCAGACGGTCGGACTTGGCTTCCAGCCAACCCGAGTAGTTGCCCTCGTAAGGAATACCGGCGCCGCGGTCGAGTTCCAGAATCCAGCCCGCGACGTTGTCGAGGAAGTACCGGTCGTGCGTGATCGCAACCACGGTGCCCGGGAAGTCGTGGAGGAAATGCTCCAGCCAGGCCACGGAGTCAGCGTCCAAGTGGTTGGTTGGTTCGTCGAGCAGCAGCATGTCCGGGGCAGACAGCAGCAGGCGGCACAGGGCCACACGACGCTTTTCACCACCGGACAGGTGCTCGACCTTCGCGTCCCAGGCTGGCAGGCGCAGGGCGTCGGCGGCGACTTCCAACTGACGCTCCAGGTTATGGCCGTCGCTGGCTTGCAGGATGGCTTCGAGCTTGGCCTGTTCAGCGGCCAGCTTGTCGAAGTCGGCATCCGGGTCGGCGTAGGCGGCGTAGACCTCGTCCAGGCGGGCCTGGGCGTCCTTGATCACGCTGACCGCTTCCTCGACCACTTCACGTACGGTCTTGGTCGGATCCAGCTGCGGCTCCTGGGGCAGGTAGCCGATATTCAGATCAGGCATCGGGCGCGCTTCACCATCGAACTCGGTGTCAACGCCGGCCATGATTTTCAACAACGTGGACTTACCCGAACCGTTGAGGCCGAGTACGCCGATCTTGGCGCCGGGGAAGAAGGACAGAGAAATGTTTTTCAGGATTTCCCGCTTCGGCGGAACAACTTTGCTCAGCCGATGCATGGTGAAGACGTATTGAGCCATGGTGAACCTAGCGTCAGTGACTGATGAATAGAAGCGGGCGCTGCCCGTGTCAGGCCATGCGCAGCGCCGGCATGGACGCAAATCGATGCCGGCGTGAACAGAAACCTGATGATCTGGAGCTGGAACGCCCCTATGTGTAGCGGGCAAAACTACCTCAATGGCGGATCAAGGTCCAGCCAAGCGGGACTGGCACTTTGCCACAACTCAAGGCATGCTAGCCGCCCTTCGGGCGTCCGGCTTATAGTGCACGTCGCGCCAGCCCAGCCAAACCGCAGGATCACAGCTTGCCCAACGTCACTTCGCCACCGCCCGCGCGTGCGCCTATCCCTGCGCCCGGCTCCCCCCTGCGCGGCACCCTTAAAGGTGCACTGGCGACGCTGGTGCTATTACTCCTGGCCTTGCTGTTCTGGCAACTGCTCGACCAACTGCAGAAAACCCGCAAGGTCCAGCAGCAATACGCCATCGACTACAGTGCCGACCAGGCCGATCACCTGAGCCTGAACCTGGCCCTTAATGCGCAGATCGCTCTGAATCTGCTACCGATCGTCGAACAACCCCACACCGCCGAACAACAGCAACAACTGCTGCAAAAGCTCCAGTTGTCGTTGCCGGATGTGCGCAGTATCGCCCTGCTGGATGCCTCCGGTCAGATCGTCAATGACAGCGCCAGCACCTCCCTGGACGCGGCCTGGCTGGCGGAGCTGGTGCAGCGCAGCCACGGCCAGCGCTACTACTTCAGCAACGAGAGCGACGGTTCGCTGGTCACCCTGTTAATGCACCAACCCAGCGGCTCGGTCAGGGGTTACTGGGTGCTGCGCCTGGCACCGAGCTTCTTCCAGACGTTGATTAGGGACCAGGAAACCGCGCAAAAACCGGCCTGGGTCCTGGAAAACCGCCTCACCCGACTGGTGGTCAGCCGCACCCACCCCGATTTGGCCAAGCCCGGCCTGTTGAGCCCGGAAGACATGGCCGACAGCGTGCTGGTGACGCCCTTGAGCAACAGCGACTGGCAACTGCGCGGCCTTTTCGACGAACGGGCGGTGATTGAACAACTGCTGCCAGCCTTTATCGGCAAATGCCTCCTGGGGCTGGCGTTCTCCCTGCTGCCGGTGATCGCCCTGTTGAACATGCGCCGCCGCCAGCGCCAATTGCACGAAGGCCGCCGCCGCTACCAGGACATTTTCGAAGGCACCGGCGTAGCCCTGTGTGTGCTGGATGTTTCCGGCCTGCCTGGGCAACTGGACAAGGCTCATTTGCGCAATAGCGAGCAGCTCAAGCGCTGGCAGGAACAGAGTCCGCAGCAACGCCTGCAATTGCTGCGCGAACTGCGGGTCACCGAAGTCAACCAGGTCGCCCTGCGCCTGCTCAATGTCGACTCCTGCGAACAGGCCTGGAAGCTGTTGATCGACGGCTGCGCACTCAATGGCAACGCGATTGGCAGCCAGTTGCTGGACGCCGTGCTCAACCAGCAGAAACAGCTGGAGCTGGAGATCAAGCTCAGCGACGCCCAGGGCCACGACCAGCATCTGTGGCTGGTGCTGCGCCTGCCGGAAGACCCAGCCGACTATCGCGCGGTGATCCTCAGCATCAGCGACATCACCAGCCGCAAGCTGATCGAACTGTCGCTGCTGGAGCGCGAGGGTTTCTGGTCCGACGTGGTGCGCACCGTGCCCGATCACCTGTATGTGCAGGACGTGATCAGCCAGCGGATGATTTTCAGCAACCACCACCTGGGCCAGACCCTCGGCTACAACAAGACCGAACTGCACCAGATGGGCGAATACTTCTGGGAAATCCTTCTGCACCCCGAAGATGCCGACCTCTACCATCGCCTGCGCCAGGAACAGCGCCATGCGGGCTACGCGCAACTGCTGCAATGCCAGTTGCGTTTCCGCCACCGCAGCGGCCAGTGGCGACGCTTCGAGATCCGCGAACAGGCCCTGGCACGGGACAAGTACGACCAGGTCACACGCATCATCGGAGTGGCCAAGGACATCACCGATCAGATCGAGGCCAGCGAGTCCCTGCGTGATAGCGAGCAGCGCTACCGCATGCTCGCCGAAAGCATCAGCGACGTGATCTTCTCCACCGACAGCCAACTGTCCCTCAACTACGTCAGCCCGTCGGTGCAAGCCGTGCTGGGTTACGACGTGGACTGGATCTTCCAGAACGGCTGGCAATCGACCATCGCCAACCCCCAGCAACTGACCGGCATCTATACCTTGATGGACCGGGTCAGCAAGGCCCTGGACAAACCCGAGCAACTGGCCGAGTTGCGCAGCCAGGTGCAGACCCAGCTGTTCCTCTTCGACTGCCTGCGTGGCGATGGGCGCAAGATCCCCATCGAGCTGCGCCTGGTACTGGTCTGGGATGAACAAGGGGGCTTCGAAGGCGTGCTCGGCGTCGGCCGCGACATCAGCCAACAGCGCCGCGCGGAAAAAGACCTGCGCATGGCCGCCACGGTATTCGAGCACTCGACGTCGGCGATCCTCATCACCGACCCTGCGGGTTATATCGTCCAGGCCAACGAAGCGTTCAGCCGGGTCAGCGGCTATGCCGTGTCCCAGGTGCTGGACCAGTTGCCCAACATGCTCACCGTCGACAACCAGCAGGAAGCCCACCTGCGCTACGTGCTCAAGCAACTGCACCAGCACAGCACCTGGGAAGGCGAAGTCTGGCTCAAGCGGCGCAACGGCGAGCACTACCCGGCCTGGGTCGGCATTACCGCGGTACTCGACGACGAAGGCGACCTGGCCAGCTACGTGTGCTTCTTCAGCGACATCAGTGAGCGCAAAGCCAGTGAGCAGCGCATTCACCGCCTCGCCTACTACGACGCCCTGACCCACCTGCCCAACCGCACCCTGTTCCAGGACCGCCTGCACACCGCGCTGCAATCGGCGGAGCGGCAGAAGTCCTGGGTGGTGCTGATGTTCCTCGACCTCGACCGTTTCAAACCGATCAACGACTCCCTCGGCCACGCCGCCGGCGACCGCATGCTCAAGGAAATGGCCACGCGCCTGCTGGGCTGCGTCGACGATGACGACACCGTGGCTCGCATGGGCGGCGACGAATTCACTCTGCTGCTGCAACCACGCGCCAGCCGTGAGATGGCCCTGAACCGAGCGATCCACGTGGCCGAGCAGATCCTCGCCAGCCTGGTCAAACCCTTCGTCCTCGAAGGCCGGGAGTTCTTCGTCACCGCCAGTATCGGTATCGCCCTGAGCCCTCAGGACGGTAACGAGCTGAGCCAGTTGATGAAGAACGCCGACACCGCGATGTACCACGCCAAGGAACGCGGCAAGAACAACTTCCAGTTCTACCAGGCGGACATGAACGCCAGCGCCCTGGAGCGCCTGGAGCTGGAAAGCGACCTGCGCCACGCCCTGGAGCAGGAAGAGTTCGTGCTCTATTACCAGCCGCAGTTCAGCGGCGACGGCAAGCGCCTGACCGGTGCCGAGGCCCTGTTGCGCTGGCGCCATCCGCGCCGCGGGCTGGTGCCGCCGGGGGATTTCATTCCGGTACTCGAAGAGCTGGGCCTGGTGGTGGACGTGGGCGACTGGGTCATCAGCGAAGCCTGCCGCCAGCTCAAGGCCTGGCACCAGGCTAAGGTGCGAGTGCCGAAAGTGTCGGTGAACATCTCGGCGCGGCAATTCTCCGACGGCCAACTGGGCACGCGGATCGCCACCATTCTCAGGGACACCGGCCTGCCGCCGGCGTGCCTGGAGCTGGAACTGACCGAAAGTATCCTGATGCGCGAAGTCAGCGAAGCGATGCAGATCCTCGACGGCCTGAAAAACCTCGGCCTGAGCATCGCGGTGGACGACTTCGGCACCGGCTATTCATCCCTGAACTACCTCAAGCAGTTCCCCATCGACGTGCTGAAAATCGACCGCACCTTCGTCGACGGCCTGCCGTCCGGTGAACAGGATGCGCAGATTGCCCGGGCCATCATCGCCATGGCCCACAGCCTGAACCTGGCGGTGATCGCCGAGGGCGTGGAAACCCACGAACAATTGGACTTCCTGCGTGAGCACGGCTGCGACGAAGTACAAGGCTACTTGTTCGGCCGCCCGATGCCGGCCAATCGGTTTGAAGCGCAGTTCAGCAATGACGCGTTATTCATGTTTGATTGATGGGTAGCAGCGGCACGTTTCAAGCTTCAAGCGGCGAGAGAGGAGCGGTTCGCTTTGACTTGCCGCTTGCAGCTCGTCACTTGAACCCTGCTTCTCTGCGACATGATGTCCTTTCATATGCCTTCTAAAAGCCATTGGGTTAGAATGCCTCCCTTTTCTGCCCCCCGATCCTTGAGGACCGCCATGTTCAGCCGTGATTTGACTATTGCCAAGTACGACGCCGATCTCTTTGCCGCCATGGAGCAAGAAGCTCAGCGCCAGGAAGAGCACATCGAGCTGATCGCTTCGGAAAACTACACCAGCCCAGCGGTGATGGAAGCTCAAGGCTCGGTGCTGACCAACAAATACGCCGAAGGTTACCCAGGCAAGCGCTACTACGGCGGCTGCGAGTACGTCGACGTGGTTGAGCAATTGGCCATCGACCGTGCCAAGGAACTGTTCGGCGCCGATTACGCCAACGTCCAGCCGCACGCCGGCTCCCAAGCCAACAGCGCCGTTTACCTGGCTCTGCTGTCGGCTGGCGACACTATCCTGGGCATGAGCCTGGCCCACGGTGGTCACCTGACCCACGGCGCCAGCGTTTCTTCCTCCGGCAAGCTGTACAACGCCATTCAATACGGCATCGACGCCAACGGTCTGATCGACTACGACGAAGTCGAGCGCCTGGCCGTCGAGCACAAGCCGAAAATGATCGTGGCCGGTTTCTCTGCCTACTCGCAGATCCTCGACTTCCCGCGCTTCCGCGAAATCGCTGACAAAGTCGGCGCGTACCTGTTCGTCGACATGGCCCACGTGGCCGGTCTGGTCGCCGCTGGCGTCTACCCGAACCCGGTGCCTTTCGCTGACGTGGTCACCACCACCACTCACAAGACCCTGCGCGGTCCTCGTGGCGGCCTGATCCTGGCTCGCGCCAACGCCGACATCGAGAAGAAGCTGAACTCTGCTGTATTCCCAGGCGCCCAAGGTGGCCCGCTGGAGCACGTGATCGCAGCCAAAGCGATCTGCTTCAAGGAAGCCCTGCAGCCTGAGTTCAAGACTTACCAGCAGCAAGTGGTGAAAAACGCCCAGGCCATGGCCAGCGTGTTCATCGAGCGCGGTTTTGACGTGGTGTCCGGCGGTACTGAAAACCACCTGTTCCTGCTGTCGCTGATCAAGCAGGAAATCTCCGGTAAAGACGCCGACGCCGCTCTGGGCAAAGCGTTCATCACCGTGAACAAGAACTCCGTGCCAAACGATCCACGCTCCCCGTTCGTCACCTCCGGCCTGCGCTTCGGCACTCCGGCTGTGACCACTCGTGGCTTCAAGGAAGCCGAGTGCAAGGAACTGGCTGGCTGGATCTGCGACATCCTGGCCGACCTGAACAACGAAGCGGTGATCGATGCCGTACGTGAAAAGGTCAAAGCCATCTGCAAAAAACTGCCGGTATACGGCGCTTAATCAGCCCGTTACACCGCAGCACGAAAAAGCCCGGCCTGAGTGCCGGGCTTTTTTTCGCCTGTCATTGACCCGGATCGCCACTGGTCAGACCGGTAAAGCCAATTTATTCACAGCCCCTTGTAACCCCCTAAAGTCCGAGCGTAGACTGCGGCTGCACTGGACATACCGGTAAGACCACAATAATTAAGTCCTGAATCCATAGCGCCCCGCGCATGGCAGCCAGGACACCGATCAGGATCCCTCCCATGCTCAGATGGTGCTCGCGTTCGATTTTCCTCCAAGTAGTCCTCGGACTGATCCTCGGCGTTGTGTGCGGACTCGCACTCCCCGAATTCTCCTCTCAACTCAAACCACTGGGCGACGGCTTCATCAAGCTGATCAAAATGCTGATCGGCCTGATCGTATTCTGTGTGGTGGTCAGTGGCATCTCGGGTGCCGGTGACCTGAAGAAGGTTGGGCGCATCGGCCTGAAGTCGGTGATCTACTTCGAAATACTGACCACCGTTGCCCTGGTACTGGGCCTGGTCATGGCCTTCAGTACCGGCATCGGCAGCGGCGCCAACATCCATCTGGAGCAGCTGTCCAGCGCCGACGTCGGCGACCTCGCCCAGCGCGGCCAGCACATGCAGGGCACCGCCCAGTTCCTGATGAACCTGATTCCGAACTCGGTCATCGGCGCCTTTGCCGATAACAACATCCTTCAGGTACTGCTGTTCTCCGTGCTGTTCGGCAGCGCCCTGAACCTGGTGGGTGAAGCGGCGTCCGGCATCTCCCGCCTGATCAACGAACTCAGCCATGTGATCTTCCGCATCATGGGCATGATCGTGCGCCTGGCGCCCATCGGCGTGTTTGGTGCGATCGCCTTCACCACCAGCAAATACGGGGTGGATTCATTGCAGCACCTGGGCAGCCTCGTGGGCCTGTTCTACCTGACCTGCTTCGCCTTTGTGGCGGTGATCCTGGGCGTGGTGATGCGTGTGGCGGGCCTGCCCATGCTGCCGTTCCTCAAGTACCTGCGCGAAGAGCTGATGATTGTTCTCGGCACCGCCTCTTCGGACGCCGTGCTGCCGCAGATCATGCGCAAGCTTGAACACCTGGGCATCGGCAGCTCCACGGTCGGCCTGGTCATCCCCACCGGCTACTCGTTCAACCTCGACGGTTTCTCCATCTACCTGACCCTGGCCATCGTCTTTATCGCCAACGCCACCGGCACGCCGTTGTCGATGTCCGACCTGCTGACCATCTTGCTGGTGTCGCTGATCACCTCCAAAGGCGCACACGGTATTCCCGGTTCGGCCCTGGTGATCCTGGCAGCGACCCTGACCGCGATCCCGGCCATTCCGGTGGTGGGCCTGGTGCTGGTGCTGGCGGTGGACTGGTTCATGGGCATCGGCCGCGCCCTGACCAACCTGATCGGCAACTGCGTGGCCACCGTGGCCATCGCGCGCTGGGAGAAAGACATCGACCTGCAGCGGGCCGACAAGGTACTGAGCGGCCAACAAGGCTATGTTTTCCAGCCAAGAAAGCCAGCGCCGGGCACCCAGCCGCAGGAATTCTGACCCGTTCGTGCCTGCCTCGGGCAGGCACACTCATCGGCGCCCAGCGTGGCGCCATGACCGATAACCCATGGAGTAAACAGTGATCAGCTCGTCGACAGTCGTAAATTCAGTGGTGGAAAAGCTGCGGGCCGCGTTGGCCCGGGGCCAGTGGCGCTCCGGCGACATGCTGCCCGGACAACGCGAACTGGCCGAACAACTGGGCATCAGCCGCCCTAGCCTGCGCGAAGCGGTGACGGTCCTGGAAACCCTGGGCCTGGTGCGCTCCATGCCCGGCAAGGGCGTGGTGGTACTGGATGCGCCCCTGGATGACACCCCGGCCAGCGACAGCGGCGTGGCCGGCGCCAGCCTCGAGGATGTGCTGCAACTGCGCTACACCCTCGAGCCCTTTATCGTCGGCCTGGTGGCGCAATCCATCAGCAGCAAGGAAGTCGGCCAACTGCGCCTGACCCTCATGGACATGCGCGAAGCCCTGGAAGCCAACGACAGCGAAGCCGGGATGAACGCCTACATCGCCTTCCACGAAGAATTGTTCACCCTGACTTCCAACCCGATCTTCCAGAACGTGGTGCAACAAACCAGCAATGCCCTCAAGCAGAGCGCCCAGGTCCTGCGTAACTCGCCGGAACACCTGGCCGAACGACTGCAGGAAAACGAAGCGGTGGTGCGTGCCATCCGCAGCAAGAACAGCGCCCTGGCCAGTGCCGAAATGCGTCGGCATATCCTGATGGAAGGCCAGCGCATGGGAATTGAACTGAATATTCCGGACGATCATCTGGGCCAGATAACCCCGTGATGGTTTGAACGTCTGCAACCGGAGGGGACACCACGCCATGGTCAGCTACGCCTTTAAAAACAACCCGTTCACCCTGGCCGCCAGCCTGCCCCGGCGCCACAACGGTGAACGCACCCTGCTGGTGGACGACGTCTACCCGCAGATTTTCGACGCCATTCTCGAGCAGCGCATCGCCCCCGGCAGCCGCTTTACCGAAGACAACCTGGGCCAGGCGTTCGGCGTCAGCCGCAGCATCATCCGCCAAGTCCTGGCGCGGCTGTCCCATCAACAGGTGGTGATCTTGCAGCCCAATCATCGGCCACGGGTGGCAGCGCCGGATGCCGAGCAGACCCGGCAGATCCTGCACGCCCGGCGGCTCACGGAAACCACCCTGGTGCGCCTGGCCTGCCAGCAGCCACAAAGGCAGTTGCTGCCCTTGCGCCAGTTGTTGGCGCGCGAACGCGAGGCCATCGAGCGTGATCAGCGCGGCCCGGCGATTCGTTTATCAGGGGAGTTTCATCTGCAACTGGCCGAGGTGGCCGGCAATGCTCCTCTGGCGCACTTCCTCGGCAGCCTGGTGCCGCTGACCTCCCTGGCCATCGCCCAGTTCGAGGGCCGGGCTCGCAACTACTGCGCCTGGCAAGAGCACTCAAGCATTGTCGATGCGGTGCAGGACGCCGATGTCGAAAAGGCCGAAGCGCTGATGAACCAGCACCTCGATCACTTGGAACAGCGCCTGCTAGGCAGCCTGTAGGAGCCGGCTTGCCGGCGAAGACCTCAGCGCCCCAACATCCTCTCGAAACCCTGCCGGATCTTCTCTTCCGGCAGGTCGTCTGCGATGAACACCATCACGCTCTCCCGCACTTCGCCTTCGGCCCACTCGGTGTCCCAATCGAAGCCATAGAGCTTGAGCACGCCCTGGAACACCATGCGCCGCGGCTCGTCGATAACGCTCAGCACGCCTTTGTAGCGCAGCAATTGCTTGCCGTGATCTTCCAGCAGCTCATTCATGAACTCGCTGAGGCGGTCCAGGTCCAGGGGCTGCTCGGTACGCAGCACCAGGCTGGAAATCCGGTCCACTGAGGGCGCCTTGCTCACCGGGCGCAGGCTCAGCCCGCCGCCCAAGTCGGCGTTGAGGTTGAAGCCGCGCACATCCAGCAGCTCAGCCAGGTCGATACGGCCGTGGTCCACCACGCGGATCGCTGCCCGCCGGTTGATACGGGTCAGGCGTTCGCACAAGGCATCAAAGGCTGCGTCGTCCACCAGGTCGCGCTTGCTCACCAGCAAACGGTCGGCAAAGCCGATCTGCGCCTGGGCGATGGTCTGGGTCAGATGGTGCTCGGCGTGCTTGGCGTCTACCAAGGTAATGATGCCGTCGAGAATGTAGCGCTCGCGCAGCTCTTCATCGATGAAAAAGGTCTGGGCCACAGGGGCCGGATCGGCCAGCCCGGTGCACTCGATCACCAATCGGTCAAAGGCGATCTCACCGCTGTCCAGGCGCTCCAGCAGCAGGTACAGGGCCTTGGTCAGGTCGGTGTGAATGGTGCAGCAGACGCAGCCGTTGGACAGCGTCATCACCTGCACCGGCTCATCGCCCAACAGCTGGGTGTCGATACCGGCGTCGCTGAATTCGTTTTCGATCACGGCGATTTTCAAGCCGTGCTCGGCCTTGAGCAGATGGCGCAACAAGGTGGTCTTGCCCGCGCCAAGAAAGCCGCTGAGTACGGTGACGGGAATAGGATTTTGCAAAACAGGATCTCCCACGCAAAAAAAATGTAGGAGCCGGGCTTGCCGGCGATAACGGTCTCAAGACCGCCATCGCCCACAAACCGGGCTCCTACATGGGTGTGGCTTAAACGCTGTGGTTCAACAGCACTTCGGACCGCCCTTGCCGCCGTAACGTGCCTCCTGGCGTTCGCGGAAGAACGCCTCGTACGACATCATCGGCTTGTCCGGGTGCTTGGTTTGCATATGCTCGACGTAGTTGTCGTAGTCGGGCATGCCGACCATCAGGCGCGCGGCCTGACCGAGGTATTTACCGAGGCGACTCAAGTCATTGAACATGTTCGCAACCCTCTATTACGCGTCCGGAACAGCCTGGAATGGCGATTCTTTATCCGTCCGTTGCTTATTGCCCCAGGCGGCGACACCGACCTTGAGCGCATAGAACAGGATGCTGAAGACCACCAGCAGGAACAGCACCGTCAGCGTGGCGTTGGTGTAGGCGTTCCAGATAACGTGCTGCATCTGCTCGATGCTCTTGGCCGGAGCCAGGATTTGCCCGTTAGCCAGGGCGTCGCTGTATTTCTTCGCCAGCGACAGGAAGCCGATCGCCGGGTTGGCGTCGAACAGCTTGATGAAGCCTGCGGACGTGGTGCAGATCAGCAGCCAGATAGCCGGCAGCATGGTCACCCAGATGTAGCGTTGGCGCTTCATTTTGATCAGCACAACGGTGGCGAGCATCAGCGCGATACCGGCGAGCATCTGGTTGGAGATACCGAACAGCGGCCACAAGGTGTTGATGCCACCCAGCGGGTCGATCACGCCTTGATACAGCAGGTAACCCCACATCGCCACACAGCCTGCAGTCGCAATCAGGTTGGCGGTCCAGGACTCGGTACGCTTGAGGGCCGGGACGAAGGAGCCGAGCAAGTCCTGCAGCATGAATCGACCGGCACGGGTACCGGCGTCGACAGCGGTCAGGATGAACAGCGCTTCAAACAGGATCGCAAAGTGATACCAGAACGCCATGGTGTTTTCACCCGGCAGCACACTGTGCAGGATCTGCGCGATACCGACCGCCAGGGTCGGCGCACCGCCGGCGCGAGCCAGGATGGTGGTTTCACCGATGTCATGGGCGACCGCTTGCAGCGCTTCCGGGGTAATGGCGAAGCCCCAGCTGCTGACGGTTTGTGCCACAGACACCACATCGGCACCGACCACGGCAGCCGGGCTGTTCATGGCGAAGTACACGCCAGGCTCGATCACCGATGCAGCGACCATGGCCATGATGGCCACGAAGGACTCCATCAACATGCCGCCGTAGCCGATATAGCGCGAGTGGGCCTCATTGGCCAGCAACTTGGGCGTGGTGCCCGAGGAGATCAGCGCATGGAAGCCGGAAACCGCACCACAGGCGATGGTGATGAACAGGAACGGGAACAGGCCGCCCTTCCACACCGGGCCAGTGCCGTCGACAAATTGAGTCAGCGCCGGCATTTTCAGGTCGGGCATGGTGATCAGGATGCCGATCGCCAGGGCGATGATGGTACCGATCTTGAGGAAGGTCGACAGGTAGTCGCGCGGGGCGAGGATCAGCCATACCGGCAGTACCGCCGCCACAAAACCGTAACCGACCAGCATCCAGGTGATCTGGATCCCGGTGAACGTGAAGGCTTTGGCCCATACCGGATCAGCGGCAATCTGCCCGCCCAGCCAGATCGAACCCAGCAGCAACAGCACGCCGATGATGGAGATTTCACCGATGCGGCCCGGGCGGATGTAGCGCATGTACACGCCCATGAACATCGCGATCGGGATAGTTGCCATCACCGTGAAGATGCCCCACGGGCTCTCGGCCAAGGCCTTGACCACAATCAGCGACAGCACCGCGAGGATGATGATCATGATCAGGAAGCAGCCAAACAGCGCAATGGTCCCGGGAATCCGGCCCATTTCTTCGCGGACCATGTCCCCCAGGGAGCGACCGTTACGACGCGTGGAAAGGAACAGGATCATGAAATCCTGTACCGCACCCGCCAGCACCACGCCGGCAATCAGCCAGAGCGTACCGGGCAGATAGCCCATCTGCGCTGCCAACACCGGACCGACCAAGGGGCCTGCACCGGCAATCGCCGCGAAGTGGTGACCGAAAAGAATGTGTTTGTTGGTAGGGACGTAGTCCAGACCATCGTTGTTGAGCACGGCGGGGGTGGCCCGACGTGGATCGAGTTGCATCACGTTGTTAGCGATGAACAGGCTGTAGTAACGGTACGCAACCAGATAAATGGCCACTGCAGCGACCACAATCCACAAGGCGTTGATCGCCTCGCCGCGACGCAATGCCACTACGCCAAGGGCGCACGCTCCTACGATTGCCAGCAGCAGCCAGGGTAAGTGGCGTAGCAGGCTATTATTATTTTTCATTTTTTTATTCCAGCCAGGGTGGACAGAAAGACAGCCAAACGGAGTTTAGCGCTAACCGTCCCAAAGACCACCCCCCACGTTGGTCTAGAGCCTTCTTTTGCCAATTTGAGGGTTGTTGGAACGCCTTGGAAGCGGCTCGATACGCCCCTCTCGAAACCCACACCCAACCCCGGCTGAACCAGCCGGGCGCGAACAGGGTCGCAACCTTGAGTGCAACTTGTCAGGTATCGCCATGCCCGCCCCCTCCGAACAGCCACCACTGCCACCGCCCCTGCTGTATTTGCTGTTCATCACCTGCGCCCTGTTCCTGGCCGACTGGCTCCCCCTGCCCCTGCTCGTCAATGACTGGATCAGAGCCCTTTCCGTCGCCCTGATCGTCGGTGGGCAGGGGTTGTCGTTCTGGGCCATGTGGCGCTTTCGCCAGCAACACACCACCAGCAGCAACTTCAACCAGCCACGGCAACTGCTGCGCGACGGCCCCTTTGCGGTGTCGCGCAACCCGATCAACCTGGGGGACACCCTGGGTTATTGCGCCATTGCCTTGCTGATGGGCAGCCTTTGGCCCTGGTTGCTGCTGATGCCCCTGCTGATGCTGATGAACCTCAGCGTGATCGGGCCCGATGAGAGGCAACTGCTGGCGCAGTTCGGCGAGGGCTACCGTGACTATTGTCGCAAGGTGCGGCGCTGGCTCTAGCGACTGATCGAAACCGGGGTCTATAGTCATTTCACCATGCAGAGGGCCAGACCATGAGCGAGCACCACGCTGATCGCCGCCGTTTCAAACGCATCGCCTTCGATGCCAGGACCGAACTGAGCCAGGGGCCCAACCGCTGGTCGGTGCAACTGCTCGACCTGTCACTCAAGGGCTTGCTGATCCAGCGCCCCGAACCCTGGCAGGGCGACGCCAGCCAGACCTTCGCAGCCGACATTCATCTGGGCAACGACGCCGATGTGCGCATGGAAGTGCAACTGGCCCATGACGACCACGGGCAACTGGGTTTCGTCTGCGTGCACATCGACCTGGCGTCGATTGAACACCTAAGGCGCCTGATCGAGCTGAACCTGGGGGACCCGGAGGAGCTGGAGCGCGAACTGGGGGCGCTGATCGAAATCTGATCAACACCCTGCATTCACTCAGGGGAAATTCGCCGGCGGGGGAAACTCGCTTTCCGTGTCCCAATAACCGGCTTGCTGGCGCCCGGCGGCCGTCCATTGCCCATTCAGGTAACGGTAGGTGCGATAGGTGGTGACGAACTCCTCGTTGTCTGCCGAAGAGGCCGAAGACACCTGCTGGATCGATTCGGTGGCGCCACCGCTGGCGGCCACGATCTGCCAGGCAGCCTTGCCGGTCTGGGCCAGCACCAGGGGATGCTTCTCACCGCTTTCGGAGACAAACAGCACCGGGTCGAGCTGATGTTGCAACGGCATCAGGATTTCGGTGGCCGGGCCGCTGTAACTGCCCATCGGGGCGGTCTGGTCGACGGTCAGGAAAAACACCGGGGACGGCAGGCCATTGATTGGGGCCTTCTCTACTGTGGCCAAGGGATAACCCAGGGCCTTCTGCGCCAGCACCTCTCCCGAATCAGCCAGCCAGCGCGCCTGAGCCTCCAGGGCCGGTGGCTGATCGCCGTCTTCGGACTCGTCAAACGCCTCCGCATCCAGCGAGTTGCCCCAACTGGCGGCATGCAATTGCGGGGTGATGCGCAGGTCTTCCAGCACCTCAAGCACCGAGCCATCGCCCACCAGCACCTGCTGCGCCACCCGATAACCTTCCGGTAGCTCGCCCGGTTCCGCGACCGCCAGGCCGAGGTGGCAGAGCATGCCCAACCCCAGCGTGCAAACTGCCCAGCGTGTTATGCCCATCATTGATTTCCTTTCATTGAGGCCGAATCCGATTTATTCAAAAAGTGCATCCAGCGCCTGTTCCAGACGCGTCACCGCGATGATCTGCAAGCCCGGCGGCGACTCTTTCGGTGCGTTGCCCTTGGGCACGATGGCCCGTTTGAAGCCATGCTTGGCCGCCTCTTTGAGGCGCTCCTGGCCGCTGGGCACGGGGCGCACTTCACCCGACAGGCCCACCTCGCCAAACACCAGCAGGTCGTGGGGCAGCGGGCGGTTGCGCAAACTGGACATGACCGCCGCCATCAACGCCAGGTCAGACGCGGTTTCCAACACCTTGACCCCGCCCACCACGTTGAGGAACACGTCCTGGTCGTGGGTGGGGATGCCACCGTGGCGATGCAACACCGCCAGCAACATGGCCAACCGGTTCTGGTCCAGGCCGAGGGTGACCCGGCGCGGGTTGGCCAGATGGCTGTCATCCACCAGGGCCTGGACTTCCACCAGCATCGGCCGAGTGCCCTCCCACGTGGCCATGACCACGCTGCCCGGCACTTCTTCCTGGGCTCGGGTGAGGAAAATCGCCGACGGGTTGGAAACTTCCTTCAGGCCCTTGTCCGTCATGCCGAACACACCCAGCTCATTGACTGCGCCGAAACGGTTTTTTACCGCTCGCAGCAAACGCAGGCGGCCGTCGGACTCGCCCTCGAAATACAACACGGTGTCGACCATGTGCTCCAGCACCCGCGGTCCGGCCAAGGCGCCCTCTTTGGTCACGTGGCCCACCAGGAAAATCGCCGTGCCGCTCTGCTTGGCGTAACGCACCAGCAGCGCCGCACTCTCGCGCACCTGGGACACACCGCCGGGCGCCGACTGCAACTGTTCGGTGAAGATCGTCTGGATCGAGTCGATCACCATGACCTTGGGCTTTTCCAGGCGGGCCGTGGCGATGATGGTTTCGATGCAGGTTTCGGTCATGACCCGCAGCTTGTCCTGGGGCAGCCCCAAACGCCGGGCACGCATGGCCACCTGCTGCTGGGACTCTTCGCCGGTGACGTAGAGCGCCGGCATGCGCGTGGCGAGATTGCACAGGGTTTGCAACAAAATGGTCGACTTGCCGATGCCCGGGTCACCGCCGATCAGCACCACCGAACCGTCCACCAGGCCACCGCCGAGGACGCGATCCAGCTCGCTGGAGGCGGTGGAGAAACGAGGGATTTCCTCAACACTGACTTCAGCCAGGGTCTTGATCTGCGCCTGCTGCCCAGCCCAGCCGGTACGCCCCGTAGGCGCTGCAGCGCCGCCGCTTTCCACCATGGTTTCGGTCAGGGTGTTCCAGGCCCCGCACTCGCCGCATTGCCCGGCCCACTTGGGAAAGGTTGAGCCGCACTCGGTGCAGCCATACATGCGCTTGGCCTTGGCCATCTGAACCCCCGGCAAAAACCGCGATGATAGCTCAGCTGGAGCGGGATCAGTGCGGCACGGCGGTACGGATTTCACCGCCGGCCAGGCGCGCGGCGCTATTGCCCAACGAGTCTTCGGCCAGCAGGTCGGCGCCCTTGGCCGCCAAGGCGTCCAGCAATTCCTGGCGCTGGAACAAGCCGGCATACATCGCCGCCGTCTGCCCGGCAGCGTTACGCTGGTCGGGGCTGCAATCGGCAGCCAACAAGCGCCGGGCAATCTGTAATTCGCCTTTGAAGATGGCGCCCATCAGCGCCGTATTGCCTCTTTTATCCTGGGCGCAGGCATCGGCACCGGCGGCCAGCAAGCGCTCCACAGCCGGCCCCTGGCCGTGATAGGCCGCCAGGATCAAGGCCGTGTAGCCTTTGTCATCCTGGGTATTGAGGGCATACCCGGCGTCGATAAAGGTGTTGAGCATCTCCACATCGCCACGACGAGCGGCATCGAAATAGTAGTTTTCCAACTGGACCTTGACCGCCACCGGGTCGGGGGACTGCGCCTGGGCAGCCAGGGCCCAGGCCGATGTCAGCAACGCAATAAACAGGCGCATAACGCCCCTCCGTTTTAATTGAGAGCCGTAGGCGCCGGCTTGCCGGCGAGGGGGCCGCCTGAGACAGCGCGGCGTCCGTGCTCGCTGGCAAGCCAGCGCCTACAAGGCGTGAAGCATCAGTCGCTCAGTTTGGCCGCCAGGGCCTTGACCCGGGCCAGATCGCCCTTGGCCACTTGAGTGACACCAGTGCCGTACTCCGGGTCAGCCTTGTAGAGGAACGACAGGATGATGTGCTTGCTCTCGTCGTCGGTGGTGGCCAGGGAACCGCCGAAGCTGTCGATCAGGTCCTGGCGCTCTTTCTTGCTGAAAGAACGGTACAGATCACCTGCCTGTTTGAAGTTCTGCTCACGCTGGATCTTCGCCTGCTGGGTGCTGCCCGACAGCGGCAAGGCGCTGTAACGTGCGCTCTGTGGCTCTTCACGAGGCAACAGACGGCTGGGCTGGTAGTTGACCCCGGTGCTGGTCTGGCCACCATTCAGGGCACCATCCTGATTGCCGTTGTTGACCGCGACTTTCGGCGCGTTGATCGGCAGTTGCAGGGCATTGGCCCCCAGGCGGTACATCTGGGTGTCGGCGTAGGAGAACACTCGGCCCTGTAACAGACGGTCTTCCGAAGGCTCGATACCCGGCACCAGGTTGGACGGCGCCATGGCCACTTGTTCGGTTTCCTGGAAGGCGTTCGCCGGGTTGCGATTGAGCACCATTTGCCCGACTTTGCGCTCGGCAATGCCCGGCCAGATTTTCGTCGCATCCAAGGGGTCAAAGTCGAACTTGGCCAGGTCTTCGGGCTTCAAGACCTGCACATACAGGTCCCATTTCGGAAAGTCGCCCTGGTTGATGTGGCTGACCAGATCGTGGGTCATATGGCTGTAATCACGCCCCTGCACCTGCGCGACTTGCTGGGGATCAAGGTTGTTCAGGCCTTGCAGACTCTTCCAGTGGAACTTCACGTAGTGCACTTCACCCTTGGCGTTGACCAACTTGTAGGCGTGCACGCCATTGCCGTCCATTTCCCGATAGCTCGCCGGAGTGCCGGCGTTTGAATACAGCTCGGTCAAGGTCCGGGTGGCTTCCGGTACATGGGAGAAGAAATCGAAACGCCGGGAATCATCGTCCAGGTTGGTGCGCGGGTCCGGTTTGAACGCATGGACCATATCGGGAAACTTGATTGCGTCACGAATGAAAAAGGTCGGAAAGTTGTTGCCCACCAAGTCCCAGTTACCTTCGGCAGTATAGAACTTGGTGGCGAAACCACGGGGGTCACGCAGGGTTTCCGGAGAGTGGTTGCCGTGCACCACCGAAGAAAAACGCACAAACACCGGGGTCACTTCACCGCTGGAAAACACCTTGGCCCGGGTCAGGTCGCTGAGGTTGTCGGTGACGGTGAACACACCATGGGCGCCAGTGCCTCGGGCATGCACCACACGCTCTGGAATGCGCTCGCGGTCGAAGCGCTGGAGCTTCTGGATCAACTGCACATCCTGCAACAGCACCGGCCCGGTGGCACCCGCGGTCTGTGAGTTTTGGTTATCGCCCACCGCAGCACCGTTATCACGGGTCAGGGTGGCAGCCTGTACGGAAAGAGAGAGCATGCTGGCGGCAAGAACGCCCAGTATGCGTCGCTGGGAAAGAGCCCCAAGGCCAAAGGTAGCGGTCATGTTTTATTCCTCTAGTTATATAAGGCGCACCGTGATGCGCCTGCCAGAGGCTAGTAGCTAAGTGTTTGAGTACTAAATAGAAAGACAACAAGACCCCGATTGAAAAAAAGTTCTGGTTAATTATTGAAGCGAGGGGTATCACGCGCGAATAGTGGCACTTTAATAAACTATTGGCCGTTATCAGGGTCGATACCCCCTGAGCTGTAAAAAGTTGTTTCGGCAAAATGCTTTTTGCTGATTTACACTGCGAAAACCAACCTCATCAGTAATAAGGAATACCCCATGGGCGTGATCAGTGAGTTCAAGGCCTTCGCGGTCAAAGGGAATGTTGTCGACATGGCGGTCGGTATTATCATCGGCGCCGCCTTCGGCAAAATCGTCTCGTCTTTTGTCGGCGATGTGGTCATGCCCCCGATCGGCCTGCTGATCGGTGGAGTGGACTTCAGCGACTTAGCGATCACCCTCAAGGCAGCAGTGGGCGATACGCCGGCCGTGGTTCTGGCCTACGGCAAATTCATCCAGAGCATGATCGACTTCGTGATCGTCGCCTTCGCCATCTTCATGGGCGTGAAAGCCATCAACCGCCTGAAGCGCGAAGAAGCCGTGGCCCCCAGCGCGCCGCCGGTTCCGACCAAGGAAGAAGTGTTGCTGGGCGAGATCCGCGACCTGCTCAAGGCGCAGAACGACAAGCCCTGAACCCTGGCGACGGATCAGCAAAACGGCGCCCTCGAGGCGCCGTTTTTATTACCAGTAGGTTTCCACCGCCACCTGCCCAGGGCGCCGGCTCAGGCTCAGTTGCATGTCGCGTTGCTTGAGCAGCGCGCGGGTGTCCTCGATCATCTGCGGGTTGCCGCAGAGCATCACCCGCGAGTGCTCAGCGCACAGTTCAACGCCCGCAGCCCGTTCCAATTCACCATTCTCAATCAGGGTCGTGATGCGCCCATTCAGGCTGCCTGGATGCTGCTCCCGGGTCACGGTGCTGATGAACGTCAGCTTGTGGGCAACCTCCGCCAGGTAGTCGCGCTGCGCCAACTCGGCGATCAACTGTTGATAGGCCAGCTCCTTGGCCTCGCGCACGCTGTAGACGAGGAGGATGCGCTCGAATTTCTCCCAGACGTCAAAGTCCTGGAGGATCGACAGAAAAGGCGCGACCCCGGTGCCTGTGGATAACAGCCACAGGTCGCGGCCATCGATGAAGCGATCCAGGGTCAGGTAACCAAACGCCTGGCGATCCACCAACAGGCTGTCGCCCACCTGCAACCGACTCAGCTCGCTGGTGAACTCGCCGTCCGGCACCACGATGGAGAAAAACTCGAGGAACTCATCAAAGGGCGACGACACCATGGAGTACGCGCGCCAGACCGTGCTGCCATCGGCCTTGGTCACCCCGAGGCGAGCGAACTGACCGGCGCGAAAGCGAAAACCCGTATCCCGCGTGGTGCGCAGGGTAAACAGGCTGGGGGTCAGGGGCTGGACGTCGAGCAACGTCTGGCGCGTGTATTTTTCTGCACTGGCAGTCATGACGGGCTCCATGGGACGAAGGCCCTTAGTGTCCCGCAAAGCGGGCCGGACAAACACCGGCGGTTTGTAATGGCATCGTTTCCGGGCAAGCACCGGCAAAAAAACGTACCATTTACCCCCCTTCGAGCCACGCCCACACCGCGCCGGCTCGCTGGGGCCTGCCTTCATCGCGGCCCGTGCGCCGGCAGGACATTCATCGATTACCCAGAGTCTGTACCCATGCCCCTGCTCGTCAGTCCCTTCGCCCAGCTCGACCTGATCCGCCAACCCGAACAATCGAATGAGCCCCTGCAAGCCTTCGACGCGGCGGACGAGTACCTGCTCAACCACCTAGCCGAGCAACAGCCGGCGGCAACGACGCGGGTGCTGGTGCTCAACGACAGCTTCGGCGCCTTGGCCGCGAGTCTGGTCGGCCGGGTGCAGGTCAGCAGCAGTGGCGATTCCTTTCTCGGCGCCCAGGGCCTGGAAAAGAACCTGGTGCGCAATGGCCAGGCCTTCGACGCCGTGAGCCTGGTGCCGGCCAGCCATCCCTTGAGCGGGCCTTTCGACCGGGTGCTGATCCGCGTGCCGAAAACCCTGGCACTGCTGGAAGAACAACTGATCCGCCTGCAAGGGCAACTGGCCCCAGGCGCACAAGTCGTCGCGGCGGCCATGGTCAAGCACCTGCCCCGCGCCGCCGGGGATTTGCTGGAGCGCTACATCGGCCCGGTCCAGGCGTCCCTGGCGGTGAAAAAGGCCCGTTTGCTGATCGCCACCCCGGAAGACAAAACCCAGGCCGTGTCGCCCTACCCGACACGCTACCGGCTCGACGAGCCGGCCATCGAGCTGCTCAACCACGCCAACGTGTTCTGCCGCGAAGGGCTGGACATCGGCACCCGGGCCTTCCTGCCCCACCTGCCGAACAACCTTGGCAGCGCCCGGGTCGCCGACCTGGGTTGCGGTAACGGCGTGCTGGCCATCGCCAGTGCCCTGAACAACCCCGACGCCCAGTACACCCTGGTGGACGAGTCGTTCATGGCGGTGCAATCAGCCCTGGAGAACTGGCGCGCCACCCTGGGTGAACGCGACGTGACGGTGCGCGCCGGCGACGGCCTGGCCGGCCAGGAAGCCCAGTCCCTGGACGTGGTGCTGTGCAACCCACCGTTCCACCAGCAGCAAGTGGTGGGCGATTTTCTCGCCTGGCGCATGTTCCAGCAGGCCCGTGAAGCCCTGGTGGTGGGCGGCGCCCTCTATATAGTCGGCAACCGCCACCTGGGCTATCACAGCAAGCTGGCGCGCCTGTTCCGCGGCGTGGAGCAAGTGGCGGCCACGCCGAAGTTCGTGATTCTCAAAGCACGCAAGTAAATCCCGGGCCAAAAAAAACCCTCCAACGGAGGGTTATAAAACCGTGCCGCAAGGCAACGGGATGGGATGGACTGTAGTGTTTCAGTGGGTGGTCAGGCCCGCAGCGTTCATAAACATGCGCATCAGACTGGCCACCACGAAAAGCGCTAGGACGCTGCCGGTCCAGATCATTGCCAGCCAACCAAGCCGCTGCCAGAGCGGCTTCTTTTCCGCCTGTTCGATTTCCTGCAAAGAGTGTTTACCGCTCATGATCTCGATTCCTGCTTAACCCGAATGCCTGTAGCCGCTGGCTTGCCAGCGAAAGCGGCAGCAAGCCGGGCGCGAGCCTCAAGGGACTCGTCACCGGCTAGCCGGCCCCTACCTAGTGGTAACCGTCTTCGTGGGTGACCTTGCCGCGGAACACGTAGTAACTCCAGAAGGTGTAACCCAGGATGAACGGGATGATGAACAGCGTGCCCACCAGCATGAAGCCTTGGCTTTGCGGCGGCGCGGCGGCGTCCCAGATGGAGATCGACGGCGGCACGATGTTCGGCCACAGGCTGATGCCCAAACCGCTGTAGCCGAGAAAGATCAGCACCAGGGTCAACAGGAACGGCGTGTAGTTGGCGTTGCGGGCCACAGCGCGGAGCAAGCCGTACATGGTCACCAACACCAGGATCGGCACCGGCAGGAACCAGAACAGGTTGGGCAGAGTGAACCAGCGCGAAGCGATTTCCGGATGGGCCAAGGGCGTCCACAGGCTGACAACGCCAATCACCGCCAGCACCACGTAGGCCAGGGGCCGCGCCAGGTTGTGCATCTGCTCCTGCAACTTGCCTTCGGTCTTCATGATCAGCCAGGTGCAGCCGAGCAAGGCGTAGGCCACCACCAGCGCCAGGCCGCAGAACAGGGTGAACGGAGTCAGCCAGTCCAGGGAGCCGCCGGCGAACTGGCGATTGACCACCGGAATGCCATCGATGAAGGCACCCAGGGCCACGCCCTGGAAAAAGGTCGCCGCCAACGACCCCCAGATAAAGGCTTTGTCCCAAATGTGGCGCTTGTCGTCCTTGGCCTTGAAGCGGAACTCAAAGGCCACGCCGCGGAAGATCAAGCCGATCAGCATCAGGATCAGCGGCAGGTAGAGCGCCGAAAGTACCACCGAGTAAGCCAGCGGGAAGGCGCCGAACAACGCCGCACCGCCCAATACCAGCCAGGTTTCGTTGCCGTCCCAGACCGGGGCGACGGTGTTCATCATCACGTCACGGTCGCGCTCGTCCTTGACGAACGGGAAGAGAATCCCGATGCCCAGGTCGAAGCCGTCCATGACCACGTACATCATGATGCCGAAGATGATAATCACGGCCCAGATCAGCGGAAGATCAATACCCATGACTCAGTTCCCCTTGTTTAGGCGGGTGCCGTGGTCGTCGACCCCAGCATCGTCGTCGGCAGCCGACAGCGGACGAGCCGGTGTACGTTGCTGTCCGGGACCGCCGTGGCTGGTCTCGGCGCCTTCGTTGATTTTCGGCCCCTTGCGCACCAGGCGCATCATGTAGCCCAGGCCCACGCCGAACAGCGAGAAATACACCACGACAAACAGCGCCAGGGTGATGCTCATCTGGGCAAAGCTGTGCCCTGAGGACGCATCGGCCGTGCGCATCAACCCGTAGACCACCCACGGCTGGCGACCGATTTCAGTGGTGAACCAGCCAGCGAGGATCGCGATCAACCCGGACGGGCCCATCCACAACGCCAAATGCAGGAACAGGCGGTTGTGGTAAATGCGGTCACGCTTGCGCAGCCACAGGCTCCACAGGCCGGTGAAAATCATCAGGAAGCCCAGGCCGACCATGATCCGGAACGACCAGAAGACAATGGTCGAGTTGGGGCGATCTTCAGGCGGAAACTCCTTGAGCGCCGGCACCTGTTTGTCCAGGGAGTGGGTCAGGATCAGGCTGCCCAGGTAGGGAATTTCCACCGCGTACTTGGTTTTCTCTTCCTTCATGTCCGGCCAGCCGAAGAGGATCAGCGGGGTCGGCTCGTCACCGACGTTTTCCCAGTGGCCTTCAATGGCGGCAATTTTTGCCGGCTGGTGCTTGAGGGTGTTGAGGCCGTGGAAGTCGCCGATCACCGCCTGTACTGGGGCGACGATCAGGGCCATCCACATGGCCATCGACAGCATGCGCCGAATCGCCGGGTTATCACGCCCACGCAGCAGGTGCCAGGCGGCCGAGGAACCCACGAAGAAGGCGGTGGCGACGAAGGCTGCGGTCGCCATGTGGGCCAGGCGGTACGGGAACGAGGGGTTGAACACCACGGCAAACCAGTCCACCGGGATCACCCGGCCGTCGACGATTTCAAAGCCCTGGGGGGTCTGCATCCAGCTGTTGGACGAGAGGATCCAGAAGGTCGAAATCAACGTGCCGATGGCCACCATGACCGTGGAGAAGAAGTGCAGGTTGCGCCCGACCTTGTTCCAGCCGAACAGCATCACCCCGAGGAAACCGGCCTCCAGGAAGAAGGCCGTCAGGACTTCATAGGTGAGCAGCGGGCCGGTGACAGCGCCGGCAAAATCCGAGAAGCGGCTCCAGTTGGTGCCGAACTGATAGGCCATGACCAGGCCGGACACCACGCCCATGCCGAAGTTGACGGCGAAGATCTTCGACCAGAAGTGGTACAGGTCGCGGTAGGTATCGTCACGGGTTTTCAGCCACAGACCTTCAAGCACCGCCAGATAGCTCGCCAGACCAATGGTGATGGCCGGGAACAGGATGTGGAACGAGATGGTGAATGCGAACTGAATTCGGGCGAGATCAATTGCCTCCAAACCGAACATACGTTTTCCTCAGTCAGGTAATACCGGCTGCCGGCCTGGGGCCTGCACCCACTGCCCCCACGGATATGGAGTGTGGCGAATTCTGATTCGTTCTTTTTTAAACCATCGCAACGCAGGGATTTTCGGCCCTCTGGCCACCACATCAGCCTTGAAAAAAGGTTTTGATCTGGGTCAAGCAACGTTGAAAGAGTAGTCCCATTTTCACGGTGCAACTGTGTGGTTATTTGTCGCGTGACAGCTTGCCTCACCACCTCAAGCCCGGGGTTTGGCGGCGATTTGACGTGTTCGCTGAAAGACCCCGCGAAGTTCGATAGATGCGCAGCTAACGATTTTCCCCGGCATAGCAACTATTGGTTACATGTTGGTGATAATCTCGCGGTTCCCCTCGCTCAGACCCACGTTCCGATGCCCAGCCAAGCCCCTCTGCTGTTACGTCATCACCAGCCGTTCGTTGCCTTTTGGCTGGCCCGGATTTTCACCGCCAGCGGCTTCCAGATGCTCACCGTGGCCATCGGCTGGAACCTCTACCAACTGACCGGCAACGTGCTCGACCTGGGCCTGGTGGGCCTGGTGGAATTCGCCCCGCGGGTGCTGTTCATGCTGCACACCGGGCACGTGGCCGACCGTTATGACCGGCGCCGCGTGGCCGCTATTTGTCAGTCGCTGCAGGCGTTGATCGCCCTGTCCCTGGCCATTGGCAGCCTGACTGACAACGTCACCCGGGAAATGATCTTTATCCTCGCATTCCTGCTCGGCGCCGCCCGTTCCTTCGAGATGCCCACCACCCAGGCCCTGCTGCCGAGCATCGTGCCCAGCGCCCTGTTCCCCCGGGCCGTGGCGGCCGCGCAGTCGGCCCAGCAATCGGCCACCATCGTGGCCCCGGCACTCGGTGGCCTGCTCTATGCCTTCGGCAGCGTCTGGGTCTATGGGCCGACGGTGCTGCTCTACGTGATCGCCTGCTGCCTGATGCTCAACCTGCCGGCGCGGCAAACGCCGCTGAACAAGGGCAAGGCCACCCTGGATTCGTTACTGGCGGGGATTCGCTTTATCCGCAGCCGCCCGGACATCCTCGGCGCCATCTCCCTGGACCTGTTCGCCGTGCTGCTGGGCGGAGCCACCGCCTTGCTGCCGGTGTTTGCCAAGGACATTCTGCTCACCGGCCCCTGGGGCCTGGGCTTGCTGCGTTCAGCGCCCGCCGTGGGGGCTTTGTTGATGTCCCTGTGGCTGGCACGCAGCAGTGTCGATCGCCACGTGGGCCGGGTGATGTTCACTGCGGTCGGGGTGTTTGGCGTGGCCACCATCGCCTTCGGCCTGTCCACCTCGTTCTGGTTTTCCCTAGCCGTGCTGGTGGTGCTGGGGGCGGCGGACATGATCAGCATGGTGATCCGTGCGTCCTTCGTGCAGTTGGAAACCCCGGACGAAATGCGCGGCCGGGTCAGTGCGGTCAACGGGCTGTTTATCGGCGCCTCGAACCAGCTTGGGGAGTTCGAATCCGGGGTTACCGCCCACTGGTTCGGCACCGTGCCGGCCGTGGTCATGGGCGGGGTCGGTACGCTGGTGATCACTGGCGTCTGGATCAAATTGTTCCCGAGCCTGGCCAATCGGGATCGGATGCACGTCCCGGTCGAGGAAAAACTCGCCTGAAGCCTTTGGGGCAGGCTAAACCAGCATCTGCCCCGCCACCGCAGCGCGCTTGCCGCGGCCACAGAGTGCCTCCACCAGGGTCAGGGCAAACGCCAGGGCGGCTCCCGAAGCCTGGGCGGTGACGCAATTGCCATCCACCACCACGGGCTGGTCGACAAAGGTGCAGCCCAGCAAGTGCTGGCTGACGCTGGGCAAGCAGGTCATGCGTCGCTGGCGCAGCACACCGTAGGCTTGCAAGGCCAGGGCCGGCGCTTCGGCGATACCGGCAAACACCCGCCCCGCAGCCGCTTGATCCTTAACCCGCTGCATCAGGGGTTGATGCGCCGCCAGGTGTTGTGCACCCACCGCGCCGCCGGGCAACACGATCAGGTCGAAGTCCTGGGCCAGCACATCCACTAACATGGCATCGGCGGTCAGGCGCGTGCCCCGGGCACAGGTGAGCATGCGGCGCGCCTCGATACTGGCCACCAGCACTTCGATTTCGGCGCGGCGCAACACGTCAATCAGGGTCACGCTTTGCAGGTCGTCGATGCCCTCGGCGAGGGTAATCAGGGCTCTGAAGCTCATGGGGGGAATTCCACGAAAGGGTCTTTAGAGCTTAGCCAGCTTTCAGGTCGTTACTTGATATAGATCTGCGCGCTCATGGTGTTTCCCGGCGCATTGATCGAGGTATTGCTGAAACTGAAGGTGCCTTCCTGCTTGCCCGCCAGGTCAAAGGTATACAGATAGCCCACCGTGACCGCGCCCGTGCCACAGGCCACCAGGCTGCTGCCGTCCTGGCAGACCGCCGAACGGCTGCCATTGAGGGCGAAGCCGTCCAGGGTCACGTGGGGTTGGCGACCGTAGCCCAGCTCCAGCACGTAGACCTTGATGTTCGGCCCGCTGTGGTCGCAGTAGGTGCTTTCACGGCCACCGGAAACATCTTCCACCCCGCATGAGGGCGACTGCACCTTGAGCACCTCGACCCGGCTCAGGGGCGGCGCGGAACGGGCCTGCGCCGGCAGCGCATCCAGGTACAAGCCGGCAGCGCTCAACAGGCCAATAGCCCAAGCGGTCATTTTCATCGTGCTGCCCATAGGTCCCCCCTATCAATCAGGGCGCAGTATGCGCCAGTTGCGATCCCGGCAAAACATCGCCGACGATCGCAGCCATTGCCCCACGCTGCTGGTATGATGCGCGGCTTTTTCCGACCCAGCGCAAATCCACAGACGCCTCAGGCCGCCTGTGCTTTGCTATTGAGGTCGATACATTCACGGCGCCGGGCGCGCCACGGGGAGCAGACATGCTGGAAAGGCTGTTTCAACTCAAGGCACACAACACCAACGTGCGCACCGAGATTCTTGCGGGCGTCACCACCTTCCTGGCCATGGCCTACATCCTCTTCGTCAACCCGAGCATCCTCGGCGAGACGGGCATGGACAAAGGCGCGCTGTTTGTCGCCACCTGCCTGGCCGCGGCCATCGGCTCGACCATCATGGGCCTGATCGCCAACTACCCAATCGCCCTGGCACCGGGCATGGGCTTGAACGCCTTCTTCACCTACACCGTGGTCCTGCACATGGGCCATACCTGGCAAGTGGCGCTGGGCGCGGTGTTCATCTCGGCGGTGCTGTTCTTCCTGCTGTCGATCTTCCGTATCCGTGAATGGATCATCAACAGCATCCCCCTGCCCCTGCGCTCGGCAATCGCGGCCGGTATCGGCCTGTTCCTGGCGCTGATCGCCCTGCACAACGCCGGCATCGTGGTCAGCAACGAGGCGACCATGGTCGGCCTCGGCGACCTGCGCAAACCCGCGCCGATCCTCGCCACTCTGGGTTTTGCCCTGATCGTGGCCCTGGAAGCCCTGCGGGTTCGCGGTGCTGTGCTGATCGGCATCCTGGTGGTGACCATCGCCTCCATCGTCCTGGGCTTCACTGCCTTTAAAGGGGTGATGTCCATGCCACCATCCCTGGCGCCGACCTTCCTCCAGTTGGACATCAAGGGCGCCCTGGACATCGGCCTGGTCAGCGTGATTTTCGCCTTCCTGTTCGTCGACCTGTTCGACAACTCCGGCACCCTGATCGGCGTGGCCAAGCGCGCCGGCCTGATGGGCAAGGACGGCCACATGCCGAAAATGGGCCGGGCCTTGATCGCCGACAGCACCGCGGCCATGGCCGGTTCCCTGCTGGGCACCTCGACCACCACCAGCTACATCGAATCCGCAGCGGGCGTCAGCGCCGGCGGCCGCACCGGCCTGACGGCCATCGTGGTGGCGATCCTGTTCCTGCTGGCGCTGTTCTTCTCGCCACTGGCGGCCAGCGTGCCGGCCTTCGCCACCGCGCCAGCCCTGCTGTTCGTGGCGGTGCTGATGACCTCGGGCCTGGCGGAAATCGACTGGGACGACATCACCGTAGCCGCACCAGTGGTCGTGACCGCGCTGGCCATGCCGTTCACCTATTCCATCGCCAACGGCATCGCCTTCGGCTTTATTGCCTGGACCGCGATTAAGTTGCTGTCCGGCCGCGCCCGTGAGCTGAATGCACCGCTGGTGATCCTGTCGATTCTGTTTGTGATCAAGTTGGGTTGGTTCGCCGCATGACTTTTGATGCCCCAAGCTACACCGCACAGTTGGACGACAAGGTCACTCGCCTGCGTGACCTGTTGGCCCCTTTCGATGCGCCCGAGCCCCAGGTCTTCGACTCGCCCTTGCAGAACTTCCGCCTGCGCGCGGAATTCCGTCTGTGGCGCGAGGCCGGTGAGCGGCATTACGCGATGTTTTCCCAGGAAGACAAGCGCACGCCGATCCTGATCGAAGCCTTCCCCATCGCCAGTCGCCACATCAACGACCTGATGCCCCGCCTCAAGGCCGCCTGGCAAGCCAGCGCGCCCCTGAGCCACAAACTGTTCCAGGTGGAGTTCCTCACCACCCTGGCCGGCGACGCGATGATCACCCTGTGTTATCACCGCCCGCTGGATGAGCATTGGCATGCAGCCGCGACCCAACTCGCAGCCGACCTGAACGTCAGCATCATCGGTCGCTCCAAGGGCAAACGTGAAGTGATCGGACAGGATTACGTGGTCGAAAAACTTGAGGTGGGCGGTCGTACCTTCAGCTATCGCCAGCCCGAAGGTGCCTTCACCCAACCCAACGGCACGGTGAACCAGAAGATGCTCAACTGGGCCTATGAGGCCCTGGGTGATCGACCGGACGACCTGCTGGAGCTGTACTGCGGCAACGGCAACTTCACCCTGCCCCTGGCCACTCGAGTGCGCAAAGTGCTGGCCACCGAGATCAGCAAGACCTCGGTCAACGCCGCCCTGAGCAACCTCAGCGAAAACGCCGTGGACAACGTGACCCTGGTGCGCCTGTCCGCTGAAGAGCTGACCGAAGCCTTGAACGAAGTGCGTCCGTTCCGTCGCCTGCAAGGCGTGGACCTGAAGAGCTACGAGTTCGGCAGCGTGTTCGTCGACCCGCCCCGGGCCGGCATGGACCCGGACACCTGCGAGCTGACCCGGCGCTTCGACAACATCCTGTACATCTCCTGCAACCCGGAAACCCTGGCGGCCAACATCGCCCAGTTGCACGACACCCACCGCATCACCCGCTGCGCGCTGTTCGACCAGTTCCCCTGGACCCATCACATGGAATCCGGGGTCTTGCTGACTCGTCGTTAAAGCCACCGGCCGCCATGCCCTGGCTGGCGGCCGTTTGCAGCCCCTGCGCCTCAGAGCTCTTCAGCCACCTTGCGTGGGCGACCGCCCTTCTTGCCATTGAGACGGGCCGCCTGGGCCTTGGCCGCACTGCTCTGACGGCCGTTACGGGAAGCGCTCAATACCCCAGCCAGCTCCATCAAGGCTAGCCACGACGGCGGGATAAACGGCGATCAGGTGGTAAGCAATTCTTGCAAGGCCGGTGCCCACGCAAAGACGGCTCGTGTTTTTGTTCGATCACCGAACACTTAATGCCGGGCCAGGGGCTCGCTGATCCGAGCGCAATTGACCTAATTAACCAGTTAGTACAATTTATCTCCACAGCCCGGTCTCCTCACGCCGGGCCAACAATAACAACGGAGATACTCCCCATGCGTCCTATCGTTCTGGTGCTTAACGGCCCGAACCTGAACCTGCTCGGCACCCGCGAACCCGCCACTTACGGCCATGAAACCCTGGCGGATATTTCTGCCCTGTGCGGCCGTGCGGCCGAGGAATTCGGCCTCACCGTGGAGTTCCGCCAGACCAACCACGAAGGCGAGTTGCTGGACTGGATCCACGGCGCCCGCGGCCGTTGCGCCGGGATCGTCATCAATCCGGCAGCCTGGACCCATACCTCGGTGGCCATCCGCGACGCCCTGGTGGCCAGCGAGTTGCCGGTGATCGAAGTGCACCTGTCCAACGTCCACGCCCGCGAGCCGTTCCGTCATCACTCCTTTGTGTCGAGCATCGCCCTGGCCGTGATGTGCGGCTTTGGCAGCCATGGCTACCGCCTGGCCCTGGAACATTTCAGCAAGCGCTTGCAAGGGTGATCTCAATGAGTGCTGACAACGCAATTCTCGCCGGCCTGATCGGCGCCGGTATCCAGGCTTCCCGCACCCCGGCCATGCACGAGCGTGAAGGCGATGCCCAGGGTTTGCGCTACCTGTACCGGCTCATCGACCTGGATCAGTTGAAACTCGACAGCAGTGCCCTGCCCGATTTGTTGCAGGCGGCCGAGCGCATGAGTTTCACCGGCCTGAACATCACCTTCCCGTGCAAGCAGAGCATCATTCCTCTGCTTGATGAACTGTCTGCCGAAGCCCGGGGCATCGGCGCGGTGAACACCGTGGTGCTGAAGAACGGCAAGCGCATCGGCCACAACACCGATTGCCTGGGTTTTGCCGAAGGTTTTCGTCGTGGCTTGCAAGGCGTGGCCCTGGAACGGGTGGTGCAAATGGGCGCCGGTGGTGCCGGGGCGCCGTGGCCCACGCCCTGCTCGGTGAAGGCGTGCAGCAACTGAGTATTTTCGATGTGGACAGCAGCCGCGCCCAGAGCCTGGCAGACAACCTCAATCAGCACTTCGGTCCCGGCCGGGCCAAGGCGGGTGTGGACCTGCCCGCCACCCTCGGCGCCGCCAACGGCCTGGTGAACACCACGCCCATGGGCATGGCCAAGCTACCGGGGATGCCCGTGCCAGTGGAGTTGCTGCGCGCGGACCTGTGGGTGGCCGAGATTGTCTACTTCCCGCTGGAAACCGAACTGCTGCGCAACGCCCGCGCCCTCGGTTGCCGGACCCTGGATGGCGGCAACATGGCGGTGTTCCAGGCGGTCAAGGCGTTTGAATTGTTCAGCGGCGTCACCGCCGACGCCCAGCGCATGCTCGAGCATTTCCAAAGCATGAACCACTGACCCCGCCGGGGCCGGCTTGCCGGCGATGGGGCCTCGGGTTTTGTACAGGGCTTGGGGGCGCTATCGCTGGCGAGCCAGCTCCTACAATGGGTATTTCGATGCCTTCCATGTGAATGTGGGAGCCGGCTTGCCGGCATGGGGCCTCGGGTTTTGCAAAGGGCTTGAGGGCGCTATCGCTGGCGAGCCCAGCTCCTACAAAGGGCGGAT